>DASVSA010000166.1:0-12782 GCA_036388335.1 Longimicrobium sp. | reverse complement strand
CCCAGCCGGCGCCGGGGAAGTAGTCGTGCTTGATGGACTTGTCCCACTGCGCGGCGCAGTCCTGCACCAGCGTGCCGCCGGCGGCGACGTTGAGCACCTGCATCCCGCGGCACACCCCCAGCACCGGCTTCCCGTCTTCTAGCGCCCAGCGGGCGAAGGCCAGCTCCACCGCGTCGCGGGCGCCGTCGGTGCGGCCGCAGTACTCGGTGCGCTCCTCGCCGTACGAGGCCGGGTCCATGTCCACCCCGCCGGCCAGGAAGATCCCGTCCAGGTGGTCGTAGATGGCCCGCACCGTCGCCATGTCCTCGTCCAGCAGCGGCACCATCCAGGGCACCGCGCCCACGGCCGTGCACGCCAGGAAGTACCGCTGGTTCATCACCCACGAATCCGGAAGGTCCTCGGGGATGCGGTCGATGGCCTTCAGGTTCTGCGTGGGGATGCCGATGACGGGACGTTGCTGCATACGGAACTACCTTACACAAGAGTAAAACGGGATGAACGCCCTGAGGGGTGGCAAGATCAGGGCCGCGCGGGTGGGATGACGCAAGGTAGCCAAATAGTCACGCTCCCACAACGAATGCGCCAGCGCACGAACGGATCTCGTGGGCAAGTCGTTGCTGGCGGTAGATTTACCGGGAAGGGGCACCAACTTTGCTCCCCTCCACATCGATCTGATCGCGGCAAGGAACCACCGTCCTCGGCAGGATCTGGCATGACTACCTACGATGTCGCGGAGATGCTCGGGGGTGGCCAGGTGTTCGTCGGCCGCGTGATCCGGTCGGATCTCGACCTGGTGGAGGCCGTTCAGGACGGCCTCCCCATGGCCGCGGTGAGCGCAGTGGTGGAGAGGAGCGCGCTGACGGTCGCCGAGGTGGAGCAGATCGTCTTCCTGCACGGGAGCGCCGCGGAACGAATGGGCTGCGCCACGCTCACCCCCGAAGAATCGGACCGTCTCGCCCGGGTCGCACGCGTCACCGCGCTGGCGAGCGAGACCATCGGCGACCCGGTGCGTGCGGCCGGCTGGCTGCGCACCCGCAACCGGGCGCTCGGCGGCGCAGTGCCCATCGAGCTCCTCCGCAGCGGCGAGGGCGGACGAATCGTGGAGGAGACGCTCCTCCAGGTGGCGCACGGGCTCTTCGCGTGATGCGGGTCTGGCGTCTCGCGCGACGCGTGTACCCCGTGCTGAACGGGGAAGGCGCACGCCGGGCCGGTAGCCGCTGGAACTCGCCCGGGACGGCGATGGTGTACACCGCCGGCTCACGCGCCCTCGCCGCGCTGGAGCTGCTGGCCTACGTGAATCCCGGCACCGAGCCCGCGGACCTGGAGCTGTTCGACATCGACGTGCCGGACGATGCGCAGGTCCGGAACGTGACGGTGGGTGACCTCGCGTCCGACTGGCGCAGGCCCCGCCATCCCGCGTGCCAGCTTCGCGGCGACGCCTGGGTCCGCTCCCGCGAGTCCCTCCTGCTCGCCGTACCCTCCGTGATGATCCCGGAAGAGACGAACTACCTCATCAACCCCGGCCACCCCGACGCGCGGCGGATCCAGCTCGTGGGCTCGCGGCCGTTCGCGTACGATCCACGCCTCAACAGCGAATAAGCTCACACAGAGACACAGAGACACAGACTTCATCTTGTGGCCTGACGGACGTGCTTGCGGAAGCGTAACGCACAGGTTACACTTTCCACATGGACGTTGCCGCCGCCATCTCGGACAATGTCCGGCGCGAGATCATGATGCTCCTGAAGGGGCGCATGATGACCGCCGGCGAGATCGCCGCCTGCTTCGACATCAGCAGGCCCGCCGTGAGCCGCCACCTGCGGGTGCTGCGCGAGTGCGGGCTGGTGGTGGACGAGGTGCGCGGGCGGCAACGGCTGTACCGGCTGGACACGGGGCCGCTGGCGCCGCTGGAGGCGTGGCTGGCCGAGCTTCACGACCCGTGGGCCGGGGCGCTGGACGCGCTGGAGACCGAGGTGTACCGCACGCGGCGCGAACGGCGCGCCGCTCACCCCGCCCCACAGGAGAAATCCGCATGACGCCTACCCCATCCGGCCGCCTTACCCGCACCCCCGCCGGCCGCGACCTCGTGCTGACCCGCACCTTTCGCGCGCCCATCGAAGACGTGTGGGCCAGCATCACCGAGTCCGACCGCACGGCCCGCTGGTACGGCTCGTGGACGGGCGAGCCCGGCGCGGGGCGGACGATCCTGGTGACGATGGGGTTCGAAGCAGGCACGGAGCCCCAGGCGATGAGGATCGACGCGTGCGAGGCGCCGCGCCACCTCGCCGTCAGCTCGGAGAGCGACTACGGGAACTGGAGGCTGGAGGCCCACCTCACGGAGGCCGAAGGGGTCACCGAGATGCGCTTCACGCAGCACCTGGACGACGGCATGAACGTGGGAGACATCGGGACCGGGTGGGAGTACTACCTGGACATGCTGGTGGCCTCGCGCGAGGGCGCCCCGCTCCCGCAGTGGAACGACTACTACCCCGCGCAGAAGGCGTACTACCAGGAGCAGGAAGGCCAGCTCGCGCCGGCCTGAAAAAGAATCTCACACAGAGACACGGAGGCACAGAGACGACTTCATCTCTGTGCCTCTATGTCTCTGTGTGAGATTCCTTTTAGCGGGCCGCGTGCAGCGTGTCGGGCATCGGGCCGCGGATGCCTTCCTCGGTCTCGGCGATGAGGTGGTCCACGACGGCGTGGAGGCTGCCGGTGCGCTCGAAGACGGCGAGCTGGCGGTCGGCGCTGGAGCCTTCCTGCAGGATGCGCAGGGCGTACTCCACCTCGGCGCGGCTTCCCAGCTCGTCCACCACGTCGTCCACGAACCATTCCAGGATCTCGCGGATCAGGGCGCGGGCCGGGAACTCGGCCTGCTTGCCCAGGTCCACGAGCTGCCCGTCGAGGCCGTAGCGCACGGCGCGCCACTTGTTCTCCTCGATGAGGTCGCCCGGGTACACGCGGAAGGTCATGTTGTCGCGCCGCAGCTTGTACACCTTGGCGATGATCGCCTGCAGGATGGCGGCTACGCACACCGCCTCTTCCACGCGCGTGCACACGTCCAGGAAGCGGAACTCCAGCGTGGGGTACGCGTGGTGAGGGCGCAGGTCCCAGTAGATCTTGCTGCCGTCGGGGATGCAGCGCGTCTTCACCAGGTTCTCGGTGAGGTACTGGAAGTCGGCCCAGTCCCTCATCACCCGCGGGATCCCCGTGCGCGGGAAGTTGCGGAAGATGACGCTGCGGTACGACTTGAGCCCCGTGTTCCTCCCCATCCAGAAGGGCGAGCTGCTGGTGAGGCAGAGGATGTGTGGGACGAAGTAGCGGGCCACGTTCATGGCGTCGATCAGGAACTCCCGGTCTTCGATGCCGATGTGCACGTGGGTGCCGAAGATCAGCAGCTGCTGCGCCAGGTCCGCCATGTCCTGCTTCACCCCCAGGTACCGCTCCAGCGGGGTGATCTCCTGCGTCATCCAGCTGCTGAAGGGGTGGGTCCCCGCCGCCACCACCTTGAGGTTCTTGCGGTCGGCCAGCTCCATCACCATCCCGCGCAGCCGCCGCAGCTCCTGCCGGGTCTGCGCGGGGGTGGTGCACACCGTCGTCCCCACCTCCACGATGGACTGGTGGAGCTCCGGCTTGATCTCGCCCAGGATCAGGTGGTCGTGGTCCAGGATCTCGGTGATGTACGACCGCAGCTCCCGGGTCTCGGGGTCGATGATCTGGTACTCTTCTTCGATGCCGATGGTAAGCGAGGGCGGCTTCATCGGGGCGCTCCTTCGTGGGTTCAAATGAACTACGGTCTCACACAGAGGCACAGAGACACAGAGAGCAAAATCCTCAGCGCGCCTCCACCAGCATGGTGGCCACGCTGGAGCCGCCGCCCGCGGTCACGTTCAGCAGCGGGTCGGTGGCGATACGGGTGAGGGCGCCGTCCACCGTGGCGCCGCCGGTGATGAAGGGGGCCAGGTCCACCATGCGGTCGGTGATCTTGACGCCGCCATCCACCCAGCTGGGGAAGGGCTCGGAGGGGAGGGCGATGCGCTCCTGCACCACGTACGGCGCTTCCAGGGCGCCGCGCAGGGTGCGATGCCACTCCTCGTCGCTCGCCAGCCAGCCCAGGACGATGCCGCGCCCGCCGTAGTCGTCGTTGGGCTTCAGGACGAGGCGCTCGCGGTTCTCCATCGCCCAGGGGAGGAGGTCGATGGAGGCGCCGTCCTTCTCGGTGGTGCGCTCCTCCACCACGCGCGTCCAGGGGACGTGCGCGGCCACGGCGGCGCGCTCCTCGGCCGACAAGAGGTGGGCGTTGCGCTCGTCGGAAAGTACGGCGAGCGAGGCCTTCTTGTAGAGCACCTTGCAGCGGAAGGGGTTCACCATGCACACCGCCCCGTCGCGCACAGCCCTCACCACGTCCGACTCCAGCCCCATCCGCTGCACCAGCTCGTCGATCAGGACGCGCTTGTAGATGAGGGTGATGTGGAAGTCGCCCGACATCAGCTTGCCGTCGCGGTACTCGCAGGTACGCGGGTCCGCCAGCTCGCAGGGGATGCCGTGGTCGTGGAAGTACGCCTGGAAGAAGCGGTGCTCGCTGCGGGTGGGGACCTCGTCCCAGTCCATGATGCCGATGCGCGGCAGGTCGCGCGTGCCCGTCCACTCGCGAAAGGCGCCCAGCAGCGCGTGGAGCACCCCGTGCTGCGCCGGAAGCGGCTGCACGTTGTGGGTGCGCAGGAACTCGCCCATCACCGGCGTGGCCATGAAGACGTCGGAGAGCCGGTCCATGTACGCCGGCCCGGCGGGCGTCTCCGCGTTGTACTCGGTGAAGCGCAGCGACCCGTCTTCGGGGGTGAAGAAGGCGTCCAGCCGCGCCGTGGGGCTGGGCTCGCGGAAGCCGGGGTCCGCGTGAAGGAGCTCCTCCTCCCAGTCCAGCAGGCGAAATTGGCGGCGGAACTCCGCGTCGGCCATGGCCGCCTCGTGCGCGGTGTGGAAGGCGCGCATCAGCGTCTCCACCCCGCGGCGGATGTGGCGGAACTGCTCGGGCGTGAGGAAGCGCGGGCGGAGGACGCTGCACAGCGGCCGGTCGCCGAAGTACATCCCCCGGCGCCGGTGCTCCTCCTCCATGCGCTCGTGCGTGTCGGCCGCCAGGGCGCCGTCGCCCAGCAGGTCGTGGTAGCGGGCGACGGCGTCCCGCAGCGCGGCGGCCTCGCCCCTCACGCCGGGACGGGCGCCGAGGAGCCGTCCGGCACCGCGTCCTGCACGGGCCCGCCGCCGCCCGCGTGCCGGGTGCCCGCGAAGAGCGAAGCCCAGCCCAGCTCCCTCACCTGCGGGCGCGGGTTCTTGGCCAGGCGGATGGTCATGTCCGCCATCCCCTTCACCACCCACTCGAAGTAGTGGGGCGTGAGCGAGTAGATGTCCATGTCCGGCGCGGGGTTCATGAAGTCGATGGCGTACGGCACCCCGCCGCGCACGGCGAACTCCATCGAGTTCATGTCGTACCCCAGCGCCCTCACCAGGCGCAGCGAGTCCTCCACCACGCGCCGCCCCAGCTCGGGCGAGAGGTGCTCGTGCTCCACGTGGTACTTCCGCTCGCGCGGGTCGTACTTGATGGGCATCACCTGGTCCTGCCCCAGGCAGATGCAGCGGATGAACTGCTCCCACTCGATGAACTCCTGCACGATCATCGTGAGGAGCCCGGACTCGTTGTAGTTGTGGATCAGCTCGTCCAGCGTGCGGCACACGTACACGTCCTTCCAGCCGCCGCCGTGCGCGTCCTTGAGGATGCAGGGGAGCCCGATGTAGTCCACGATCCCCTGCCAGTCCAGCGGATAGCGCAGGTTCCTCAGCGACTCGTCGTGGACGATGCCCGGGATGTACTCGCGGTTGGGGAGCACCATCGTCTTGGGATGCGCGATCCCGAGCCTGGTGGCCAGCGCCGCGCCGAAGAACTTGTCGTCCGCCGTCCACATGAACGGGTTGTTGACGACCTGGCACCCCTGGACGGCCGCCTGCTTGAGGTACGTGCGGTAGAACGGCACCTCGTGGGAGATGCGGTCCACGATGACGGCGTAGGGGCAGGGCTCGTCCATGTACGGCGCGCCCAGCTCCACGAACTCCGCGGTGACTCCTTCGTTGCGCCGGTTCACCTCTTCGATGAACGCGGGCGGGAACGACCACTCGCGGCCCACGATAAGACCGATCTTCAGCGTCATCGGGTGTCCTTGGGGAAAGAAGTGCGTTTGGAATACAGTGCCGAGTGCCTAGTGCCGAGTGCCTAGTAGGAGAAGGCTCGTGCTGAGGGAGGCCCTCACCCCCCCGGCCCCCGCTCTCCCAAACATGGGAGAGGGGGGCGCATTCTCTGTGTCGGCGCAGCGTTGGGGCTCGTCTGAGCCGCGGCTGCGCCGGGGTGCGGGTGCGCGCGAGCGGGTGGAGTGCGCCCCCTCCCCCGCACGCGGGGGAGGGGGTCGGGGGGAGGGGGCCCTTTCAGCGCGCTCGACCCGTTCCCCGTTCCCCATTCCCCGTTCCCCGTTCCCCGCCGTTCAGTCGCTCCCGCCGATGTACGTGCGCAGCATCCGCTCCCAGTACGGCCAGTCGTGCGACCAGCCGTCCCAGAGGCGGAGGGCGTTGCCGACTCCCTTGTCCCAGAGCGCGCGGGAAAGGTACTCCACGTTGGACACGTTGGGGTCTTCGCGGCCCGTGGCGAGGATGATGTCCATCCGGCGCAGGGCGTCCAGGTGGTCGCCGTGGAGGTGGCTGACGTAGTGCGACGGGTTGTGGGCGAAGACGTTGGCGTCCATGTGCCCGTCGGTGAACTGGCCGATGTCGTACATCCCGCTCAGCCCCAGCACCCGGCTGAAGAGGTGCGGGTGGCGGAAGGCGATGTCGACCGCGTGGTACGCCCCGAAGCTGGCCCCCACCGCCATCAGGAACGGGTTGGGATTCTTTTGCCACGAGAGGGGAAGCACCTCGTTGAGCACGTACTGCTCGTACTGGTGGTGCCGCCAGGCCCGGTCGCCGGGGCGCTTCCACCGCGCGTACCAGCTCTCCGAGTCGACGCTGTCCACGCAGTACATCTGGAGCCACCCGCTGCGCAGGTGGTCGCCTACCACTTCCATCATCCCACGGTCCTGCCACTCGTGGAAGCGGCCCATGGAGGTCGGGTACACCAGGACGCGCGCTCCGGCGTGCCCGAATACCAGCAGGTCCATGTCGCGGCCGAGCGCGGGGCTGTGCCAGCGGTGGTGCTCGCGGTGCAAGGGAATCGAAGCTCCGGATGCGCGTGGTCGGGTGAACCGCTCGCTCGCCGCGCACCGCAAGCCTCGCGCCCGCTCCGTGTCTCCGTGCCTCTGTGTGAGCCCGCCGTTCAGCCCTCCAGCACGAACTCCAGCCGCCCCTCTTCCACCGAAACGGACTCCAGCCGCACCTGGACGCGCCCGGCGAGCTCGGGCGTGGCGCCGGCGGCGGATGCCTGCACGCGCACGGCGGGGTCGTCGATCTGCACCTCCACGCGGTCGCCGCGCACGTCCAGCACCGTGGCGGGGAAGCGCTCGCCCTCGCGCCCGCGCAGGGCCCACGCCTCGGCCACGTCCACCACGCCGCGCTCCAGCTTGTTGGCGCGCGTCTCCGTGTCGTTCATCACCCTGGGGAGGCGGCACAGCGTCTCGACCTCGGCGGGGGAGGGGCGCCGCTCATTCTCCAGCTGCACCAGCAGGTCCAGCACGTAGCGGTCGGCCAGGCGGCGGAGGGGGGCGGTAACGTGGGCGTAGGGCATCGCCAGGGCGTGGTGAAGCGGGTCCGCGGGCGGCTCGCCGTCGAAGGCCACGTAATCCGACCCGCGCGACACGCGGCGCGCCTGCCACAGGAGGGGCGTGACCCTCGGGTGGCGCGGGTCCAGCGAGCGGACGAACTCCGCGTACGCCATCCCGTCCGCCCACTGGAAGCCCAGCGTGCGGGCCGCGCGGCGGAAGATCTCGACCTTCTTCGGGTCCGGCGGGGCCATGGTGCGCAGCAGACCCACGCGTCCCTCCAGCATGCGCAGGGCGGCGCCGTGGCCGGTGAGGAGCGACACCTGCGCGTTCCAGTCCTCGGCGGCGTTGGGGAGCTCGTACTCCACCTGGTAGCCCAGGCGGGCAGCGGCACTGCGCTCCACGTGCTGGTCCAGGATGGGGAGCGACACGCCGCCGCGCTCCGTCTCGCGCTTCCTCCGCTCCTCGCCGAAGCGGCGCAGCTCCAGCAGCGACGCGGCCCAGGGCTCGCTGAACGTGCCGCTCTCCACGTGCGTGAGCGCCTGCTGGTAGGTGAGCTGCGCGCGCGACCTCACGCGCCCCCGCCGGATGCTCAGCGCGCGGATCTCCGCGCGCGCGTCCAGCTCGAAGGCGAAGACGATGGCGGGGGCCACCTGGTCCGCCAGCAGGCTCGCCGCGCCCTGCGAGAGCGAGGGCGGGTAGACGGGCGCGCGCAGGTCCGGCGCGTAGAAGGTGAGGGCGCGCAGCCACGCCTCGGCCTCCACCGCGCCGCCGCGGTCCACGAAGAAGCCCACGTCCGCGATTGCGTACCAGAGCCGGAAGCCCCCATCGTCCGCCGGCTGGATGCAGAGCGCCTGGTCCAGGTCGCGGCTCCCGGGCGGATCGATGGTGATGAACGGCACCTCCGTGAGATCCGCGAGCGCGGACGGATCTCGCTTCGCCGCCTCGTCCGCCTCCTTCAGCACCTCTTCGGGGAAGTCCACGCGCACGCCCAGCTCCGCGCGCTTCGCCCGGAAAGCCGCTTCGATGGGGGCCGCGTCCGGCTTCGTGGGGTCAGTCAGGGTTGCCTCCGGCGTGAGGGGAGAGATGGGCGCGGCGTCATGCGAGAGGCGGGCCGCGCGGGGGTGGCCCTCACCCGGCAGCTTACAGCTGCCACCCTCTCCCAGTAACTGCCCTGGGAGAGGGGACTACTTCGTGTGTGGCTACGGCTGAGGCCGGTGCTGCCGGAGAGCCGGCAGCCGGGCTCACACAGAGGCACAGAGACACGGAGAAGTGCCCTGCTCGTCGCGGCCGAAGTAGTCCCCTCTCCCATGCTGTTTATGGGAGAGGGTGGCAGCTGTAAGCTGCCGGGTGAGGGCTTCATTCTTCCCGCAGCGCCTCCAGCGGGGTGTGGCGGAAGACCTCGCGGCTGGCCCACACGCCCACGCCGGCCGCGAGGGCGGTTACGGCGGCGGCGATGACGAACAGGGGGATGATGGGGACCGAGTAGGGCACGTCGAAGAGGAGGCGGGCCAGCGCCCATCCGCCCCCCACCGCCAACCCGATCCCCACCAGGCTGGCGAGGGCGCCCAGGACGGCGTACTCGGCGAAGAGGATGGCGGCGATCTGGCCGCGGGTGGCGCCCAGCGTGCGCAGCAGCACGCTCTCGCGGATGCGCTGAAGGCGGCTGGTGAGCACCGCGCCCAGGAGGACGATGAAGCCCGTGGCCACGCTGAAGGCCGCCAGGAACTGGATCACCGCCGCCACTCTTCCCAGCACCTCGTCCACCGCCGCCTGCACCTCGGTGAGGTCCAGCACGGCCACGTTGGAGTAGCGGCGCACCACGTCGCGCTGCGCGCGTGCGCGCGCCCCCGCATCCGGCGCGCGGGCCAGCAGCACCCACGTCTGCGGGGCCGAGCGCAGCACGCGCGTGGGGAAGACGGCGAAGAAGTTGGGCTCCAGCCGCTGCCAATCGACGCTGCGGATGGAGGTGATGCGCGTGGGGATGCGCACCCCCTGCACGTCCCACACGATGGTGTCGCCCAGCTCCACCGCCAGGTCCTCGGTGATCGTCGCGTCGATCGACACCTCCGCGATCCCTCCGCTCCCCTCACCTCGCCCGGATGCCCAGAACTTCCCCTCTGCCACCTTCTCGGACCCTACCAGGTGATCGCGGAAGGTGGACCGGTACTCCCGCCTCAGCGCCCACCCCTCCGGCCGCCCCCGCTCCCGCCCTTCCCGTTCCCCGTTCCCCGTTCCCCGTTCCCCCTCTTCATCCTCCCCGCCCCCGGTGGACGGAGCCAGCCGCGCCGCCGTACGCCCGTTGATCGAGTGGATGCGCATGGGCACGATGGGCGCCCGCTGCACCGTCCGCGTGCCGTCGCGCTCCAGGACCTGGCGGACGCCGGCCTCCTGGTCCCCCTGCACGTCGAAGAGTAGGAGGTTGCCGCGCGCCGCCGTGTCCACGCGCAGCGGGCGCAGGAGGTTGTGCTGCGTGAGGTAGAGCGTGGCCAGCAGGAAGACGCCGAAGCCCAGCGCCAGCACCACCACCCGCGTCTGGTTGCCGGGCCGATGGAGGTTGGCGATCCCCTGGCGCGCCGGGTAGCGCAGCCCGGTGACCCGCGCGGCGCGGGTGAAGCGCGTCGCCAGCCAGGCCGTGGCCCAGAGCGCCGCCAGCGCCGCGGCGATCCCCCCCGCGAAGCCGGCGCCCACGAGCACGTCGCCCGCCTGCAGCATCACCAGCCCCACCACGCTGGCCGCCAGCAGGAGCCACGCGGCCCACGTCCAAGGGTCGCGGCGGCGCGGCGCGTCCGCATCCGCCTCCACGCGGCGGCGGATGGCCTGCAGCGGCGAGATGCGGCGCGTTGCCAGCAGCGGGAGGAGCGCGCATACGGAGGCCACCCACACGCCGATCCCCACCCCCGTGGCCAGCGCCGCGGGGTCCACCGCCGTGCTCACCGTCACGGGGAGGAGGCCGGCCAGGAGGCGCGGGATCACCCACTGCACCGACAGCCCCAGCGCCGCGCCGATGGCCGCGCCCGCCAGGCCCATGGCGGCGGCCTGCATCAGGTAGATGGCGATCACCTGCCGCGCCGTGGCGCCCAGGCAGCGCAGCGTGGCGACCGTCTCGCGCTTCTGGGCCATGTAGGCGCCCATGGAGCTCGCCACCCCGATCCCGCCCAGCAGGAGCGCAAAGGTCCCCACCAGCCCCAGGAAGTTGCCCAGGCGGCCCAGCGCCTCGTCCAGCGAGCGCTGCCGCTCCTGCGCCGTGCGTGCGCGCACCCGCTCGGCGCGCAGGGGCGCGCGGTACGCCTTCACCAGCTGCTCGGCCGCGCCGGCCCCCGGGAGCTTCACGTACACGTCGTATTCCGCGCGGCTGCCGTAGCGGAGGAGCTGCGTCTCGCCCACGAAGCGCGCGGGGATGTACACGCGCGGCGCGAACGCCGCCGAGATCCCCGCGTCGCCCGGGATCTTGCGGATGACGCCCGCCACCCGGAAGCGCGCCTCGCCCAGCGAGATGGAGTCGCCCACGCGGGCATCGAGCGCCGTGAGCAGCGCGGGATCGGCCACCGCGTCGCGACCGCGCGCAAGGGCCCGCCACGCCCCCGCCGGCTCCGTGAGGATCTCGCCGTAGAACGGGTATCCCGGCTCCACCGCCCTCACCTGCGACAGCCGCGCGCCCCCCGTGCGCTCCAGCAGCGCCACGGAGACGAAGGAGACCACCTGCGCCGTGGGCGTCCCCGCCTTCCTCAGCGAGTCCAGCAGCGCCGTGGTGCGCGGGCCGAAGCGGCGGTTGGTGGAGAAGCCCACATCCGCGCCCAGCAGCGAGCGGCTCTCCTCGCGCACCCCCGCCGCCAGGTTGGCCGCGAAGCTCTGCGTGGCCACCAGCGCCGCCACCCCCAGCGAGATGGAGGAGAGGAAGAGGAGGAGCCTGCGCCGGGCGAAGCGGCTCTCGCGCCAGGCGAGGGCCGCCAGGGGGGAGATGCGCTTCACGCGGCGCTCCGCTCGTCGCCCACCACGGCGCCGTCTTCCAGGCGGATGACGCGCCCCGCGCGGGTGGCGAGGTCCGGGTCGTGCGTGACGAGGACGAGCGTCGTCCCCTGCTCGCGGTTGAGCTCGAAGAGGAGCTCCACGATGCGCCCGCCCGTGGTGCGGTCCAGGTTCCCCGTGGGCTCGTCGGCGAAGAGCACCGTGGGCCCGTGGATGAAGGCGCGGGCGATGGCCACTCGCTGCTGCTCGCCGCCGGAGAGCTGGGCGGGGTAATGGTGCCCGCGGTCGCCCAGCCCCACGCGCGCCAGCAGCTCGCGGGCACGGGCCGGGTCCGGGGTGCCGCGCAGCTCAAGGGGGACCTCCACGTTCTCCCGCGCGGTAAGCGTGGGGATGAGCTGGAACGCCTGGAAGACGAAGCCGATCCGCTCGCGCCGCAGCCGGGCGCGCTCGTCTTCCGACAGGGCGCCCAGGTCCGTCCCCTCCAGCTCCACGGCGCCGGAGGTGGGGCGGTCGAGCCCGGCCAGCAGGCCCAGGAGGGTGGTCTTGCCGCTCCCCGAGTGGCCCACGATGGCCACCGTTTCACCCGCGTCGATGCGGAAGTTCACGTTGCGGAGCACGGCGAGCTGCTGCCCGCCGCTCCGATAGCTCTTTTCCAGATCCCGAACGATGAGCATGCGATCCTGGCTTCTCCGTACGCTTCCGGTGGCGTTCCTCGCGGTGTCAATCATCGGTTGCGCGGGGGAGGAAAGCAAACCCGCGCCGGACGATCCGCCGGCCGCGAGCGCCTCCTCGCGGCGCGCCGTCCTCTTCCTGGGCACCTCCCTCACCGCCGCCTACGGGCTGGACCCGGAGCAGGGCTACCCCGCCCACATCCAGGCGAAGATCGACTCCGCCGGTCTCCCCTACGAGGTGGTGAACGCGGGCCAGAGCGGCGAGACCTCGGCCGGCGCGCGCAACCGCATCGGCTGGCTGCTGGAGCAGCCCTTCGACGTGCTGGTGCTGGAGACGGGCGCCAACGACATGCTGCGCGGCTCGGACGTGGACTCGCTGGGCACCAACCTGCAGGCCATCATAGATACG
>DASVSA010000165.1:0-5336 GCA_036388335.1 Longimicrobium sp. | reverse complement strand
CTCCATCTTGGACAGGTCCAGCACGTCGTTCACCAGGTACAGCAGGTTCTCCGTGGCCCGCTGCGCGCGCTGCAGGAACGCGAGCGATTCCGGGGGAAGCTGCCCCACCACGCCGTCCAGCAGCAGCGCGTTGTATCCCAGGATGGCGTTGAGCGGGGTGCGCAGCTCGTGGCTCATGGAGGCGAAGAAGCGGTCCTTGGCCTCGGTGCTCCAGCGCAGCTCCTCGTTGGCGCGCTCCAGCTCGCCCCCGCGCTCGGCCAGGGCGCGGTGCAGGCGCGCGTTGCCGATGGCCACCGCCGCGTGCCCCGCCAGCGTGAGCGCCAGCCGCACGTCGCGCGGGGCGGGGCGGTACGCGCGCCGGTAGCCGATGACGAGCGCCCCGAAGGTCTCGCCGAAGAGGGAGAGGGGCACGCCCAGCCCGGCGTCCATCCCCTCCGCCGCGTGGAAGGGCTCGGCGGCGGCTTCGGCGCCCTCCAGCACCAGCGGCTTCCCCAGCGCGGCCACGCGGTCGGCGAAGGGATCGTCCTCGCCCCCGCCGTGCGCGCGCAGCCCCACCGACGCCGTGGTCCTCACCGAGCCGTCGGTGGCCGTGTTCACGGTTACATAGTGGGCACCCAGCAGCGCCCGGGCGAAGCGGGCCACCAGCGCCAGCACCTCGTCCGGGTCCAGCGTGCGGTTGGCGGCCAGCCCCAGCACGTGCAGCGCCTCGCTCTCCTCGGCGCGCTGGCGCAGCTCGTCGCGCTCCGCCTCCGCCCGCCGCAGCTCCTCGGCGCGCGCCGCCACCCGGCCGAACGCCTCGGCCAGCGGTGCCCAGTCCACATCCCCCCACGCGCCGGCGCCGAGCACCAGCGTCCCCCCGGCGCGCAGGCGAAGGGAGCGCGTCCCGCTCGCGTGCGGCAGGCTCCCCGCGGGCCACGCGCCGCGCACCTCGCCCTCGCTCCCCATCCACCACGCTCCACGACGCGCCTCCGGCCCGCCGAGGGCGTGCGCGAGCTCGCGCAGCGCTCCTTCGGGCTCGCCGCATTCATAGATGCGCAGCAGAGTGTCGCGTTGGGGCATGGAGGTAGGGTACGGGAGGCGTAAACGGAAGGATAGGCGCGCACGGGAATGCGCGAAAGGGAAACGTCGTAACAGCGGTCTCACACAGAGACACAGAGGCACAGAGATGAAGTCATCTCTGTGCCTCTGTGTCTCTGTGTGAGCCTTGTTGGACTACCGGCCGGTCCACACGTTGTTGCGGCGGTTCACGTCCGGGTAGAACTGCTCCGGGTCCAGCTCCACGCGCGCCACGGGGCCGTTCACCCGCACCGTCACGGACTGCAGGCGGGTGGAGGGCTGAAGCCAGCGCTCCACGGGGATGGTGGCGCGGGCTGTGGTGCCGTCGCGCATCGTCACCGTCACGAACGAGGGGCCGGGCGCCTGGCCGAAGTCGCGCACCGTCACGCGCACCGAGTCCGCGCCGGTGGACACGGAGGCGATCCCCTGGTCGAAGGTCACGTTGCGGAAGAAGTAGGGGTACCAGAACCAGTCCAGGTCGCGCCCCGCCACCCGCTCCATGGTATTGAAGAAGTCCCACGGGTACGGGTGCTTCAGCATCCACTCGTTCATGTAGGTGCGCATCCCGCGGGAGAACACCTCGTCGCCCAGCGTGGCCTGCAGCGACCTCATCAGCGTGCCCGGCTTGTAGTACGCCGTGATGCCGTAGAGCTGCGGGTTCTGGATGTCCGCGTGAGTCATCAGCGGCTGCTCCAGACGGTTGCCCGCCACGGTGAGGTACGCCTGGCGCGGCTGCGCGAAGTGGTCCGCGCGGGGGAAGTAGTTGTTGAACGCCAGCGCCTCCATGAAGGTCCCGATCCCCTCGTCCATCCAGGGGAACGCGGCCTCGTCCTGGCCCACCATCATGGGCACCCACTCGTGCGCCACCTCGTGGGCGATCACCTCGTACAGCCGCTCCTCGCTGCCCGTGGGCCGCCCCACGAACACCAGCATCGGGTACTCCATCCCGTAGATCGGCCCCTCGCTCACGCTGATGTGCGGGTAGATGTAGGGCACCATCTGCCGGCTGAGGAACTCGATGGCCTGGTCCGCGTGGCGCACCGAGCGGTCCCAGAACGGCGCGCCCGACCGGTACATGGAGTGCACGGCGATGTTGCGCGTCCCCCCGGCGGGGTTGGGGATGGTGCCGCGGGTGACGTCCCACACGTAGCGGTTGGAGGTGGCGAAGGCGAAGTCGCGCACGTTGTTGGCGGTGAAGCGCCAGGTCACGCGCCCGTTGGTGCCGGGGAGCGTCGCCTGGTTCGCCTGGATGTCCGCCCGCGTCACCACCTGCGTCACCGAGTCCGACTGCAGCGCGCGGGCGAGCCGGGCGCGGGTGGCGGGGGTGAGCACCTGCTCTGGGTTCTGCAGCGTCCCCGTGGCCGTCACCAGGTACTGCGCGGGAAGGGTGAGCTGCACGTCCCAGTCGCCGTAGTCCAGGTAGAACTCGCCCTGCTCCTGGTACGGCGTCACGTCCTGCCCTACCACGTCGTCGTACACGGCGATCTGCGGATACCACTGGGCGATCTGGAGCACCCGCCCGCCCAGCGCGTCCTCGTAGCCGGTGCGCGGCGCGGTGCCCGCCGGCACCTTGAAGTTCCAGTCGATGTCGAACGCGATGCTGTCGCCCGACGCCAGGGCCCGCGGCAGGATCACCCGCGCCAGCGTGCCGCCCACGATGTACCCCGCCGTGCGGCGCCCCTCGCGCTGGTTGGCCTCGTAGTCCGGCTGCGAAAGCTCGCCCAGCGTCTGCCCCCCTACCTGGAACCGGGTGAGGACGAGCCCCCCCGTGTTCAGCAGTCCCCCGCGGAACAGGTTCTGGTAGAAGTTCATGGTGATGATGGGCAGCGAATCCGGCGAGTTGTTGATGTACACGATCCGCTCGGACCCGGTCACGCGCGGCGCGCGCGGGTCCACCTCGGCGCGGATGGTGTAGCGCACCCGGTTCTGCCAGTAGCGGCGCCCCGGCGCGCCCGTCTCGCTGCGGGTGCCGCGCTGCACCGCCGACTGGTACTCCGGCGGGGGTGCTACGCGCTGCACGAAGGGCCGCCCCGCCGTGTCCAGCGCGGCGCCGGTGGGAAGCGGCCGTACGATGGGCTCGGCCACCGGCGCGCAGGCGGCCGCGATGGCGAGCGTGGCGAAGACGACCGCGTGACTGACGGGGTTCCTCAAGTCCGATCTCCGTGTTGGGGTACCGACGGACGTATTAAGCCCGCGCGAGCGGATCAAAACGCGGGCCAGCGGCCGTCCAGTGGCGTATCCCGTACAGCCACCGAAGTTCCACGCCATCCCACCCGTCGCGGGGGAGTTGACACCCGCGCGTCCTGATCATACTTTGCAACGCAAAGCACACGTAGCCACGAAGCCCTTTCAGGAGGTGATCCATGCCCGCTGCCAAGTTCTCGCGAAGCCTGCGCGCCGCGTTCGGGAACGCCCTGCTGTGGGGAGGTGCCTGGGCCGCGCTGGGATTCGTCACCTTCAACGTCCTGCTCGCCGCCGGCTTCCTCGACGACGCGATGTGGTGGGCGGACGGGCTCATGGTCGCCGCGAGGCTCGGGTTCGCCGGATTCCTGGTGGGCGGAGCCTTCTCGGCCGCGGTGCGGCTCTTGTACCAGGGGCGGCGCCTGTCGCAGCTCAGCCCGGTGCGCTTCGGGATCGCCGGGGGGCTGGTGGCGGGCGCGTTCGTGCCGCTCTTCCTCCAGGCCATGAACCTGCTCTCGGGCGGCGAGATGGTGCCGATGGCGCTCGTGCTGGACGACGGCGTCCTGGCCGCGCTGTTCGGCGGCGCGGTTGCCGGCGGCTCCATCAAGCTCGCGCAGAACGCGGACGCGCAGCTCCCCGCCGGCGACGCGCACGGCCGCCTGGCGGGCGCATCGCCTGAGCTCGCGGGGCAGCGCGAAGCGGGGTTCGGGCGCGCGCGGCGGGTGTAGGCTCCGCTCTTGCCGGTGCACCGCCGCAGGGCCGTGCACCGGCCGCCGTGAACGGAAACCGGGGGAGCCGTGCCGCCCATCGTCAGCGAGCTGTTCCGGCACGAGCCCATCGTGCGGGTGCAGCGATTCTTCGGGCCGGGCCACCCCGAGTGGTTCTGGGTAGTGTCGGAGCTGGGTACGCCCTGGGGAGTGGTGTTCGTCCTGGCCCTCGCCCTCCTCCTCTGGGGCCGCGCGGAAGCGTACGCGGTGGGCGGGGGGGTGGTGGTGAACGCGCTCGCCAGCCTCGCGCTCAACCTGCTCTTCGAGGTCCCGCGCCCCAGCCACCCGTCCATCGAGCGTTACGAGATCATCCACATCGGCAGCTTCCCCTCCGGCCACGTGCTCCTCGCAACGCTGCTGTGGGGCGTGCTGTACGTGCGCGGGCGCGTGCCCCTGTGGGTGCCCGCCCTGGTGGCGCTGCTGGTCTCCATCTCCCGGCTCTACCTGGGCGTCCACTACCTCGGCGACGTCCTGGGCTCCGTACTCATCGCCGCTCTCCTCCTGGCCGCCTATCGCCCCCTGTGGCGGCGCGTCGAGAGCGGCCTCGCGAAGCGCCCCTTCCGCCTCTTCGCGTGGACGGGGATCCTGGCGGTCGCCGTCATCGCCGCGGGCCTCGCCACCGGCCTCCTGGGCTCCAGCCCCTACCAGATGGAAGCCCTGGGAATCGTGCTCGGCGGCGTCCCCGCTCTCCTGCTGGAGCATCGCTTCATCCGCTACACGCCGCCCCCGGGGGCCATGGCCGCGCTCCTCGCGGGCATCATCCCCCTCGCGCTCCTCCACCGCCTCGCAGGCGCCCCCGGACTGGCGATGATCGCCCTCGCCATGCTCTGGTCCGTCCTGGTGGTGCCTTATCTCACACAGAGACACGGAGGCACAGAGAGCTGATCTCCGGAATCTTGCGAATCCGGCGGCTGCGAGAGAAATTCGGCGTGTCGCAGCCCGTCTTCGCGGGGATGATCGGCGTGAAGCCGGTCACCGTGAAGGCATGGGAACAGGGCGTCAACGTGCCCAGCGGATCGGCTCGCCGGGTGCTGCAGATGATGGAGCTCAGCCCGGAGACCGCGATCCGGGCCGCCGAGGTGGACGGGATCGAAGTAACCAGAGACACAGAGGCACGGAGATGAAGTGATCTCTGTGCCTCCGTGTCTCTGTGTGAGCCCAGCTTTTTAGAGGACCAGCTCCATCTCCACTTCCGGCGTGAACACCGTCTCCGGGCGGAAGCGGAAGCCGGCCTTCTCGTACGAGCGCACGGCGGGGCGGTTGCGCGGCTCCACCGAGAGCCAGAGGCGGTCGATGCGGAGCGTGCGCGCCACCTGGGCGCTGAGGCGGTTG
>DASVSA010000164.1:0-5458 GCA_036388335.1 Longimicrobium sp. | reverse complement strand
CACCGTGTTGCGCCCGTCCAGCAGCACCTTCGCCCCCGCCTGTTCCGCCTCGGTGATGTAGCGCTCGATGCGGTCGCGCGCCTCGGCGGAGATCACCGGGCCCAGCGTCTCCCCCGCCACGGCGCCGCGCGCGTGCTCCACCATCCGCTGGAGGATGGAGTCCGTGTGCGACACGGCCACGAGCACCGACGCGGCCATGCAGCGCTGCCCCGTGCACCCGGCCATGGACGCGGCGATGTTGCTGGACGCCATCTCGGGGTCGGCGTCGGGCATCAGGATGATGTGGTTCTTGGCGCCGCCCAGCGCCAGCACGCGCTTGAGGTTGGCGCTGCCGCGGCGGTACACGGCCTGGGCCACGCGCGTGGAGCCCACGAACGACACGGCCTCGATCCCCGGGTGGTCGCAGAGTGCCTCCACCACCTCCTGACCGCCGTTCACCACGTTGAGCACGCCGGCCGGGAGCCCCGCCTCCGCCAGCAGCGCGGCGATGCGCCCCGCCGAGAGCGGAACCATCTCCGAGGGCTTCAGCACCATGCAGTTCCCCAGCGCGATGGCGTTGGGGATGCTCCAGTGCGGCACCATGCTGGGGAAGTTGAAGGGGACGATGGAGGCCACCACGCCCAGCGGATAGCGGTCCACGCGGCACTCCACGCCGCGGCTCACCTCCATGATCTCCCCGGCGGTGATCTGCGGGAGCGAGCAGGCGAACTCGGTGAGCTCGATGGCCTTGAGCACCTCCGCCTTCGCCTCGTCGTACACCTTGCCGTGCTCCTGCACGATCAGGCGGCTGAGCTCGTCGATGTTGGCTTCCAGCAGCGCGCGGTAGCGGAAGAAGACCTGCACCCGCTCCTTGAGCGGCGTCGCTGCCCACCCCGGGAACGCCGCCCTCGCCGCCCTCACCGCCTCGTCCACCGCCGCGCCCCCCGACATCGGCACACGCGAGATGACGCTCCCGTCGCCCGGATTGAAGACGTCCAGCATCGGCCCCTCCCCCTCCACGAACTCCCCGCCGATGTAGTTGCGAACCGCGGGATAGGAAAGCGTCGCTTGCATGGGTGTCTTGCGAAAGGAGAGAGGCGGAGGGTACCCGCCATTGTAAGCGTTCCTCGGTGAAAAACAACAGAGGCCCGGAGAATCCTCTTCTCCGTGCCTCTGTGCCTCTGTGTGAGCCCCGTCTTTTTACCGCCCGCCCGCCAGCTTCGTATCGGGAACTCGCATCTCCTGCTCGCCGCGCAGCGCCGCGTCCAGCCCCCAGCGCGCTCTGTGGGTGCGCTGCAGCGTGCCCATCGCCAGGTGCACCTGCAGGTACGCGATGTCCTCGGCCGTGGGCAGCGGCGAGCGCTGCGCCGGGCAGATGGTGACGTCGGCCATCACCGAGTACCAGCTGCAGGTGTGCCCCACGCCCAGCGTGTGCACCAGCTCGTGGGCGATGAGCCCCGGCACCTCCGAGCGGGTGAACGAGATGGTGTTGTTGAGCCGCACCGCGCCGTAGCCGATGTCGCCGCCGCCGCTGTAGGTGACGGAGCCCAGCCCCGCCGCGCGCAGCCCGCGCTCCACCCACACCAGCACCACGTCGTCGGGGTCGCTGTCGTCGCCGGGCGTGGTGTCCACGTAGCGGGCCGGGCGGAAGAGGCTCATCCCCACAAGCTCCTCCAGCTCGCCCGCGTCGCGCCAGAACGCCGCGGAGTCGCGGCCAGAGATGCGCTCGGAGGTGTACTCGTGGTCGAAGGCCACGCGGAGCGGAAAGCTCCCCGGGCGCCACGCGGGCACGGTGCTGCTGTGAGCGCCGGAAAGGTCCGCCACGGCGCGGCGGAAGAAGCCGCTCGCGCACCCGCGGCAGGTGGGCGTGAAGCCGCGCACCAGGCTCACGGGCACCTCGGTCCCCGCCATGCTCCCGCGCGGGATCCGCCAGCGGAGCGGCACCAGCACCATCCTCACCTCGTTGTCCCACTCCCCCCGCGCCACCGCCGCCACGGACGGATGGAAGACGCGCGCGGCGGGATCGGCCGCGTCCACCACCACGCGCACCGAATCGCCGCCGGCCTCCGCCGGCCGCTCCACGGCGAAGCGCCCCGCCGCGTCCGTCACCGCCGAATCCACCCACGCGGCGCCGCTCACCTCCACCCGCAGCCCCGCCACGGAGCTCCCGTCGGCCGCCCACACCTGCCCGCGCACCGCCTGCGCCTCGGCCCCGGACGCGAGCGCCACGAGCATCATGACCACTGCTCTGATCGACATCCAGGCACCACCCGCTAAATCACTTGCGCGGCCCACTCGCCGCAGGGCCGGAGTTGTACACCCCGTACCCAACAGCGTTCGCACACAGAGACACAGAGGCACAGAGATGAAGTCTTCTCTGTGCCTCTGTGTCTCTGTGTGAGCCCCGCCGTTATCTGTTCGGCTTGCTCGCCCGCGTCCCCGGCTTCGGCTGCGTGCCGTTCGCGAAGCCGCCGCGGTTGTACCCGGCGTACGAGTGCTCCTGCGGCGCCGCGCGGCGGAGCTGGTCGTTGTAGTTGCCGCGGATCTCGCGGGCGCCGGGGGCCCAGCCATAGTTGCGGTCGTAGCCGTGCCCCGTGCGGAAGGCGACGCTGTTGCGGTTGTACTGCTGGAGGTACTGGTTGTCGTAGCGCACGCCACCGTTGTGGGCGTCGCCGCGCATCTGCGCGTCGTAGCCGCGGATGCCGTTCAGGGGGCGTCCCTGCGCGCCGTGCGGGCGCGAGTCGAAGGGGTCCTGGAACCATCCCTCGCGGTTGAAGCCCCCCGGGGGCTGGCGGTAGCGGCCCTGGTAGCCGCCCCACCCGCCCAGGTCCTGCGAGTGCTCGCGGCGGTACTGGCCGTACGCGCCCTGCCAGTTCCCCTCCTGCTCGCGCATGCCGTGGTACTGCCCGTCGGCCCAGTTGGGGTCCAGCGGGTGCGGGCGCGCCCAGTCCGGGCGAACCGAGTTCTGCTGGATCCCCTTGTATTCCGAGTTGTCGTAGCCGTGGCGAGCCATCGTTGCCTCCTCTGCTTTCGTAGCGTGGCAGGCATGTTCCCGTGCCTGTCCGAGTCTTGCATCCCATCTCGCAAGATCCCTTCCGCGCCCGGAATACCGGGTGGGGCAGGGGAGGCGCTCACCCCGGGACGTGGAGGTGGAGGATGAGGAGAAGCATGGCGCAGACGGGCGCGCTGGTGTTCGGTGTCGCGTTCCTCGCATTCGGGGTTCTGGGGCTGTTCGTGCACAACGGGATGGGGATGGATGCGGACAACGAGACCACCGGGCGGCTCCTGGGGCTCTTTCCCGTGAACCTCCTGCACAACCTGGTGCACCTGGCGTTCGGCGCCTGGGGCCTGGCCGCGTCGCGCAGCCACCCCGCGTCGCGCAGCTACGGCCGCATCGGCGCCATCATCTACGCCGTCCTGGTGGTGATGGCCTTCATCGATCCCACCACCTTCGGCCTGGTCCCCATCGGCAACCACGACATCTGGCTCCACGCCGTCCTCGCCGCCGGCCTCGCCTACATCGGCTTCGCCGCGCGCGACACGGTACACGCATAGCCTCACACGGAGACACAGAGGCACGGAGATTCCTTCATCTCCGTGCCTCCGTGTCTCTGTGTGCGATTGCTTACCAGCCCGCCGGACGACTGATCTCGGAGCTCAACCGGGCGGGGAACTGCGCCTTCAGCAGAGATCGTTGATCGATCTTGAAGCTGTAGTCCGCGTGTTTGGCGAGCTCGCGGCTGTGCCGGAGGAACGGGAACGCGACCCCTGTCTTCCGCTCGGGGAAGAGGCGGCGAGCCGCCGATATCGCGGGGAGCAGGTCCGTATCGCCCGTCACCAGCACGGCCGTCTGGCACTCGTCCGTGGCGAGCACCTCCACGAGCTTCAGGCCCATTGCGACGTCCGTCTGCTTCTCTTCGTACCGGATGAACGCCGTGCCGCATGCGGGGCACCGCACGTCCTTCCGCTTGAAGTGCGAGAGCCGCACGCGCACCCCGGTCCCCTCCAGTGCGCGGATGTATGTCCGGTGCCTGGCGACGACGTCCGGCTTGCGGGCGATGAGGTGCTCCGCCAGCGCGGAGAAGTAGTGCACGCGCGCGAGCTCGACCCGCTCTCCGAGGCCGCCGCGGACCGCCTGAAGGTATCCCTCGCACAGCCGCACCAGGTCCAGCCACTTCACTGACGCGCCCGTCATCTTGCCGAGCGAGTCGAGCGAGTGGTAAACATTGAACCCGTCGCTGAGGAAGGAGACCTTTTTCGTCACGAAGATTTCCCGGGCAAAAAAACCCCCCGGCCCGCAGACCGAGGGGGGCCGGAGTATCGCTCGCGCGCTAGCCCCGGGGGTGACGTGCCAACAATTTACAGCGATTTCGCGTCGGAGTGCAAGCGGTCGCGACGGTCCTCCAAAAACCGGTCCGGCCGGTGTCGCATTGGGGATGCGGTGCGATCCGTCGCGCCCGGCGTGCCCCTTCCGGCCGGGCCAGCTATCTTCCCGATGGCCCTTCCCGATCCCCCATTCCGCGCCACCATGCCTCAACCCATCATCCAGGTAGACGCCTTCGCGGACCGGCCGTTCACCGGCAACCCGGCCGCCGTGTGCATCCTCGCCGCGCCGCGCGAGGAGGGGTGGATGCGCGACGTGGCGGCGGAGATGAACCTTTCCGAGACCGCCTTCCTCCACCGCGACGACGACGGGTGGCGGCTGCGCTGGTTCACGCCGGAGGTGGAGGTGGCCCTGTGCGGGCACGCCACCCTCGCCACCGCGCACGTGCTGTGGGAGGGCGGCCACCTGGCCGCCGACGAGCAGGCGCGCTTCCACACGCGCAGCGGGCTGCTGACGGCGAGGCGCGCGGGGGAGTGGATCGAGCTCGACTTCCCGGCCAAGCCGCTCCTGGACGCGCCCGCGCCCGCGGGGCTGGCCGAGGCGCTGGGCGTGGCGCCGGTGCACGCCGGGCGCAGCCAGTTCGACGTGCTGGTGGAAGCCGCCTCCGAGGACGAGGTGCGCGAGCTCAGGCCCGACATCGGGCGGCTGATGCAGGTGGAGGCGCGCGGAGTGATCGTGACCGCGCGGGCGAACGAGGGGGCGGAGTACGACTTCGTGTCGCGCTTCTTCGCGCCGCGCGTGGGGGTTAACGAAGACCCCGTGACGGGCTCCGCTCACTGCGTGCTGGCGCCGTACTGGGCGGCGAAGCTGGGGCGCGACGAGCTGGTGGGCTACCAGGCCTCGCGGCGTGGGGGCACGGTGCGCGTGCGCTCCGCCGGCGACCGCGTGCACCTGGGAGGCCGCGCCGTCACCGTGCTGCGCGGGGAGCTCGCCGAATGAGCACGCGCCGCCTCATCTCCAGCGGCGCGCCCTGGGAGCCGGTGGCCGGCTACTCGCGCGCGGTGAGGGTGGGCCCGCACGTGCACGTGGCCGGCACCACCGCCACCGACGCGGAGGGCCGCGTGGTGGCCCCCGGCGACATCTACGCGCAGTCGG
>DASVSA010000163.1:0-1698 GCA_036388335.1 Longimicrobium sp. | reverse complement strand
GCTCGGGAGCGTTTGCATGAGGTCCAGGACCGGCTGCATCCACGTGTAGAGCCAGGGCCGGTGCGCGGCGGCGATGCCGAGCGGCACGCCCACGCCCATGCAGACGACGCAGGAGGCGAGCACCAGCGCGAGGGTCTGCGTCGTGGCCTCCCAGTAGCCCTGGTTCAGGATGTAGAGGAGCCCGAGCCCCACGAGAAGGCAAGTCCTCCAGGAGCGCTGGAGCGCCCAGGTCAGCGCCACGAAGAGGGCGATGAGGAGGAGCGGATGGGGGAACTGCAGGAGCCACTCGACCGAGTCGACGAAGGCCTGGACCGCGGCCTTGACCGGGCGAACGACGCCGCGGCCATTGGTCTCGATCCAGTCGAAGAGGTCGGCGGCCCAGCGGCCAACGGGTATCTTGGTGGTCAGCCAGTCCATGCACACCCTCCAGGGCGGGCGGCCCCTGAAACGTCCAGGGGCCGCGCCGGGGTCAGAGGCCCAGGGCCGACTTCACGGCCGCGAGGCCGTCGCCGCCGTCCACCGTGGTCACGCCCTCGAGCCAGGGCTCGATGGTCTCGGGGTGGGCGACCAGCCAGTCCTTCACGGCCGTGTCGGGGTCCTTCCCCTCGTCGAGGATGGCGCCCATCATCTCGTTCTCCATGGGCAGGGTGAACTTCATGTTGGTCAGGAGCTTGGCCACGTTGGGGCAGTCGGCTGCGAAGCCCTGGCGGGTCACGGTGTAGACGTTGCCCTGGCCGCCGAAGAACTCGTCGCCGCCCTCGAGGTACTTGAGCGGGAAGTTGGCGTTCATCGGGTGGGGCTCCCAGCCGAGGAACACGACGGGCTCCTCCGCCTCGACCGCGCTCTGGACCTGGGCGAGCATCCCCTGCTCGGAGCTTTCCACGACCGTGAAGCCCTCGAAGGGGCCGCCGGCCTCGGTCAGGCCGATGATGTAGGTGTTGGCCTCGTTGCCGGGCTCGATGCCGTAGATCTCGCTGCCCAGCGCGTCCTTGAACTCGGCCAGGTCCTCGTAGGTCTGGAGGCCCTGGTCGTAGAGGTAGGCGGGGACCGCGAGGTTGTACTTGGTGCCTTCGAGGTTGACGCCCAGCGTCTCGATGGTGCCCTCGTCGAGGTAGGGCTGGATGGCGGCGGTCTGCGAGGGCATCCAGTTGCCCAGGAACACGTCGATGTCGCCGGTCGAAAGAGCCTCGAAGGTGACGGGCACGCCCAGCACCTGCACGTCCACCTCGTAGCCCAGGCCTTCGAGCACCTGCTTGGCGGCGGAGGTGGTGGCGGTGATGTCGGTCCAGCCCACGTCCGAGAGGCTGACGGAGGTGCAGGCCTCCTGGGCCAGGACAGGGGCGGCCCCCACGACGAGCGCGAGCGCGCTCAGGGTCATGCGCAGGGTCATCGGTAGTCTCCCTTGGATGCGGGGTCGCAGCCCCGCCGTTTCTTGATTGACGAGTCAATTAACGACCCGATATTGCGGTCTGGCAAGCCTTTTTTCCGAGGACAGCCATGGCGCGTCACGCGGCCGAGCCTATCCGACGGGCGGCGATCGTCAAGGCAACGATCCAGGAGGTCGCCCGCGCCGGGTCGCTGGAAGTGACCGTCGCCCAGATCGCCGGCAGGGCGGGGGTCTCCTCCGCGCTGGCGCATCACTACTTCGGGTCCAAGGAGGCGATCTTCGTCGCCGCCATGCGCCACGTCCTGACCGTC
>DASVSA010000162.1:0-21072 GCA_036388335.1 Longimicrobium sp. | reverse complement strand
TTAGTGCGTTAGTGCGTTAGTGCGTTAGTGCGTTAGTGCGTTAGTGCGTTAGTGCGTTAGTGCGTTAGTGCGTTAGTGCGTTAGTGCGTTAGTGCGTTAGTGCGTTAGTGCGTTAGTGCGTTAGTGCCTGGTGCCTGGTGCCTGGTGCCTGGTGCCTGGTGCGTTTCAACTGCTTGGCGCGTGCGTTCGGCCGCGGGCGTCGTGGTGCGGGAATTCGGGTGGAGCGGTGGCCGTCATGGCCCGCCCAGAGCGAATGAGAATTCGCCGCTGGACCTACGCGAAGACCGCCGTCGCGGTCTGTGCCTTCCGCCGGGGGTGGACCGTACAGTCCCCGGAGGGGACTTCGCGTGGTTCCAGCGGCGAATTCATTCGCTCCCTGGGCCGCGGCCGGCCGCCTCGCGGGATCCGAGGTGAGTGCGCGAGGTGCGACGGTTAGATGCGTGAGAGCGCCAAACCGTTTGATGCCGGTCCTGACGCACTCACGCACTGACGCACTCACGCACTTCTTCTCATCGCAGCCGCACGCGCTCGGCGCCGTCGTAGGCGCTCATGTCGGAGAGGATCACGACGTCGCCGGGCTTGAGGCCGGACATGACCTCCACCGTGCTGGCGGAGCCGCGGCCCAGCTTCACCTGGGTGCGCTGCGCCTCGGCGCCCGCGGGGTCCAGGCGGAACATGCTTACCGTGCTCTCGGCCTGGCCGTAGGCGGGGCGGCCCACGTACATCACGTTGGTGAGGCGCTCGATGTCCACCGTGCCGTCCACCGACAGGTCGGGGCGGGCGCCGCGGGGGAGCGGCCCTTCCAGCGTCACGTCGATGGCCACGCTCCCGTTCTGCACCGAGGGGTCGATGCGCACCACGCGGCCCTTGACGATGCCGTTGCGCGTGTCCACCGAGGCGGGGAGGCCCACCACCAGGTCCTTGGCCTGCGTCTCGGGGATGCGCAGCACCGCCTTCAGGCGGCCCGGCTGCACCACGCGGGCGAGCGTCGTCCCGCTGTTGACCCACTGGCCCGGCTCCACCGAGAGCTCCTGCAGCACGCCGTCGCTGCCGGCGCGCACCTGCATGGCCTCGATCTGCCGCTGCTGGAACTGGGTGAGGGTGCGCAGGATGCCCAGCTGCGACTGCTGAGCGGCCACCTGGCTCCTCATCGACTGCGTGGTGAAGGCGAGGCGGCGCTCCTCCACACCCAGCCGCACGCGCAGCTCCTGGGCGTTGTCGCGCGCCCGCTCCAGCTCGCTCTGGCTCACCATCTCCTTGCTGGCCAGCCCCTCGGCGGCGCGCGCCTGGCGCTCGGCCTCGCGCAGCTGGTTGCGCACGGTGGCCACGCTGGCCTCCTGCGTGAGCCGCTGCGACTCCAGGTTGCTGCGCAGCGTCGCCAGGTCGCTCTCGGCGGCGGCCAGCTGGCGGCGGGCCTCCAGGGCCTGGCGCTCCACGTCGGGGTTGCTGAGCTCGGCCAGCACGGTGCCGGCGGTCACGTGGGTGCCGGGAAGCACCAGCTTGCGCTCCACGCGCCCCGGCACCACGGCCGGTACCCAGCGGATGTCTTCGGCGATCAGGGTGCCGGGGCCCCGCACCTGGCGCAGCATGTCGCCGCGCCGCACGGTGTCGGTCCACACGGTGGCGCGTTCCACGCCGGGGGCGGCGGGCTCCAGGCGGGCCAGGGCCACGGTGGCCACCAGCAGCACAGCCAGGCCGGCCGCGATCAGCACCCACTTGGCGCGCTTGCTCTTTTTGGGGCGGGGTACGTCCACGGGACGGATCTCCTGAAATGCGTTATCGGCGGGCGGGGTGCGCCGCCGCGTGATGCCTGAAGCTCAGCGGGCGCCCATCCGCTCCACGGCGGCCGTGAGGGCGCGGAGCTGCCCCTCCACGCCGGCCAGCCGCTCTTCCAGCGCCTCGTCCTCCTCCGCTCCGGGGCGGCGCACCCGCGCCACGGCGTTCAGCACCGGCACCAGGCCCCAGCGCGCCGCCAGCCCGGCCAGCGGAAAGATCATCACGGCTCCGGCGATCCAGAGCACGAGGATGGTGGAGAGGTCGAAGGAAGGCATGATGCGGAAGGTGGCTCGGGTTCGTGTCGTTCCTGGTGACCACTCCTAAGGCGAAGAGCGTGCCCTCCGCGCCCCCTCCGCAAGTGGCTGCGGGGCGCCAACTTAGCGGCGCGGTGGCGGCGGCGCGGCGGGCGCGGATGCCCGTGGCTGGGAAACACGCGTCCCAAAAGCGGACACCCGCGCGCGGCCCCGCACTTGACCCGCGTGCACGGGGTAGATAGGGTGTGTCCGCCGCGGACGGTGCCGCCGGCCCGCGCCGGGACATTTCAGGACTTATCGAGGAACGGCCAGGAGAACCGCAGATGGGCGATCCCAAGCAGGAAGCGCGCTTCGACGCGCTGGTTTCGCAGGTGCACGACTGGACGGAGTCGGCGGTGGCCCTCGACGAGGGACACTTTCCGAGCGAGCTGATCAGCGACCTCCGCGACCTGATCGAGGAGCTCAAGGCCTTTCTGGACGAGGCCGAGCCGGGCACCTACAAGCGCGGCGACGTCATCGAGATGTTCGTGACGCCGGAGATGGCGGAGGTCACGGACCGCTTCCCCAAGGTCCGCCGCCTGCTGGAGGGCGCCTGGGGCTCGCAGCTCATGGAGCTGCTCGCCGAGGAATCGGCCGGGTACGAGCACGGCGACGACGACGACGACGAGGAGTAGCCGGACGCGCGGAGACACGGAGGCACAGAGATAGCGTTTCTCTGTGCCTCTGTGTTTCTGTGCGAGCTTCCCTCCCACCCCCCGCGCCCACCCCATGCCCGAATCCACCCCGCCCGCAGCCGCGCCGCAGGTCTCGGCCGACGCGGTCGTCACCGCCGCGCCCGGACCGCGGCTCAGCGGCGTGCAGCCGGAGCACGTGTACAAGGTGGTGCTGCTCGCCTTCCTGATGGCGCTCCTCTACCGCTTCTTCGACACCATCGCCCACGTCTTCCTGATGGCCTACGCGGCGGCCATTGTCGCCGTGGGGCTCAACGCGCTGGGACGGCACCTCCCGCTGGAGCGCAAGTGGCTGGCGGCCTTGGTAGGTGTGCTGGTGATCGGCGGCGTGGTTGCGCTCGTCACCTTTGGGCTCCCCGTGCTGCTGGGGCAGGCGCGCGATCTCGCCGGGCGCGGGCCGGGGCTGGAGCAGCAGATCCGCGAATGGGAGGTGTGGCTCCGGCAGCAGACCGGCGCCAACGTGCGCATCCCCCGCCCTGCCCAGGCGCTGCAGCCCGGCAACGTGGGCGGCTCCGGGGCGGTGGGGAGCGCCGTGAGCCTCCTGGAGTCGCTCTTCATCCCCGTGATCGTGTTCTTTGGCTCCCTGTTCGCCCTCGCCAACCCCAACGAGCACCTGATGAACCCGGTGCTCCGCCTGGTGCGCAGCGACCAGCGGCCGGCCGTGTACCGCGTCTTCCAGCTCCTGGGCGAGCGCCTGGTAGGCTGGCTGCGCGGCACCGCCCTGGCCATGCTCGGCGTGGGGCTCCTCAGCATCGCCCTCTTCTCGCTGATCGGCGTCCCCAACGCGCTCCTGCTGGGGCTGCTCAACGGGTCGCTGGAGTTCCTCCCCCTGGTGGGGCCCTGGATCGGCGGCGGAACGGCCACCCTGGTCGCGTTCCTCGACGATCCCGCCAAGGCGGGGTGGACGGCGCTGGCCGCGCTCGCCATCCAGCAGATCGAGGGGTACGTCATCACCCCCATGGCGATGAAGCGGAGCGTGGAGATCCACCCCTTCATCACCCTGTTCGCCCTGGTGCTCTTTGGCGGCGTCTTCGGGTTCCTGGGGCTCCTGCTGGCGCTCCCGCTCGTCATCCTGGTCTGGACGCTCGTGCAGGTGCTCTGGGTGGAGCGTGCCCTGGATACAGACCGCGACCGCATCGCGCCCGTGGTGAAGGAATGAGGTCTCACACGGAGACACGGAGACACAGAGAGGTGCTGGAGCGGTGAAGCGTACCGAGCGCCTGGGCGAGGCCACCGCGCCGGACGGCACCGTCCTCACCCTCTACCGGCACGACGGCGACTACACGATCCGCGTGAACGGCATCGACCTGATGTCCACGCGCCGCTTCCACTCGGAGGAGCAGCTCGCCGAGCGCGTCTGCCTCCCCCTGCGGGACACTCCGGCGCCGCGCGTGCTGATCGGCGGGCTCGGCCTCGGCTTCACCCTCCGCGCCGCGCTGCGCGTGCTCCCCGCCGACGCCCGCGTCGTCGTAGCGGAGATCGTGGGCGGGGTGATCGAGTGGAACCGCAACCCCGAGTACCCGCTCGCCCACGCCTCCCTCGCCGACCCGCGCGTAGACCTCCGCCACGACGACGTCGCCAACGTGCTGCGCGAGAGCCGCGCATCCTTCGACGCCATCATGCTGGACGTGGACAACGGCGCCGACGCCCTCACCACCGGCGCCAACGCGGCCCTCTACCGCCGCGCCGGCGTCCGCGCCGCGGCATCCGCGCTCCGCCCCGGCGGCCGTCTCGCCTACTGGTCCGCCGACGAGGACCCCCAGTTCGCCGCCCTCCTCCGCTCCATCGGCCTCACAGTAGAGACCGTTCGCGTCCGCGCCCACGCCACCTCCGGCGGCGCGCACACGCTGCTGCTGGCCCACGCGCCCTGATCCTGCACGACCCCGAGCCCACGGCCGATTCCTTGCGCGACCCGGGAAGTCCCATGAGCTTTGAGCAGGGGCTCGGTCCGAGCCTGCTGACCCCGTGCAAGGAGAGCGGACAGGTGCAATTCCAGATCGAGCTCGAGCGCGAGGAAGACGGCCGCTGGATCGCCGAGGTGCCCGATCTCCCGGGCGTGCTCGTCTACGGCCGGGACCGTGCCGATGCGGTGGCGCGCGTACAGGCGCTCGCCCTTCGCGTCCTCGCGGAGCGGCTGGAGCATGGCGAGGCCGTTCCCGAGCCACTGAGCGTATCCTTCCTGGCGGCGTGAGCAGCTGGCCCAGCGTAAAGGCGCGGCGCGTCCTGGCCGCACTGCTTCGGATCGGCTGGACGCTCAAGCGGCACGAAGGTACCTCGCACCGCATCCTCGCCCGTGAGGGCTGGCCGACTACGTCTTCTCCTTCCATGACGCGGAAGAGATCGGCCCGCGCATGCTCGCCCGCATCGCCAAGCGCACCGGCCTCAAACCCGAGGACCTGTAGTCGAGACAAAGAGCAGGCAGCACTGGCTGGACAGCGCGTGTGGGTGAACGCGCAACTGCCCCTACGCGCCCCCGAGGACGCCATCTGGTCTTCCTAAATTGTTTCCTGCCATGCCCGAATGCCCTTCTTGCGGAGCCCAGATCCCGGCGGATGACGCCGGGTGCCCCGCGTGCACGCCCGCGCCGCCCGTGCAGATGCCGCCGAGCCTCAGCGTGTCCACGGGGGGCGGGGAGCTGAGGATCGAGTGGAGATGGCTGGCGTGGACGGCGTACCTGATGGCGTTCCTGTGCGCCATCTGGTTCGTGTTCCTGGGCGCGTGGTTCCTGCTGGCGGCCACGGCGGGGAGCCGCACGCTGATGATGTTCGCGCTGCTCCACGTGGCGGGCGGCGTGGTGCTGATCTACGCCACGTCCGCCATGTTCGTGAACCGCACGCGCATCGTGGTGTCGGGCGGGCGCCTCACGGTGGACCTCGGCCCCCTGCCCTGGCCGGGCAACCGCGACCTCCCCACCGCGTCTCTGGAGCAGCTCTACTCCGTGGAGCACGTGCAGCGGACACGCGGCGGCACCACCATCACCTACTCGGTGCGGGCGCGCGTCCGGGGCGGCGGCAACGTCAAGCTCGCCACCGGCCTCTCGGAACGCGACCAGGCGCTGTACATCGAGCAGGAGATCGAGCGCCACCTTGGCATTCCCAACCAGCCCGTGGAGTCGGAGGTCGGGCGCTAAACGCTCCTCTCCGTGCCTCCGTGCGGGCCGATCAGTTAACCAATCCGGCCGCTCTTCTGGCACCCCGCGCGCGGGTTCGCTAGCTTGCCGCGGGCCGAACCACGTTCGCTACGCCTCACCCCGCACGGCACCATGAAGCCCAGCTCCTTTCTCCGCACCGCCGCGCTGCTGGCCCTGGCCGCCTGCGCCACGGCCCCGCGCGGTTCGTCCGCGCCCACCAGCGGCGACGAGGTGATCCGGGCGATGCACGGCCGCTACGCCGGCCGCTGGTATCGCACCATCGCCTTTACACAGAAAACGACCTTCTCCCCCCCGGGGCGCCCCGAGCGGGTGGAGACGTGGGAAGAATACGGCAGCATCCCCGGCCTGCTGCGCATCGAGACGGGCCCGGGGCGCGGCGTGATCTTCTCCGGCGACAGCACCTTCAGCATCGCGGGCGACACCGTGGCGCGCCGCACGAAGGGCCGCAACGAGCTGATGACGCTGGGCTTCGACGTGTACGCCCAGCCGCCCGAGGCCACCGCCCAGCAGCTTCGCGAGAACGGGTTCGCCACCGACCGCTTCCGCACGGACACGTGGCAGGGGCGGCCGGTGTACGTGGTGGGCGCGGGGCCGGGCGACCAGCGCACCAAGCAGTTCTGGGTGGACGCGGAGCGGCTGGTGTTCGTGCGGATGCTGGAGCCGGTGCCCAACGACAGCGTGCGCGTGCAGGACCTGCGCTTCAACAACTACCAGCGCGCGGGCGGCGGCTGGGTCGCCCCCGAGGTGGAGATCGTGGTGGACGGCAAGCGCGTCTTCCACGAGGCGTACTCCAACATCCGCGTGGACATCCCGCTGGATTCCTCGCTCTGGATCCCGGGGCGGTGGCGCGAGGCACGGCACCCGTGACGCGACCGGCTTGCGAGCGGAGGGACGGGTGAGGGGCCGGTCGGCGGGCGGGATGGAGCACGTGCCGCGCAGGGCCCCCATCGCGCGCGACGAGCTCCACGGCCTCCTCCGCGCCTGGCACGCCGACGCGATGGACGACGAGGTGATCCGCGACCCCGGCGTGGACGACGAGGACGCGTACGATGGCGACGACTGGGTGTGGGTCAAGCACCTGGGGAACCGCTACTACCTGCACGCCGGCACGAACTACGAGGGTGTGGGCCGCTACCTGCAGCTCCTGGACGCCGCCGGCGACTCCATCCGCTGGCACTGCCCCCCCGGCGCCGGCGACCGCCCCGTCGCCATCGGCGCGGACGGGGAGATGATCGAGGGATTCAGGCTGTTCCGGGCGCCCTGAGAACAGCTTCGGCTCACACAGAGACACGGAGGCACAGAGATTGGTTCATCTCTGTGCCTCCGTGTCTTGCACGAGGTGCATCTTTGCGTCATCTTGAGTGCAGACTCGCACCAGGGGAGGGCACGATGACCGTGCTGGAGATCGCCGAGCTGCTCGGTGGACCGCGCGTGCTGGGGCGCAGCATCGACAGCGACCTCGAGCTCGATGGAATCGTGGAGGAGGGGCTGCCCTCGCGCAGCGTCGAGTCCCTGATGCGCCACATGGAGATCGGCACGGCCGAGATGGCGACGCTGATCCCGAAGCGCACGCTGATCGCGAACAAGCAGCGCGCGCGCCTGTCGGCGGATCAGTCCGACCGCGTGGCCCGGCTCGCGCGCGTGTTCCGGCTGGCCGAGGAAACCCTCGGCAGCGCGCAGAAGGCGCGCGTCTGGATCCTGCGTCCCAACCGGACCCTTGGCGGGAGAGCGCCGCTGGAGCTGGTGAGGCGCTCGTCGGGAAGCCTGCTGGTGGAGCGCGCGCTGGGGCGCCTGGCGCACGGCGTCTATACGTGATCGTCCCCGTGCTGTGGCGGGTCTGCCGCGCTCCCTTCGCCACGCTGGACGGTGAAGGCGCGCGGCTTTACGGCGGCCGCTGGAATCCGCCGGGCGTCGCGATGGTGTACACCGCCACCTCGCTCGCGCTCGCCGCGCTGGAGACCCTCGCCCACACCGATCCCGACCTGGTGCCTGGGGACCTGGTTGCCCTGCGCATCGAGACCGGCGGGCTGGACGTGCCCGCGCCGGAGGAGGCAGCGCTCCCGGAAGGCTGGCGCACCGGGGGCGCAGAGAGCAGGAACCAGGCGTTCGGTGACGCGTGGGTGAATGCCGCGACCTCGGCCCTGCTCCTCCTGCCCTCCGCGCTCCTCCCCGGCGCCGCCGCCCCGGCGGAAGCGAACGTCCTCCTTTCACCGGGGCACCCGGACGCGGGCCGCGTCCGCATCGCCGAACAGGTTCCGTTCGCCTTCGACGACCGCCTCCTGTTCGCCTAGCGGGCGTGCTTGTACATCATGTCGACGAGCTCGTCGTACATGGCGTCGGCGGCGGGGGCGTCGTCGCCGGTGAGGGCGGCGGCGGCGCAGTGCTTCAGGTGGTTGCGCATCAGCTCGCGGCCCACGCCGCGCAGCGCCTCGTGCACGGAGGAGATCTGCGTCATCACGTCGGCGCAGTAGCGGTCGTCCTCCACCATCTTCTGAAGGCCGCGGATCTGGCCTTCGATGCGCCGCAGGCGCTTGAGGTTGCGCTCCTTGATCCCGGCATCCACCCCCAGCGCCCTGCGCTCCTCGCCGTGCGCCACCCCGCACCCGCACGCCGCCATCTGTTCGTTCGCCATTCCCTGTGCCTATTTCAGTGCGTTAGTGCGTTAGTGCGTTAGTGCGTTGGTGCGTTGGTGCGTTAGTGCGTTAGTGCGTTGGTGCGCGTGATGCGTGATGCGTGATGCGTGATGCGTGATGCGTGACGGTGAAGTTACTCACGCACTCACGCACTCCACGCACTTCGTTACAGCCGTACGCGCCTCAGCCGCAGGCTGTTCGCCACCACGCTCACCGAGCTGAACGCCATCGCCGCGCTCGCCAGGATGGGCGAGAGGAGGAGGCCGAAGGAGGGGTACAGGACCCCGGCCGCCACGGGGATGCCCACCACGTTGTAGATGAAGGCCCAGAACAGGTTCTGCTTCATCGTCCGCATGGTGCGGCGCGACAGGTGGACCGCCGCGGCAACTCCCTGCAGGTCGCCGCGCATCAGCACCACGTCCGCGGCCTCGGCGGCGATGTCCGTGCCCGTGCCGATGGCGATCCCCACGTCCGCCTGGGCGAGCGCGGGGGCGTCGTTGATGCCATCGCCCACCATCGCCACCACCTTGCCGGCGTCCTGCAGGCGCTTGATCTCGGCCACCTTGCCGTCGGGGAGCACCTCGGCCACCACCCGCTCGATGCCGGCCTCGCGCGCCACCGCGTCGGCGGTGCGGCGGTTGTCGCCGGTGAGCATCACCACTTCCAGACCCATGCCGCGCAGCCGCCGGATGGCCGAGCGCGAGCTCTCGCGCACGGGGTCGGAGACCGCCACGATCCCCGCCAGGCGGCCATCGACCGCCACGTACATCGCCGTCTTCCCCTCGCCCGCCAGCCGCTCCGCGTCGCCGCGCAGCGGGTCCACGCGCACCTCATAGTCGTCCATCAGCAGCGCGTTTCCCACGGCCAGCGCGCGGCCCTCCACCACTCCCACCGCGCCACGCCCCGTCACCGAGTCGAACGACTCCGGCGCGGCGGTGGCGATCCCGAGGTCGCGGGCGTGGGTGACGATGGCGTCCGCCAGCGGGTGCTCGGAGCGCGTCTCCAGCGACGCCACCAGGCGCAGCAGCTCGTCCTCCGACGCGATCAGATCGCCCTTTACGTACGGCGCCAGGGCCAGCTCCGTCACCGTGGGGCGGCCTTCGGTGACCGTCCCCGTCTTGTCCAGGACGACGGTGGTCAGGTCGCCGGCGCGTTGGAGCGCCTCGCCGCCCTTGATGAGCACGCCGAGCTCGGCGCCCTTGCCCGTGCTCACCATCACGGCGGTGGGCACCGCCAGCCCCATGGCGCAGGGGCAGGCGATGATGAGCACCGCCACCGCCGCCGCGAACGCCCTCACCCCCGGCGCCTCGCCCGCCGTCACGAACCACACGACGAAGGTGGCGATGGCGATGGACATCACGATGGGGACGAAGATGGCGCTCACCCGGTCGGCGAGGCGCTGGATGGGCGCGCGCGATCCCTGCGCGTCACGCATCAGCCTCACGATGCGCGCGAGGACGCTGTCGGCGCCCAGGGTGGTGGCGCGGTAGTGGAAGGCGCCGGTGCGGTTGATGGTGCCGCCGATCACCCGGTCGCCGGCGCCCTTGCTCACCGGCATGGACTCGCCCGTGAGCATGGACTCGTCCACGGCGCTGGACCCCGAGACGACCTCGCCGTCCACCGGGATGCGCTCGCCGGGCCTCACCACCACCTCGTCGCCCTGCCTCACCTCCTCCACCGGCACGTCCGCCTCCGCGCCGCCGCGCACCACGCGCGCCGTCTTCGGCTGGAGCTCGCCCAGGGCACGCAGCGCGGCGGAGGTCTGGCGCTTGGCGCGCGCCTCCATGGCGTTGCCGGCCAGGATCAGGGCGATGATGAAGATCACCGCCTCGTAGTACACGTCGGGCTGCACCCCGCGGCGCAGGAAGAAGCCGGGCGCCACCGTCGCCGCGACGGAGTAAAGGAACGCGGCGCCGGTCCCGACCGCCACCAGCGTGTTCATGTCGGCCGCGTGGTGGCGGAATGCGGACCAGGCGCGCGTGTAGAAGTGCCGCCCGGCCCACGCCATCAGCCCCAGCGTGGCCACCAGGAGCCCCCACGACAGCGCCGCGCGGGGGATGGCGTACAGCCACGGCAGCGCGGAGCGCAGCGCCGGGTCCAGCCACTGCATCGCCCAGCGCATGAACGGATCGACGGTGGCCCCGTGCGCCCCATGCGCGGACATCAGCGGCATGGACGCCAGCATGGCGAGCACCGCCGCGGCGAAGCTGATCCCCGCCTTCGCGCGCAGCTCGCGGAACTCCTCCTCGTGCGCGCGGTCCTGCGCCGCCTGCTCGTGGAAGGCGCTGCGGCCGGGCTGGGCCAGCTCGGCGCCGTAGCCCGTGGCGCGGATGGCCTCCACCAGCGCGCCGGCGGTGGTGGAGCCCGGATCGAACTGCACGGTGGCGTTGTTGAGCATCAGGTTGACCGATGCGCCCTGCACCCCCGGCTGCTTCTCCAGCGTCCGCTGCACGCGCCCGGAGCACGCCGCGCACGTCATCCCGCTCACGGGGATGGTTACCTTTGCGGCGCGCTCCGGCGAAGTCTGCGTTGCCATGACCTTATCCCTCGTCCACGGTGATGCGGCCCCGAAGCATCCCCATCCCGCAGGTGAACTCGTAGCTCCCGGGCCGCTCGGGAGTGAACTCCACCGGTGTCTGGTCGTGCGCGGGGAGGAAGCGCCGGATCCCGAAGTCGGGGATCACCACCTCCTCCGAGCACCCGGAGGTCTCCCGCCGGTCGAACACCAGGCGCACCGGCGCGCCCGCCTTCACCCGCACGTGCGCCGGCGAGTACCCGCCCTGCACCACCACCGTCACCTCCTGCCGCCCCCCCGCCCCGCCCGTAGCCGCGTGCGCGGGCGTGCGCCCCGCCACGAAGAAGTACCAGTTGACCCAGGCGATGGCGGCCACGCCCCCGGAAATCACCAGCCAATCGGTCGCGTCCATCCTTACCTCCCGGCCACGCGGGCCTGGTATCCCTCGTCCTGGATGGCCTTCTCGATCACCTCCGCCCCCGCCACCCGCGGATCGTACTCCACGGTCGCGCCCCCCACCCGCACCTCCTCCACCTTCACCCCTTCCACGCCGGCGAGCGCCTGCTCCACCGCCCTCACGCAGTGCCCGCAGCTCATCCCGCCGATCTCGATCTTCACTCGTTCCATGATCCCCTCCTGGTGCTTGCATACCCCCGGTGGGTATGAATATGCATAGCCCCCACCCCTATGTCAATAGCTCACACAGAGACACGGAGGCACAGAGAAAAACCTTCTTTCTCTGTGCCTCTGTGTCTCTGTGTGAGCTGCTTTTTACGGAAGCGTGACGTACTGCTTCAGGAACTCGCGCGCCTCGGGCGTGTCCAGCCGCCAGTCCCAGGTGGTCGCGCGGCAGTTGGCGTCGCCGGTGACGACGGTGGCCAGGACCATGTTGGGGTTGCCGTCCAGGAACTTGGGGCCGCCCGAGTCGCCGTAGCAGTCGCCGCCCTCGCCGGTGGCGCTGGTGTTCATCAGCAGCCCCAGCCAGGTGGGCTGCAGGCCCATGAACTCCGACTTCGACATCTTGCGCGTGCCGTCGAACGAGAAGGACGGCACCCCCGTGCGGCTGGCCGACGTGCCGTAGCCCACGTTCACGAAGAGCGCCTTGCTGAGGCTCCCCTTGGCCGCCATCGCGTCCAGGTACCCGGCGGGCGGCAGCTTCAGCGGCGTCATGCCGCGCGTGGCGCTGGCCGGGAGGAGCACCACCGCCAGGTCGTGCAGGTGAGCCTGGTCGTGGCCGTACCTGGGGTCGAATGCGAACCCGGTGGCCGCGATGGCCTTGAAGCCCTTCCCGTACACGTCGGACGAGAACGACACGTAGAACTGCGACCCCGGGGGCGTGTCGGCCGACACCACGCAGTGAGCCGCGGTCACGAACACGGTGGGGGAGACCAGCGAGCCCGTGCACAGCAGGTCATCGCCCGTCACGCCATCGCTGTCGAAGTCGAAGAGGAGCGCGCCCACCGAGGGGTACGCGTTGCCGGTAAGGGTGCCGTTGACGATGTGGCTGGGCCCCGACGGGGCGAGCGGCGCGTCACAGGCGGCGAGCGAAAGGACCGCGAGCGCGGCGAGTACTGCGGATTGGCGCATGGAATCTCTCCGGAAAGGGGGTAGCGAAGTGTAAGGTGCGATGCGCCCCGCTACAAGAGTTTCCTCACACAGAGACACAGAGGCACGGAGGAGTCCTTCTTCTCCGTGCCTCTGTGTCTCTGTGTGAGACCGCGGTTACCTGCCGGGAGCCGGGTACACGGCGATGCTCTCGTGGCCCTCGCGGTCCACTGCAACCACGCCGAAGAAGGAGTTGTCGATGATGACGTTCTCCAGTGTCGCCTCGGTGACGTTGCCCACGAAGCGCGAGTGCGTCCAGTTGGCCGCCGTGGGGTCGCGCCAGTACACGCGGTAGCCGAGGAGGTCGGGCGCGTCCACCGCCTTCCAGCGCAGCACGGTGTTGGGCGACACGCCGCCGCCGATGGTCACCGAGTCCGGCGCGGCCGGGGCCCAGGCCAGCGACGCCAGCGCGGCGGCGTTGAGCGAGGTCATCTTGGCCACGTACGGGTAGTCCACCTGGTCCGGCGTGTCGCCGTAGCGGATCCCGTTCTCCACGCGCACGTTCTGGTGCTGGCGCGTGTAGTCCTCGAACGTCTCGGTGAGGCGCACGGCCGGGTACCCCGCCAGGAAGAACGGCGTCTGGTCGCCGCCGCGCCCGAAGCGGTCGAGGCGGTAGATCATCTTGATGTCCAGGTCGTTGACGTACCGGTCGGCGATCCTGTCCACGTAGCGCGCCAGCTGCCGCGAGGGGGTGTCCAGCTCGCCGCCGCTGTACAGGTAGCGGCGCAGCTCGGCCTGGGGGGCGGTGGGGGGGATGCCGGGCGCGAAGACGCGCGCCGTGGTGTTGCCCGAGGCGCCGGTCTGGCCCCGCGTGTTGCCGATGATGTCGTTGTTGAGCACCCCCGCGATGCGCCACCCATTCGCCCCCGCGTGGCGCGCCAGGATCTCGCCCCCCAGCAGCCCCTGCTCCTCCCCGGCCAGCGCCGCGTACACGATGCTCCCGTCGAAGCGGTGCCGGGAGAGGACGCGCGCCGCCTCCAGCGCCGCCGCCGTGCCGGAGGCGTCGTCGTTGGCGCCGGGCGCGTCGCTGGTGGCGTCCATCACGTCGTTGACGCGCGAGTCGTAGTGAGCGGAGATGAGCACGTAGCGGTTCGGGTCCGTCTGCCCGCGCTGGATGGCCACCACGTTCACCACGTTGGTGGGAACGCGTACGCGGCTCTGCGGGTTGGCGGGGATCACCTCGGCGACGTACCTCACCTCCAGGCATCCGCCGCACTGCTGCGAGATGCGCTGGAACTCGGCGAAGAGCCACCTTCTCGCCGCGCCGATGCCGCGCGTCTGCGACACGGTGTCACTCATCGTGTGCCGCGTCCCGAACGCCGCCAGCCGGCGGATGTCCGCTTCCACGCGCGCGGTGGACACCCCCGCCACGATCTGCCGGATGCGCTGGTCCTCGCCCCCGGCGCCGGGCATCTGCACGGCGAGCCCCGGCGGTGTCGCCGGGTCGCGCGTGGCCGGCTGCGTGGGCGGGCGGACCTGCGCCTGCGCCGATCCCGCGGCCAGGAGCGCGGCGAGGACGAGCGAGCGGGTGATGCGGATCACGTTGCTACCTCCTGAAGGAACGGGGCTCACACAGAGGCACGGAGAGTCAGTCGTCCTGCGCCACCACGCGCTCCAGGAGCTCGCGCAGCTCCACACCATCGAGCGACTCCAGGCGCAGGTGGTGGTCGCCGAAGGCGAGGGCGGCGGTGACGGAGTTGGGGACGACGACACAATACATCCCGGCGCGGCGCGCTGCCAACGCGCCGTTGGGGGAGTCTTCGATGGCGACGGCGCGCTCCGGCTCCACGCCCAGGCAGCGGAGGGCGCTCAGGTAGAGCTCGGGGTCGGGCTTCACCTGCTCCACGTCGTCGGCGGTGAGCACGCAGTCGAAGAAGCGGCGCAGGTCAAGCCGCTCCAGCTGCCCCTCCACCCACTCGCGCGAGCCGCTGGACGCGACACCCAGCCGCAGCCCCTCCGCGTGCGCCGCCGCGAGCGCCTCGCGCACGCCGGGGAGCGGGCCCTGGCCGCGCACCAGCTCCATGAAGCGCTCGCGGCGCAGGCGGTTCAGCTCGTCGCGGTCGAGCTGGCGGCCGGTACACTCCTCCAGGTAGGCGATGGGGTCGAAGTACGACGAGTCGCGCCCCACGCACTCCGCCCACACCTCCAGCGGCAGCTCGGCGCCGTGCTCGGCGAAGAGGTCGCGCGCCACCCCGTACACGTGCGACTCGCTGTCGAAGATCGTACCGTCGAAGTCGAACACCACCGCCTGGATCAACGCCGCGCTCCGGGTGAGGGAAGCATCTGTTCATGGACCGGGCCCACCGCTTGCACGCATCGGGCCCCTCCAGAAACGACGGCGACACAGCGAGGGAGCGGATGGCGGCAGACGAGATGGACCACGCGATCGTGGTGGGGGGCGGGCCCGCGGGGCTGATGGCGGGGCAGTGGCTGGCGCGCTACCAGCGCCGCGTGCGCGTGGTGGATGCCGGCGACGGGCGCAACGCGGTCACCTGGGGGGTGCACGGCTACTTCGGCATCTCGGACCCCAGCCCGGCCGAGCTCCGCCGCATCGGCCAGGAGCAGGCGCGGGGCGCGGGCGCCGTCTTCGAAGAAGGGTGCGTGGAGCGCATCGAGGGCGAAAAGGACGACTTCACCGTGACCCTGGCCGACGGGCGCACGCTGCGCACGCGCCGCATCCTGCTGGCCACCGGCCTCAAGGACATCGTCCCCGAGACCCCGGGGCTGCGGGACTTCTACGGACAGAGCATCTGGCACTGCCCGGACTGCGACGGGCCGGAGGTGGTGGGGAAGCGCGTGGCCGTGATGGGGTGGGGCGAGGGGATCGCCAAGTTCTGCATGTACATCCTCACCTGGACTCGCGACATCGTCCTGCTCACCGACAGCCACGCGGCGGACATGAGCACCGAGGCGCTGGAAGCGCTGGCGCACCACGGAATCAGCATCCGCCGCGAAGCCGTGCTGCGCCTGGAGGGCGAGGGCGACCAGGTGCGCCGCGCCATCCTCCACGAGGGCCCGCCGGAGGAGATCGAGGCGATGTTCTTCCACATCGCCAGCGGCCCCGGCTCCACCCTGGCCGCCGACCTGGGGTGCAAGCTGGACGAGGATGGCGCCCTGGAGGGGATCCTGGACGTCGACAAGAACTTCCAGACCAGCGTCCCCGGCGTCTACGCGGCGGGCGACATCGTCCCCGGCTCGCGCCTCGTCATCCGCGCCGCCTCGGAGGGTGCGCGCGCGGCGCTGGGCATCCACAAATCGCTGTTCGGCGACGACCGCAGGATCGGGTAGCTCACACGGAGACACGGAGCCACAGAGAGAAGTTCTCCTCCGTGGCTCCGTGTCTCCGTGTGAGCTAACGAATGCGGACGAACTCGATGGGGGTCCCCGGTACGGCGATCCGCACCACCGGATGGGGTGCCTGGGCCGAGACCCAGAACACCACCGGCCTTTCGCCGCCACTCAGCTCCGCGCGGTACGCGCTGAACTCACCGGCGGGGACGGCCACGGTTTCCACACCCGTCACGCGGAGCGTCTGCTGGGTCACGGTGCCCTTGCCGGACGAGAACACCGGGAACACCCACTGCGCGCTGGGGGACCAGCGCAGGGTGGGCAGAATGGCCTGCATGGCGTTGTCGTCCACCGTCCCCGCCGCCAGCTCCTGGTCGATCGCTACCTCTTTCCCGGCGGAGAGCGGTGTCAGAGCCTGTCCCGAGACCCTGCCGCCGCCATAGCGCAGGTCGATCCGCATCTCCGTGCCGTTCATGCTCCCCCGCTGCGCCACGCTCCGCACGGCACCCGCCGAGTCCAGCTCTACCACGGTGCGCTGGATGGTGGGGCCGACCGAGGTGGTTTCTTCATATCGAAAGCCGCTTCCACTGGGGACCATGCGGGCGGACTGCCACCCCAACGCGCGTCCCGCCGCGCGGACCTCGAAGCTGTCAGCGCGCGCGGCGAGCCTTGGGGTCTCCGCCCGCGGTGCCGCGGCGGGAGCACGCGACGCCTGTGATGCACAGGAGTTTGCGGCCGCGACGACGACCGCGAGGGAAAGCAGGATGGTCCGCATGATTCTCCGATGAGTGGGACGGCTTGCCGCCAGGTGCTTCGGAAGATCGGTGCGGTTCACGCTCCAGTCGAGCGAAATGAAGTGAACGGCGGATGCGTGTAGTAAACGGTGCGGCCCGCCGTATGGCGGCAGTGGCGACGAGATTGACGGACCCGATCCACGCCGGTAGCATCCCGGGATGAAGACCCACAGCGAGGCCGCCGCGAAGGTGAAGCTCGCGGTCGCGATCTTCCTGGCCGCGACCCTCTTCGGACTGCTCCTGGCGGTCCAGCTTTACTTTGCGCTGCGCGCGCGGGGCGAGACGGTGGCGTGGCCCGTCGTCGTCGCGGCGCAGCTTCCGCCGTGGTACATCTGGGCGTGCTTCGTTCCGATCGTGGCCCGGGCGGGAAGCGCGTTATGGTTGCCGGGGGAGTGGCTCCGGCCGGCTGTGGGGCACGTAGCCGTGGCCACGGCGCTCATGTTCGCGCGCGCGGGAATCGAGGCCGGAGCGGCTTACGCCTTCGATCCGGGGACACCGGGCTCGCGTTCCTCCATCGCCGCCCTCCCGTGGCGGGAGGTGTTCTGGGGACTGCTCCGCCTGCGGATGGGTACGGACCTGCTCGCGTACGGCATGATCCTCGGCGTCACCAGCGCGGTCCGGTTCAACCTGCGCTGGCGGGAGCGGGAGCAGGCCTCGGCGCAGCTCTCCATCGAGCTTTCCGAGGCGCGGCTGCGCGCGCTGCGCGGGCAGCTCAACCCGCACTTCTTCTACAACACCCTCAACAGCATCGCGATGCTCGTCCGCCGCCAGCGCGGTCCGGACGCGGTCGAGCTCATCGCCGGGCTCGGCGAGCTGCTACGCTTCGTGCTGGACGACTCCCGCCCCGGGCAGATCCCGCTCGCCGAAGAGCTGCGGTTCGTGCAGCGCTACCTGGAGGTGGAGAAGATCCGGTTCGGCGAACGCCTGAGGGTCACGGTGGAGGTCTCTCCCGAGGCGCAGCGCGCGCTGGTTCCAACCCTGATCCTCCAACCGGTCGTGGAGAACGCCATTCACCACGGCGTCGCGAAGCGCGCCCAGGTGGGGCACCTGGCGATCACGGCGGAAGTCCGCGCCGGCAGGCTCTGGATCACCGTACGCGACAACGGTCCCGGTCCCGATCCGCGGAGAGGCGCTTCCTCTCCCGGGGTCGGTCTGCGCAACACCCGCGAGCGCCTGAAGCACCACTTCGGCGATGACTGCACCCTGGAGCTGAGGCGCGAGCCAGGGGACGAGACCGCCGCGATCCTGGGGATGCCTTACATCCCGGCCCACGAACACTCGGTGGTTCCCGCATGATCGACCCCGTCCGCGTCCTCATCGTCGATGACGAGCCGCTCGCCCGCGAGGGCCTGCGTGCCCTCGCGGAGCAGGATCCCACCCTCGCGGTCGTGGGCGAGTGCGGCGATGGCCGCTCGGCCGTAGAGCTGATCGCGCGGGCGCGGCCGGACCTCGTGCTGCTCGACATCGAGATGCCGGAGATGAGCGGATTCGATGTCATCCGCGAAGTGGGGGTCGATCAGATGCCCTTCGTGGTGTTCATCACGGCCTACGACCAGTTCGCGGTGCAGGCGTTCGAGGTGAGCGCGGTGGACTACATCGTCAAGCCTTTCACGGACGCAAGGTTCCAGCAGTCCATGGAGCGCGCCAAGCAGGCGATCCGCGCCCACGACAGGCAGCAGCTGAGCGACCTGCTGCGGCTCGTGCCGGCCCAGCTGGCGATTCGCGCCCCCGGAAAGACGTCGTTCGTCCCCTTTGGCGAGATCACGTGGATCGAAGCGGATGGGGCCTACGCGCGAGTCCACCTGCAGAGCGGCAGGCCGCACGTCGTGAGGGAGACCCTCGCGGACCTGCACCCCCGCCTCGACCCCGCAATCTTTTTGCGCGCCCACAGATCGGCCATCGTGAACCGCAACTTCGTCCGCGAGATACAGACGCACGGCCGCGCGGAGTACTACCTGGTCCTGGCGGGCGGGCAGCGAGTCCCCCTCAGCCGCCGCCGGCGGGAGGCAGTGGAGGAATCACTGACCGGCACCCCCTGGAAAGCCGACTGAGCAGTTCTCCCGCGGTTCTCCGTTCCTCTGTGCCTCTGTGTCTCTGTGTGAGATCATCTCGACTGCGTATCGACTCGCCTCTCGATCGGCGCCTCTTCCGGCCAGAGGCGATTGCGGCCCTTGAGCATCGGCGCGAGGGCCGCTAACATTCCTGAAATCGTCTGAAATCTGGCGCGTGGGTCGGAGTCGAGGGCGCGGAGGATCAGCGCCTCCAGCTCGGCCGGGACCTGCGTGTTGTGCTGCCGCGGCGGCACGGCGGGCACCCGCAGCTGCGGATAGCGCACCTCCAGCTCGCGCGTGGTGAGCGCCTTGGGGGGACCCTCCACGCTCCCCGGCGCCGGCGGGGGCGGCTCGTCGTCCCAGTCCTCGTCTTCGTCCCAGAAGTCTTCGTCCTCCTCCGCGGGCTCCTCGTTCGGCCATCTCCCCGTAAGCAGCTCGTAGAGAAGCGCGCCCAGCCCGTACACGTCGGTGGCGGGGGAGAGCGGCTCCTGCAGCACCTGCTCCGGCGCCATGTACGGCGCCGTCCCCAGCCGGTCGTTGGGGCGGCTGGTGAGCTTCAGGGGGCGCACCACGTCGAAGTCCAGCAGCACCGGCACGCCTTCGCGCAGGTGGATGTTGGCCGGCTTCAGGTCGCGGTACAGGTAGCCGCAGCGGTGGAGGTAGTGAACCGCCGCCCCCACGTTCATCACCGCGCGGATGGCGTCCGGCACGTGCAGGCGGCGCTTGGGCATCGCCTCCAGCACCTCGAAGAGGGAGGGGCCCGCCAGGTACTCCATCAGCAGATAGGGGCGCCCGTCGGCCACCCCGCTCCCGAACAGCTGGACGATGTTGGGATGGCGGAGGCGGTGGAGGACGCGCGCCTCGTTGCGAAAGGAGGCCGGCGGCTTCTCGCCCACGAAGTCGGGGTGCACCACCTTGCCCGTGAGGGCGCACCAGTGCCGGTTGCTCCACACCTGGTAGAGCTCGGCCACGCGCCCGCGGGCCAGGTGGCCGATGACGGTGAGCTCGCCGATGCGGTCGCCCACGGCCAGGGAGAACTCGGCCCGCGGGCGGGCGGGGTCGTGGGTCCAGCGCCGTGCCGCGACCAGCCCCTGGTAGCGGGCCCGCGCGATCCCGGGATCGGGCATCCGTTCGGTCCTTCTGGAGATCCTTCCGGCGCGGCCGGTGTGGCCGCCCGTGAGCCCTTCCCCCCACGCAACGCCCGTACCCCGTGCGGAACCCTGGCGTCCGCCGCGGGTAGCTTTGTATCGTATCCCCCCAACCCGGAGAGATCCCATGAAACGCCATCACGTCGTCGCAGCCGTCGCCGTGGGAGCCGTGCTCCTGGTGGCCGCATCCCGCCCCGCGCGCGCGCAGGAGTGGCGCCCCGCCAGCAAGTCGATGCCCGCCATGCCCGCCCCGGGCGAGGTGAACGAGGCCTGGGTGGGGCAGCAGGCGGGCTGGCTGGCCGGCGGCACCGGCGGCATCAGCGCGCGCCCCGAAGGCGTGGCCGGCGGCAAGGCGCGCTTCGTACGCTTCAACGGCCAGGACATGCGCATGGCCGGCGCCTGGTCTGACCGCAACGGCGACGGCCGCTGCGACATGGTGGAGGTGTACAACCGCGACGGCGCCCTCACCGCCCAGCTGCTGGACCCGGCCTACTCCGGTACGGCCTCGGTGCTGCGCGTGTACTCGGACGGCAAGCTGGTGCGCGAAGAGCGCCTGTAGGCTCTCCGCGTGCCCGCTTCCCACGAGGAGCTGCGGGCCGCGTACCTGCTCACCACCTGGTCGGTCCGCACCCCCGGGGGCACGCTTCGCCTGGCCCCCGGCCGCCCCGCTCCGAGCCTGCTCCGCCCCGCCGCCATCGTCACCGCCTACAACCCGGCCTCGGCCCCCGCGCCGAAGCCCGAGAACCGCGCCGCCGCCCGCCGCCTGCTGCTGCAGGTGGCGGAGCTGGGGATGCCCTGCTTCCCCGCGCGCGCCCACGGCTCCGCCCCGGAATGGGACGAGCCCGGCCTCGCCCTGCTCGGCCGCTCCGCCCGCGACACCGCCGTGCGCCTGGCCGCGGCGTGGGGCCAGAACGCCATCGCCGTCATCGGCCGAGACGGGCGCGTGGTGCTGCTCGCCACGCGGCCCGGCTTCTGCGGGCGCGCGGTGGGGGAAGAAGTTTGAGAAGAAGTGCGTGAGTGCGTGGAGTGCGTGAGTGCGTTACGGCGGCTGCAGACCGAGGTAGCTGCGGCGCACTGACAGAGGCCCCCACCCCCCCGACCCCCGCTCCCCCAAGTTTGGGGGAGG
>DASVSA010000161.1:0-10154 GCA_036388335.1 Longimicrobium sp. | reverse complement strand
ACGAGGCGCGCGCCCTGGCCGAGGCGCACTACGCCCGCGCGGCGCGCCGGTTCGTGGTGGGCCAGGGGCTGGCGGAGGGCGACGCGCGGCTCAAGGTGGGAGCCGAGGTGGAGCTCAAGGGCGTAGGGCCCCTGTTCGAGGGGAAGTACTACCTGACGCGCGCCCGCCACACCTTCGACCAGGCGGAGGGCTACCGCACCGCCTTCACCGCCGAGCGCCCGGCGCTGGGGAGGGCCGCGTGATCGCCGACCCCCTCCTCTTCGACCTGGAAGCCCGGCTTCCCCGCGGCTACGGCGGCCTGTTCTACGGCGCGTACCCCGCGCTGGTGAAGGACGTGGCCGACCCCGACGGGCAGGGGCGGGTGAAGGTGTCGCTCCCCTGGTCGCCGGACCCGGACGGCGCCGCGTACGAGGCGTGGGCCCGGCTGGCGACGCTGATGGCGGGCAACAACCGCGGCAGCTGGCTGGTGCCCGACGTGAACGACGAGGTGCTGGTGGTGTTCGCGGGCGGCGACCCGCGCTTTCCCTGCGTCGTCGGCTGCCTGTGGAACGGCGAGGACGCGCCGCCGGAGAGCATGGACGGCGCGGGGCGCAACTACCTCAAGGTGCTGCGCAGCCGCAACGGCGTAAAGGTGACGCTGGACGACCACGACGGGCAGGAGAAGATGGTGCTGGAGACCCCCGGCGGGTGCAAGGTAACCCTGCAGGACGGGCCGGGAGCGATCACCCTCCAGGACGCCAACGGCAACTCGGTGAAGCTGGAGGTCTCCGGCATCACCGTCACCGCGACGGCCAAGGTCACGGTGCAGGCCAGCACGGTGGAGGTGAGCGCGGCCTCCGTCTCCGTCAACACGGGGATGGCCACCTTCAGCGGCGTGGTGCAGTGCAGCACCCTCATCACCAACTCGGTGGTGAGCGCCAGCTACACCCCCGGCGCGGGGAACATCTGGTGAGCCGCGTGACCTGGCTCGCGCCGTCGCCGCTGTGGGGCGACCTGACCGGCGGAACGGACTTCCGCCGCCCGGCCGTGCTGCGCTTCGCCACCGACACCTTCATGCAGGACTTCCAGGACGCGCTGGCCCGCCGCCCGGCCACGGTCCGCGCCTTCGTGGCGCGGGAGGAGACCTGGCGCAAGCCCGCCTCCGGCCTTCCCCCCCGCACCGCCGCCCCGGCCGCGGTCCCCGCGGGGGAGACGCTCAAGCTCTATCAGCCCGTGCACGGCCGCTTCTACCTGGTCACCGCGTCGCTGGCATGCCGCGTCCCCGGCCTGCCGGAGCACACGGTGGAGCTGGCGGAGGGCGAGACCGTCTCCTTCCTGGTCCGCCGCCTGGCGACGGACGCCGCCACGGGGGCGCGGACGGAGATGGCGTGGGTGAAGGGGGCGGAGGCGCAGGGGTGGACGGCGGCGAGCACGGCGGCGCCGCTGGACGACGAGGAGCGGCTGCCGATGTTCGGCACCTTCTTCGAGGCGGACGGCCTGAAGCGCCGCCTGTTCGCCGGGCTGATCCCCGCGGACCGCCGGGAGCAGTACGTGGGGGCCCGCGACGTCACGCTCGCGGAGGCGGACCCCACGGCGCCTCCATCGTCCCCCGGGCCGGTACCGCCGGTATCCACCGAGGACGCGCGGGTGCTGGAGTTCCAGCGCTCGGTGCTGGACCCGTGGGTGGGGCTGCGCGACTGGTACGCCATCGAGACGGCGAACGTCGCCGACCACGCGCGGGTGGACCCGGCGCGCACGGCGGCCGAGCAGGCCTCGGCGCTGGTGCTGCTGGACCTGGCCACCTTCGTCCGCCTGGAGCTCCCCGAGGTCTGGAACGCCTTCGCCACACCGGGGCTGGCGGCGTCGCTCCCCACGGCGCAGCGGGCCTTCCACGACGCGTTCGCCTTCAGCCTGTGGAACCGCACCGCGGCCGGTACCGGGGCGGTCTCGTCCACCTTCCGGCAGGCGCTGCTGGACGCGGACGACAGCCGCGACGCCGTGGAGGACGCCACGCTCACCGTGGGCACCCCGCCGTCCTTCCCGGCCGGCTACGCGGCCCGCCTGCTCACCGTGGACCCCGCCATCGACCCGGCGGCCACCACGACAGCGCTTTATCCGCTGGCCACCCGCAACGCCATCGCCGCGGACAGGAGCACGCTGAACGCGCTGCTGGACCGCAGCAACGCGCTCCCGGAAGACGTCCCCGGCGTGCGCCGCCGCCCGCTCGTGCAGAAGCTGATGGACGCGCTTCACGAGGTGGACGTCGAGTCCGCGGCCTCCGGCGCGACCGGCGGGACCGGCGGGGCGGCGGCGGGGGAGACGCAGCGGCCGCCCACGCTGCCGCCGCTCAACGCGCAGGGCGACGACGCCTACGTCATCCGCTGCGTGTACGCGCGCCCGAGGTGCGGAAAGCGGTCGCTCCCGGTGGTGAGCGACGCCTCGGCCGAGTTCCGCCTGGCGGGCTTCTTCGACGCGGACGCGCCGCAGCGCGCCATCCGCGTGGCGATGCCGGTGGACACCTCGCCCGCGGCGCTGCGCAAGTACGACCGCAACGTGGCGTTCCTGCTGAGCGACGAGCTGCGCAAGCAGATGAGCCGCGTGAAGGGGATGAAGGAGCTGATGGACGGCGACGTGGGAAGCCCGTCGGGGCTGAGCATCTCCGTCATCTGCTCGCTCTCCATGCCCATCATCACCATCTGCGCTCTCATCGTGCTGATGCTGATGGTGAGCCTGCTGAACATCGTGTTCTTCTGGCTCCCCTTCTTCATCAGCTGCTTCCCCGTCCCCACCCTCAAGGCGAAGGAGTAGGCCGTGGCCGGCGACCTCGTTTTCGGCTCGGGGATCTCGTTTCCCGTGCGGCTGGGCCCCGACGGGCGCGTGGCGTCGTCGCGCGGCCCGGACAACGTGCGCGAGTGCATCCGCCACGTGCTCCTCACCGAGCCCGGCGAGCGGGTGATGCTCCCCGAGTTCGGGGGAGGCGCGGGGAGCTTTCTCTTCGAGCCCAACACCGTCTCCACGCGCCGCCGCATCCAGGAGCGCATCGAGGACGCGCTGCGCCGCTGGGAGCCGCGCATCACCCTGCAGGCGGTGACGGTGGAGGAGGAAGCGGACGATCCGCGCGGTGCCGTCGCCACCGTGCGATACCAGCTGGTGGCGGACCGTGCGACCGAGCAGGTCAGCGTGAGGGTGGAGCTGGCGGGGTGAGGAAAAGTGCTAAGTGCTAAGTCCTGAGTGCGGAACGGCAGTGCGTGAGTGCGTGAGTGCGTGAGTGCGTGAGTGCGTGAGTGCGTGAGTGCGTGAGTGCGTGAGTGCGTGAGTGCGTGAGTGCGTGAGTGCGTGAGTGCGCGAGTGCGCTTTTCCCCAGGATTTATACCAGATCCGCGTAGATCGGTGATGGCGCACGACCCGTCCAGGAGCGAATGGAATTCGCCGCTGGACCTACGCGAAGACCGCCTTCGCGGTCTGTTTCCTTCCGCCATGGGTGGACCGTACAGTCCCCGCAGGGGACTTCGCGTGGTTCCAGCGGCGAATTCATTCGCTCCTGGGGGGCTTCGGCCAATGCCGCCGTCTCAACCGGATTCCGTACTAGCACTCAGAACTCAGGACTCAGGACTCAGGATTCGGGACTCAGGACTCGGGACTCACGACTCAGGACTCAGGACTCAGGACTCAGGACTTAGGACTCTTTTCGGAGCGTCATCGGTCGCTCCCTCAACGATACTCTGAAGGACGTCATGCCGCTCATCGTTCCGCGGATCGACGACCGCGATTACACGCAGATTCTATCGGAGGCGCTGGCGCGCATTCCGGTGCACAACCCGGAGTGGCGCAACTTCAACGACGCCGATCCGGGGGTGACGCTGCTGCAGCTGTTCGCCTTCCTGACCGACAGCCTGCTCTACCGGGCGAACCTGATCCCGGAGCGCAACCGCCTCAAGTTCCTGGAGCTGCTGGGCATTCCCCTGCGCCCCGCCGCGGCGGCGACCGGCGTGGCCGCCATCGCCAACGAGCGCGGGCCGCTGGACACCGTGACGCTTCCCGCCGGGCTGCAGCTCTTCGCCGGCGCCACGGGGTTCGTGACGGAGAATGGGCTGGACGTGCTGCCGGTGGAGGGAAAGGTGTTCTATCGCGCCCGGCTCGCCGCGGGAACGGACACGGACACCGCGCAGACCATGTACTCGCAGCTCTTTGGCGACGGCGAGGGCGAGGACGCCGCCACGCTGGACTTCTACCGCACCACCCCGTTCGAGTGGCCGGTGAACGGCGCGCGCGTGGGAGCGGTGAGCCTTACCGACGACGCGGTGGACCACGCCCTGTGGCTGGCCGTGCTGCTGCGCGCCGCCGACAAGCCCGACGACGCGCTGCGGCGCGAGGTGCGGGCCCGCATCGCCGGAAAGGTGCTCACCCTGGGGATCGCGCCGGCGTGGGACGCGAGCCAGCGCGTGCTGCGCGCGGGGGGCGCGGCGGCGCGCGCGGTGCCGCAGCTCTCCTTCGACATCTCCACCGGAACCTTCGACGCCGCCGACGAGCCCGTGTACGCGCCGCTGGACGCCGCCGCCGACGACGACGCGCTGGAGAACCTCACGCTGGTGCAGCTCACCCTCCCCGCCGAGGGCGAGTTCGGCGCCTGGGACGACCTCGATCCCATGGACGACGGGGTGGGCGACCTGCCCCCGGCGCTGGACGACGAGAGCCTGGCCGCGCGCGTCCTCTGCTGGATCCGCATCCGCCTGGCCGACGCGCCGGACTCATCCTCATCCTCCTCGTCCACGGGGTGGGAGGCGCGCTTCTCGTGGCTGGGGGTGAACGCCGCCCGCATCGCGCAGCGCATCCCCGTGGCCGCGCAGCGCGTGGGGCTGGGCACGGGCGAGCCCGACCAGTCGCTGGCGCTCCCCAACGTGCCGGTGCTTCCCGAGACGGTGTCGCTGGCCGTGAACGGCGAGCTGTGGACCCGCACCGACGACCTGCTGGCCGCCCCGGCCGAGGTGCCGGTGCGCGACCCCGCCCTTCCCCCCGGCGCCGAGGCGCCCGCGGGCGGCGACCCGCGCGTGTTCGCCGTGGACCGCGAGAGCGGCGTGGTCAGCTTTGGCAACGGCTACGCGGGGATGAGGCCGCCACCGGGCGCCACCATCGTGGCCGCGTACGCCTTCGGGGGCGGGAGCGCCGGCAACGTGGGGATCGGCGCCGTGAAGTCGGGGCCGCTCCTCCCGGCCGGCTTCAAGGTGGTGAACCCCATCCCCACCTGGGGCGGCGGCGACGGCGAGACCACGGTGGAGGCGGAGCGCCGCATCCCGCTCTCCCTGCGGAACCAGGACCGCGCCGTGTCGGCCGACGACTTCCGCGAGATCGTCACCGCCACGCCGGGGATCTCGCTGGGACGGATGGAGGTGCTCTCCACCTGGCACCCCGACGCCGGAGCCCCCGCGCCCGGGGTGGTGACGCTGCTGCTGATCCCCAACGACCCGCTGCGCCCCGACGCGCCGGTGCCCGACCGCCTCTTCTTGCAGGCCGTCTGCGCGCACCTGGAGCCGCGCCGGCTGGTGACCACCGAGGTGCACCTGCGCGGCCCGGAGTACGTCTCCCTCTCCCTCTCCGTGGGCTTCGACACCGTTCCCGGGGCCGACCTGGCCACCGTGCGCGAAGCGGTGAAGGCGGCGCTGCGCGCCTTCCTGTCGCCGCTGACGGGCGGGCAGGAGGGGACGGGGTGGCCGCTGGACAAGCCGGTGGAGGACCGCGAGCTGTGGGCCCAGGTGGCGCGGGTGGCGGGGGTGGCCTCCGTGCGCGGGGTGCGGATGTGGGACGAGGGGGGGACGGAGATCGCCACGCTGCCCATCCGCGGCCTGCAGCTGCCGCGGCTGGACCGGCTGTCGGTGCGGGCGGGCGACGCGGAAGACACGGCGGCTCCCACGGGCGCGGCGACCCGCCGCCGTCCCGTGCCCGTCGTCCCCCGGAGCTGCTGAGGCCCGGCCATGGACGTCAACGGCACCCGCTTCCACCTGCTGCTGGGGCACGACGACTGGGTCGGCGCGTCCGGCCCCGCCGCGGGCGCCGAGTGGCAAGGCGGCGCGCTGGGGCTGGAGCGCCTCCCCGTCGTCTTTCCCACGCGGGTGTCCGAGGCGCCGCCGTCGCGGGACGACCGCCGCGGCGCCGGGCGGGACCGCTTCGGCAACTGGTACGTGATCGGCGCGGACGGCCGCTCCATCCGCGCGCGCTCGCACCACGACCGCGCCGAGACGCGCTTCTGGCCCCCCGAAGCCCCGCCCGCGTGCGGCCGCGCGCCGGCCGGCGCCTTTGCGCCCGCCACGCCAGCGCCGGAGCCCGCGCCGGTGCCCATCCGCGGGCTGGCCGTCACCGCCGACCACTACCTGGTGGTGGGGACGCTGGAGCCGGCCGGGCTGCTGGTGTTCGACCTGGCGGCGGGGGGGCCGCCGGTGGCGCTCCCCTGGCCCGCCTCCGTCCCCTTCGCGCCCTGGGACATCGCCGCGGCGCCGGACGGGGGCGCCTGGGTGATGGACCGAGACCACGCGCGGCTGTGGGCGCTCGACCGCTTCTTCCGCGTGGTCTCCGGCGCGCCACAGGCACCGCCCGCCCCCGCCGCACCCGACTTCGTACCCGCCGGTGGGCCGGCGCAGGCGCAGGGCGGGGATGATGACACCGTCGGCCCAATCACCCTGGCGGCGTCGCTGGACGTGAGCGCGGTGCAGGAGCCGGTGGCGGTGGACGCGCTGTGCGACGGGAGCGCGCTCGTGCTGGGACGCGACGGCGCCACCGCGGCGCTTCACCGCTTCGCCCTGGACGGCGCGCACACGATCCACCCGCTGGCCCCGCTGCTGGGCGAGGTGCCCGAGGTGCTGGCCGACCTGGCGCGCGGCTTCGACCTGGCCTTCGTCCCCGCGGCGGCGTGCTCCCGGCACGACGTGCGCGGCACGGCGTTCATCGTCTCCCCCAGCGGCAACCAGGCGTTCGCCTTCACCCTGGCCGGCCCGGCCGAGGCGCTGGAGATCGGGTTCGGTCGCGACTTCTATCCCATGCGCCGCTTCGGCGGGCGGGCGCTGGCGGCGGCGGCGGGCGGGGCCTGGTACGACGGCCCCGGCGGGCGCTTCGTCTCCCTCCTCCCCTACCCCCGCCCCAGCTTCCAGCGCGAGGCGGTGCTGCGGCTCCCCGCGCGCGGCGAGGGCATGGACGACGAGCGCGCCTTCGACGGCCGCGAGCCGGGGTGCGTGTGGCACCGGCTGATGCTGGACGCCTGCATCCCCCCCGAGGCCTCGGTGCGCGTGGAGAGCCGCGCGGCGGACTTCATCGGCGAGCTGGCGGCGCTGCCGTGGGAAGAGGAGCCCGCGCCCTACCTGCGCGGCACCGGGCCCGAGCTCCCCTATCGCGCGGCCCCGCTGCAGGGCCCCGACGGGCAGGCCGGCACCTGGGAGCTGCTCTTCCAGAACGCCCGCGGGCGGTACCTGCAGCTGCGCGTGACGCTGGGCGGCAACGGGCGCACCACGCCGCGGCTTCAGGGGCTGCGCGCCTACTATCCGCGCTTCTCGTACCTGGCCCGCTACCTCCCCGCCGTGTGGCGCGAAGACCCCGCCTCCGCCTCGTTCGTGGATCGCCTGCTGGCCAACGCCGAGGGCACGCTGACGGAGCTCGAGGGGCGCGTGGCCGACGTGCAGATGCTGTTCGACACGCGCACGGTGCCGGCGGAGTTCCTGGAATGGCTGGGCGGGTGGATGGGCACCACGTTCGACGCCGCCTGGGACGAGCCGCGGCGCCGCTTCTTCCTCGCCAACGCCATGCGCATGTACGCATCGCGCGGCACCCGCGAGGGGATCGTCCGCGCCCTGCGGCTGGCGCTGGAGCCATGCGTGGACCCTCACCTGTTCGACGACTGCGGGTGCGGCGGATCGACCGCGTCCACGGGCGGATCGGCGGGGTGCGGATGCGCGGGAGGGGGGAGCGGAGGAGCGGGGCCGGCGCGGTCGAGCTTCGGCGTGCGGGTGGTGGAGAGGTTCCTCGCCCGCGGCTCGCCGGGGGTGGCGTACGGCGACGTGAGCGACCTGGCCGGGCCGGGCACCACCACCACCGCGCTCCCCTGGACCCCCGCGCAGGGGGCCGAGCCGCTCCACGCGCGCTGGCGGGAGTGGGTGGCCGGGCGCTACGACACCGTGCAGGCGCTCAACGCGGCCTGGGGGACGGCGTACACGTCGCTCCAGTCGCGGCTCATCCGCCTTGCCGCCACGGCGCCGCCGGCAAACCGGGAGGCGGACTGGCGGAGGTTCCTGCGCGAGGGGCTGGGCTTCACCTACGTGCCGCCCGAGGCGCGCGAGCTCCCCCTGTGGCGGGACTTCCTGGCGGGACGCCACCGCACCGTGGAGGCGCTGAACGCGGCGTGGAAGCGCACCGGGGCGGCCGCCGCGGCCTCGCTGCAGGCCATCCCCTTCCCCACGGAGCTGCCGGCCGGGGGCGGGGAGCTGGGCGACTGGATCACCTTCGTGAGCGTGGTGGTGCCCATGCACCGCTCCGCCCACCGCTTCACCGTGCTGGTGCCCGTGGTGCCCGGCGAGGACACGGAGAGCCAGCGGCGCCGGCGCGACCTGGCGCGGCGCGTCGCCGAGATGGAGAAGCCCGCCCACACCGTGGTGGAGGCGCGCCTGTACTGGGCCGCCATGCGCGTGGGCGAGGCGCGGCTGGGCACCGACACCCTGCTGGGCCAGGGCAGCCGCTTTACCGCGCTGGAGCTGGGCCGCGGCGTGCTGGGGGCCGCGCAGCTGGCATGGACCGAACCCTGGAACACAACCGGGCGCAGGGTGGTGGGGCGTGACCCCGTCGCCGTGCGCCGCCAACCGCGGGCGACCCCTGCGAGGTGGACATGAGCGCATTCGCTACGGCCGCCCCCGGGCCCCTCCGGGCGGACCCCTCCAAGCGCGTGAACTACACGCTGGGCCTGGTGCTGGGGGTGGACGAGTTCCAGCAGGAGCAGCTTTACCACCGGGCCGGCCGCTGGCGGCACAACCAGTGGCTTCACGGCTACGGCACCGTGTGGGGGCTGCGGGTGTCCACCCCCGACCCCGCCGACTCCGACCCCGAGATCCGGGTGACGGAAGGGGCGGCCGTGGACCCGTGCGGCCGCGACATCTGCGTGCCCGCCACCATGTGCGTGAGGCTCAACGCCTGGCTGGACCGGCACCGCGACGTGCTCCAGCGGCTGTACGGCACGGGGCCCGCCACCATCCCGCTGGCCGTGGTCCTGTGCCACCGCGAGTGCCCGGACGACGTGGTGCCGGTGCCCGGCGAGCCATGCCGCAGCCAGGACGACGCCATGCAGCCCTCGCGCATCCGCGAGACCTTCGAGCTGCGGCTGGCGCTGCGCGACGAGGCGCCGTGGGACTCGCCCCCCGGCGACAACCCGGGCGGCCTCACCCAGTTCCGCTTCTCGCAGCCCGAGGAGGAGGCGGTGCGCGCCTTTGGCCGCCTGCTGGACCGGGTGCGCGTGGAGTCCGGCGGCGGCGGCCGCGAGGCGCTGGTGGCCGCGGTGCGCGCGCTGGACGTGGACGACGGCTGGCTGCCCCCCGGCTCGCCGCCGGGGGACGGCGACTGGTTCGTGCTGGACGAGGAGGAGGCCGACGCGGCCATCCGCGAGGCGATGCGCGTGTGGGCCACCGAGGTGCGCCCCCGCGTGCGCGGCGCCGAGCCGATGGGCGAGGGGTGCGGCTGCCCCTGCCCGGGCCAGGACGACTGCTGCGTGCTGCTGGCCGAGGTGGACCTGCCGGTGGCGCCGGGGTGGCGGGTGGCGGGGAACCCCTTCCCCGCCGACGAGGAGCGCCGGCCGGTGCTCCTCCACACCCGGCTGCTGCAGGAATGGCTGACCCGCGCCCACGGCGGCTGCGGCTGCGCGCGGGTGGACACCTTCGTGACCGCCGCGCCCATCGCGCTGGACACGGTGCGGGTGTGGCTTCACCACGACGCGCCGCTGGACCTTCCCCCCAACGCCGTCACGGTGGTGGTGAACGGCGGCGCCGCCGTGCCCCCCGGCTCGGTGTCGGTGCTGGGGGGGATGGACAACGCCTTCGACGTGGTGCTCTCGCCCGGCGCGGCCGGCGGCGACACGGTGGAGCTGCGCCTGGAGGTGGCCGCGATCACCGGCGACGGCGGGCTGCTGGAGCGCCACGGCCCGGAGGTGCGCG
>DASVSA010000160.1:0-1819 GCA_036388335.1 Longimicrobium sp. | reverse complement strand
CGAGGTGAAGCTGATGTGCCGGGTGCTGGACGTGCCACGGTCGAGCTACTACGCGCACCGCAAGCGGCCGCCGAGCGCGCGAGCCGCAGCCGACAAGCAGTTGCTGGCCGAGATCCGGAGCGTGCACACGATGAGCAAGGCGACCTACGGGAGCCCGCGAGTGCATGCAGAGCTGCAAGGCAATGGGATCCGGGCCGGCCGGAATCGGGTTGCACGGCTGATGGCCGAGGACGGCCTGGCGGTGAAACGGCCGCGGCGCTTCTGCACGACCACGGACTCGCGTCACGAGCACCCGATCGCGCCCAACGTGCTGGCGCGGGCGTTCTCGGTTGACAGCGTGGGCGGGCTGGACCGGGTGTGGGTCGCCGACATCACGTACGTGCCCACGCAGGCCGGGTGGCTGTACCTGGCCGTGGTGCTGGACCTGGCGTCGCGCCGGGTGGTTGGCTGGGCGATGAAGGACACGATGCAAACCGCGCTGGTCACCGACGCGCTGGAGATGGCGATCCTGCAGCGAAACCCCGGACGCGGGCTGGTGCACCACTCCGATCGTGGCGTGCAGTACGCCTCGGGAGACTACCGGGACCAGCTGGCGCGGCAGGGAACGGTGGTGAGCATGAGCCGAAAGGGAAACTGCTGGGACAACGCCGTGGCCGAGAGCTTCTTTGCCACGCTGGAGTGGGAGTTGATCGAGCGCTCCGACTGGCGTACCCGGGACGAGGCACGCAGCGCGATCTTCCAGTACCTGGAGGGCTGGTACAACACGCGGCGCAGGCACTCCAGCCTTGGTTTCTTGAGCCCCGCCCAGTACGAACAGCAGCTCGTCTGCCGCGCTGAAGCGGCATAACGCCGTGTCCACTAAAGACAGGCAAGTCCAGCCGGGGGAGGGGGGGAGCCCGGCGCTCGGCCGGTCTCAGCTCCCCGCGCCGCCTCCACCCCCGTCCAACTCCCCCTCGCTCGCCGCCAGCAGCTCGCTCACCCGCACCAGCGTGTGCACGGGGTAGCCGGCGCGCTCGATCGCCTCGCGGCCGCCTTCCTCGCGGTCCACCAGCGCCAGCACGGCGAGCACCTTGCCGCCCTCGGCCTCCACGGCGTGGATGGCCTTGATGGCGCTGCCGCCGGTGGTCACCGTGTCCTCGATCACCACCACCTCGTCGCCGGCGGCGAAGCAGCCCTCCACGCGCTTGCCGGTGCCGTGCGCCTTGGGCTCCTTGCGCACGGTGAAGGCGTTCACCGGGTCTCCCGCGATCCAGCTCGCGTGGGCGATGGCGTAGGCGACCGGGTCCGCGCCGAGCGTGAGGCCGCCCACCGCCGCGGGGCGCAGGCCGGCGTCGCGGAGCGTGTCCAGCCCCAGCCGGCCCACCACCGCCTGACCCTCGGCGTGCGTGGTGGTGGTGCGCGCGTCCACGTAGTAGGCGCTCCGCGCGCCCGACGAGAGCACGAAGTCGCCCACGCGGAACGAACGCTCCAGCAGTAGCGCGATCAGCCGCTCGCGGTCGTGCGCGCTCACTGCGTGTCGCGCCGGTTGGTGGCGACCTCGACCCACTCCTCCAGCGTGCTGGGGGTGGGATACGGCATCCCGAACTCGGTGTGCAGCTCGCGGATCGCCTCCAGCACCTGCGGGTCGTCGCGCACGTCGCTCTCCGTGCCGAACTCCAGGAACTCCAGGAACACCCCCGGCGTGTCGGAGCTCACGAAGTGCCAGGCGTGCGCGCCGCGCGCGGTGGCGGCGGCGTGCAGCGTGGACCACACGTCGGCGTACTCGCCGCGGCGGTGCTGGGGGACGAAGCGCCGGATGCTCACCAGCCGCCGCTCGCCC
>DASVSA010000159.1:0-12068 GCA_036388335.1 Longimicrobium sp. | reverse complement strand
GTCACCCCGGTGCGGGCCACCATCCCCCTGTGGGCCATCTTCGTCTCCATCGCCGCAGCCGGCGGCGCGGGGATCCTGTTCGGGCTGTACCCGGCCGGCAAGGCCGCGCGGCTCGACCCGGTGGAGGCGCTGCGCCACGAGTAAGAGACGGGGCTCACACAGAGACACAGAGGCACAGAGATCACTTCATCTCTGTGCCTCTGTGTCTCTGTGTGATGATCTTGACAGGAGCCAGGAAAACCGGTATGCTATCGGGCTGTAGTGTCCCACGCTATGCCCGCCCCGGAGTCTCCGGAGGCGGAGATTTTTTCTTACATCAGACGCCGGCGCGTGGCCGGCATTCCGCGTCAACGGGCAACCGGAGTGGCGGAGTGGGGAGCATCATGAAGACGTATGCGGTAAAGGCCGGCGAGATCGAGCACAGGTGGTTCGTGGTGGACGCCGGCGGCAAGGTGCTGGGGCGCATCGCGACCGAGGTTGCGCGCATCCTCCGCGGCAAGCACAAGCCGACGTACACGCCGCACCTGGACACGGGTGACTTCGTCATCGTCATCAACGCCGACAAGGTCCAGCTGACCGGCAACAAGGCCGACCAGAAGGCCTACTTCAAGCACACCGGGTACATGGGGCACGAGAAGTTCATCCCCTTCAAGGAGATGATCGCCCGCCACCCCGAGCGCGTCATCGAGCTGGCCGTCAAGGGCATGCTCCCCAAGAACGCCCTGGGCCGCCAGATGCGGAAGAAGCTCAAGGTGTACGCCGGGGCCGAGCATCCGCACCAGGCGCAGAACCCGGAAACACTCACCTTCTGATCGGCACCTAGAAAATGGCTACTGAACAGTTCCACGCCATCGGGCGCCGCAAGACGTCGGTGGCGCGCGTGTACCTCCGCCCCGGGAACGGGACGTGGGAGATCAACGGGCGCACCATCGAAGACTACCTTCCGCGCCACGTCCTCCGGCAGAGCGCCCAGCGCCCGCTGGTGGCCACGGAGACGGAAGGGAAGTTCGACGTCAAGGTGAACGTCAACGGCGGCGGCCTCCGCGGCCAGGCGGACGCCATCCGCCTGGGCGTGGCGCGCGCGCTGCTGGAGGTAGACGAGACCAACCGCGCCCGCCTGCGCCCCGAGGGCCTCCTCACGCGTGACCCGCGCGAGGTGGAGCGGAAGAAGCCCGGCCGTCCGGGCGCCCGCAAGAAGTTCCAGTTCTCCAAGCGCTAACCGCGAGCGCCGGAGGCGAGCGGTGCCGGCGGCGGACCCCCGGGTCCGCGCCGGCGCCGCGCCGCTTCCGAGAACGCGGTACGATCCTGCACACCGCCCGACGCTGCTCCGGGTGCCGCGCAACGCGTGGTCGAGGCGGCGGATGACAGGCGGTGGAAGCCCGGGCGCCGAGGGGCGCCGCGGGGAAACCAGAGAGAAACAGGTACCCACAGCATGGCCCAGCCGACCATCCAGGAGCTGCTCGAAGCCGGCGTCCACTTTGGACACCAGACGAGCCGCTGGAACCCGAAGATGCGCCGCTTCATTTTCGCGGAGCGCAACGGGATCTACATCATCGACCTCAAGAAGACGCTCCGCCAGGTCGAGCTCGCGCAGGAGCTCGTGCGCAGCATCGTATCGCGCGGCGAGCGCATCCTCTTCGTCTGCACCAAGAAGCAGCTTCGCCAGGTGATCCAGAGCGAGGCCGAGCGTTCGAACTCGTTCTACGTGACGGAGCGCTGGCTGGGCGGGATGCTCACCAACTTCGCCACGATCAAGAAGCAGATCCGCCGCCTGCGCGAGCTTGAGCGCGGGCAGGAGGAGGGCGCCTTCGACTTCTACACGAAGAAGGAGCGCCTGATGCTGGACCGCGAGCGCGAGCGGCTGGAGAAGTACCTGAGCGGCGTCAAGGACATGGCCCGCCTTCCGGGCGCGCTGTTCGTCGTCGACGCCAAGAAGGAGCGCATCGCGGTGTCCGAGGCCAACAAGCTCGGCATCCCGGTGATCGCCATCGCCGACACCAACGCGGACCCGGACGTGCTCACGGTGCCCATCGCGGGCAACGACGACGCCATCCGCTCGGTGACCGTGCTTTCGGCCGCCATGGCCGACGCGGCCCACGAGGCCCGCATGGCCATGCCGGCGGATGAGCGCCGCCGCGCCGACGAGGCCGAGGTGACTTCGTACTCCACCGAGACGGGCGCAGGCGCCCCGGCCGACCGCGGCGACCGCGACGGCCAGAAGCGCCGCCCGCGCCGCAAGCGCCGCACGGGCGCCGGCGGCCCCTCGGCCGAGGGTGGCGACACCGGTGGCGACGCGGAGTAAATCCGCGCCCGCGGCCAGGTAGTTTTTCGGGGCCACTGGCGCGAAGCGCTCGTGGCCCCGATTTTTGCAGCCGCGCCGTTCCCCCCGGGAGCGCGGCACGGCACCACGGACCTCTGAAGATACGGAACGGCTAATGAGCTTCACTGCCCAGGACGTAAAATCGCTCCGCGACCGCACCGGCGCGGGGATGATGGAGTGCAAGAACGCCCTCACCGAGGCGGGCGGCGACCAGGAGAAGGCCATCGACCTGCTGCGCACCCGCGGCGCGGCCAAGGCCGCCAAGCGCGCCGACCGCGAGGCCACCGAGGGCTCGGTGGGCGCCTACATCCACATGGGCGGCAAGATCGGCGTGATGGTGGAGGTGGGCTGCGAGACGGACTTCGTGGCCCGCAACGACCAGTTCCAGGCACTGGTGCGCGACATCGCCATGCACATCGCCGCGGCGGCTCCCACCTCCGTCTCGCGCGACGAGATCCCGGCCGACGTGCTGGAGCGCGAGCGCAACGTGTACCGCGAGCAGATGCGCGAGAGCGGCAAGCCCGAGCAGATCTGGGACAAGATCGTGGACGGCAAGATCGAGAAGTTCTACGCGGAGAGCGTGCTCCTGGAGCAGCCCTTCGTCAAGAACCCGGACCAGACGGTGGGGCAGATGATCACCGAGATCTCCGGCAAGACGGGCGAGAAGATCGAGGTGCGCCGCTTCACCCGCTACCAGCTGGGCGAGCAGTAATGTTCAATCGGCCACCGACAGCGAAGGTCCCGGAGGGGACCGAAGGTCTCAAGTACCAGCGGGTCCTCCTCAAGATCTCCGGCGAGGCGCTCGCCGGAGACCAGAAGTTCGGGATCTCGCCGCCGGTGGTCGACCGGATCACGGAGGAGATCAAGCGCGTCCACGACATGGGCGTGGCCCTCGGCCTGGTGATCGGCGGGGGGAACATCGTCCGCGGGACCACGGCATCCTCGCAGGGGATGGACCGGGTCTCGGCGGACTACATGGGGATGCTGGCCACCATCATCAACGCCCTGGCGATGCAGGACATCCTGGAGCGCAAGGGCGTGCACACGCGGGTGCTCACCGCCATCCGCATGGAGCAGCTGGCGGAGCCGTACATCCGGCGGCGCGCCATGCGCCACCTGGAGAAGGGGCGCGTGGTGGTGTTCGCCGGAGGCACGGGCAACCCGTACTTCTCCACCGACACCGCGGCGGTGCTGCGCGGCATCGAGATGGAGGCCGACGTCATCATCAAGGCCACCAAGGTGGACGGGATCTACTCGGCGGACCCCAAAAAGGACGCGAACGCCGTGTTCATCCCGGAGATCACCTACCTGGACGCGCTCTCGCGCGAGCTGGGGGTGATGGACGCGGCGGCGCTCTCGCTGTGCAAGGACAACGACATCCCCATCCTGGTGCTGAACCTGGACGACCCCGAGGCGGTGGCCAGGGCCATCCGGGGCGAGAGGGTGGGCACCCTGGTCCATTCGGCCGCGCCCGCCGACGACGTCTCGTAACCTTCTAACCGCGAATCGAACGCCATGCCCAGCTTGGAAAAGGCCCGCCAGCGGATGGACAGCGCCCTGGAGGCGATGCGCCGCGAGTTCGCCAACGTCCGCACCGGCAAGGCCGTGCCCGCGCTGCTGGACTCGGTGCGCGTGGAGGCGTACGGCAGCAAGGTGCCGCTCAACCAGGTGGGGACGGTGGCGGCCCCCGAGCCGCGCCTCCTCACGGTGACGCCGTGGGACAAGAGCCTGCTGAAGGAGATCGACCGCGGGCTGCGGGAGAGCGACCTGGGGCTGAACCCGTCCAACGACGGGAGCATCATCCGCATCCCCATCCCGGCGCTCACCGAGGAGCGGCGCAAGGAGTTCGTGAAGGTGCTCCACAAGCTGGCCGAGGAGGGCCGCGTGGCCATCCGCCAGGCCCGCAAGGACGCCAACGACGACATCAAGGCGCGCCAGAAGAAGGAAGGACTCTCGGAGGATGACATCCGCCGCGAGCAGGACAAGGTGCAGAAGCTCACGGACCAGTACATCGGCAAGGTGGAAGACGTGCTGAAGCACAAGGAAGCCGAGGTGATGGAGGTTTGAGAACGGCAGTGCCAGGTCCCCAGTGCCAAGTGCCAAGTGCCTAGTGCCTAGTGCCTAGTAACTGCTTCTACTAGGCACTCGGCACTGGGCACTGGGCACTGGGCACTGGGCACTTCTGGTAAACCGCTTGCTTTGACAAACCTGCTCCCGCAGTCCATCTTCTCCGGCATGTCGAGCGACCTCCTCCAGCAGATCCGCACCGGCGGAGAGATTCCCCGCCACGTCGCCATCATCATGGACGGCAACGGCCGGTGGGCGCGCCAGCGGAACCGGCCGCGCACCTTTGGGCACCGCGCCGGGATGCGCGCGGTGCGCGAGGTGGTGGAGGCCGCCGCCGACGCCGGCGTGGAGGTGCTTACGCTCTACGCCTTCTCGCAGGAGAACTGGGGGCGCCCGCCGGCCGAGGTGTCGGCGCTGATGGCGCTGCTGGAGCTTTACGTGCGCCGCGAGCGCGAGGACCTGCGGGGCAAGGGCGTGGAGGTGCACATGATCGGCGAGGCCGCTCAGCTGTCGCCGCGCACCCGGCGCGCCATGGAGGGGCTGGTGGAGCACACCCGCGGCGGCAAGCGGCTGCGGCTGAACCTGGCCATCTCGTACGGCTCGCGCACCGAGATCGTGAACGCCGCCCGCCGCCTGGCCGAGCGCGTGCTGGAGGGGACGCTGGTGCCCGGCGAGATCGACGAGACGCTCTTCTCGCAGCACCTCTACACCGCCCGCGACCCCGACCCCGACCTGCTGATCCGCACCTCCGGCGAGATGCGCGTCTCCAACTTCATGCTCTGGCAGCTTGCCTACGCCGAGCTCCACGTGACTCCGGTGCTGTGGCCCGACTTCACGCGCGAGCACCTCTTCGGCGCCATCCACGAGTACCAGCACCGGGAGCGCCGCTTCGGGCGCGTGCTGGCGAGCTGAGGCGCCGTGGCTAGATCGGAGACGCTTACCCGCTCGCTCGTCGCCGCGGTGGGGATTCCCGTGGCGGTGGGCGCGATGTACCTGGGCGGCTGGGTGCTGGCCGCGCTCCTGGCCGCATCGTCGGTGCTGGCCGTGCTGGAGCTGTTCCGCATGGCCGGGCTCAAGGGCCCCCGCGCGCTCCCCTCGCTGGGCGCGGCGGGGGCCGTCGCGTTGATCGCCGCGGCGGCGTGGGCGCCGGAGCGCGGACTGGATAACCCGCTGCTCTTCGGGATCGTGGCGATCGTGGTGATGGCGGCGTGCACGGCCACCATCTGGGCGCGTGGGGTGGCCGGCGAGCCCCTCCTGTCGGTGGCCGTCACCGTGTTCGGCGCCGTGTACACCTCGCTCCTCCTCTTCGCCCTCTTCCTGCGCCACCTCCCCGGGGTCGGCTCGCCGCTGCACGGCACGGTGGTGCTGCTGGCGCCGGTGGTGCTGACCTGGCTCAACGACAGCTTCGCGTACTTCGGCGGGCGCACGTGGGGGAAGCGCAAGCTGATCCCCAAGGTGAGCCCCGGGAAGACGGTGGAGGGGGCTACCTGCGCCCTGGCAGGCACCCTTCTCTCCGCCGTGGGGTATTCGTTCCTGCTGGCGCGCTTTCCCTCGTACCGCATGGGGATCGCGGAGGCCGCCGTGTTCGGCGTGCTGATCTCCGTCTCGTCGCAGGTGGGGGACCTGGCGGAGTCGCTCTTCAAGCGCGACGTGGGCGTCAAGGACTCGGGCACGCTCCTCCCCGGCCACGGCGGCGCGCTCGACCGCTTCGACTCGCTCTTCTTCACCCTCCCGATCGGGTACGCGTTCTTCCGGTACCTGGTCGGCGTGTGAGGCGGTAGAAGGCTCAGCCGGCCTGTTGCGGGCGAATCAATTCGCTGCAACAACTACACGAAGTCCGCCTGCGCGGACTGGGCCTCCGGCCCGAACAGAAGTCCTGTAGTCCCCGCAGGGGGACTTCGTGTAGTCGTTGCAGCGGATTCAACCGCCCGCATCACCGGGCAAGCCCGCATGGAATCGGGCCGTGAGCGGGTTTTCTTCGCGGGGAAAGCACGGGCGCGACGAATCGTCGCTCCTACGGGACGGTTGTTCGCGCACTGACGCACTGACGCACTCACGCACTGCAGTTCTGCACCCAGGACTCAGCACTTAGGACTTCCCGCTTGAAGGGCGTTTCCATACTCGGCGCGACCGGCTCCATCGGGCGGAGCGCGCTGGCCGTGCTCGACCAGCACCCCGACCAGTTCCGAGCGGTGGCGCTCACCGCGGGAAGACGGGGTGAGGCGCTGTCGTGCCTGGCCGAGCGCTACCGGCCGGATCTCGCCGTGGTGGCGGAGGGCGAGGTGCCCGCGGGGGCGTGCGGCGGGACGCGGTGGCGGGCGGGGCGCGAGGCGCTCCTGGCCGCGGCCACCCACCCCGACGCGGACGTGGTGCTGAACGCGGTGGTGGGCGCGGCGGGGCTGGAGCCCACGCTGGCGGCCCTGCGCGCCGGGAAGCGCGTGGCGCTGGCCAACAAGGAGTCGCTGGTGTGCGGAGGGCCGCTGGTGCTGGAGGCGGCGCGGGAGGGCGGGGGAGAGCTGGTGCCCGTGGACAGCGAGCACAGCGCCATCCTCCAGTGCCTCGCCGGCACCCGGCCGGAGGCGGTGCGGCGGCTGGTGCTCACGGCGTCGGGCGGCCCGTTCCGCTCGTGGACGCCGGAGATGCTCGCCTCCGCCACCCCCGCGGACGCGCTGCGGCATCCCACCTGGGACATGGGCTCCAAGGTCACCATCGACTCCGCCACGCTGGCCAACAAGGCGCTGGAGGTGATCGAGGCCCACTTCCTCTTCGGCGTGCCGTACGAGCTCATCGAGGCGGTGGTGCACCCGCAGTCCATCATCCACTCGATGGTGGAGATGGTGGACGGATCGGTGCTGGCGCAGATGGGCTTCCCCACCATGGAGCTGCCCGTGCTTTACGCGCTCAGCTACCCGGACCGGCTGCCGTACGAGTGCCGGCGCTTCGACCCGGTGGCGGCGGGGACGCTCACCTTCGAGGCGGTGGGGCACGACCGCTTCCCCGCCTTCGGGCTGGGGGTGGAGGCGGGGCGCGAGGGCGGCACCGCTCCTGCGGTCTTCAACGCGGCCAACGAGGTGGCGGTGGCCCACTTCCTGGGCGGCACCCTGGGCTTCCCGGGGATCGCCGAGGCCGTGGGCGACACCCTTCAGCGCTGGCGCGGGGGCCCCGCGGATTCGCTGCAGGCCGTGCTCGAGGCGGATGCCTGGGCCCGACGGACGACGGAAACCTTCGTGCGGGACTATCTGCCGTGCTGCTGACCATCGCGTCTTTCCTGGTTGTGATCGGGGTGCTCGTCACCATCCACGAGGCGGGGCACTTCTTCGCCGCCAAGTGGGTTGGCATCCAGGTCCCCCGCTTCTCCATCGGCTTCGGCCCCCGCGTCGTGGGCTTCAAGCGCGGGGAGACGGAGTACGTGATCTCGGCCATCCCCCTGGGCGGCTACGTGAAGATGGCGGGGATGGAGGACGACGAGGCGCAGTCGGTGCTGGAGGGCGGGATGGGCGAGGACCCGGTGGACCCGAATCGCACCTTCGACTCGAAGCCCCTCTGGGCGCGCGCGATGGTGATCTCCGCCGGCGTGATCGTCAACTTCCTCTTCGCGGTGCTCGTGTTCGGCGCGCTGGCCGCGGCCTACGGCGAGCGCATCATCCCCAGCACCCGCGTGGCCACGCCGGACCCGGCCACCGCCGTGGGCCCCGCGGCCGAGGCGGCCAAGATCCCCTTCGGCTCGCGCATCGTGTCGGTGGGCGGCAAGCGGGTGGCGTCGCTCAACGACGTGATCCGCGGCATCCGCGACGCGCAGACGGGCCCGCTCCCCGTGGCGCTGGAGGGCGGTCGCACCGTCACCCTGGACGTGCCCGCGGGGCGCAGCGGACGGGTGCAGCTCGCCCGCGCGCTGGAGCCGCTCCTCCCCCCCGTGATCCCCGAGGTGATGCCCGGCGACGCCGCGGCGCGCGCGGGGATCCAGGCGGGCGACCGCGTGGCGGCGGTCAACGGGCGCCCGGTGAAGGGGTGGAACGACTTCGTGCGCGTGGTGCGCACCAGCCCCGGCAAGCCGCTCCCGGTAGAGGTGGTGCGCGGCACCCAGCGCGTGAGGCTCACCCTCACCCCCGCCGCCGAGCCCGAGACGGCGGAGGACGGCCGCACCATCAAGGTGGGCAAGATCGGCGTGCGCCAGCCGCAGGTGGACTTCGTGCGCCGCTCGGTGGGGCCGGTGAAGGCGGTGAAGGCCGGCTTCAGCGACACCTGGGAGGGCACGGTGGCCATCCTGGACGCGCTCCGCCAGCTGGTGACGGGCGAGACGTCGGCGCGCAACATGGGCGGGCTGCTCACCATCGGGCAGGCGTCGGGCGAGACGGCGCGGATGGGGCTGGACGCGTTCCTCAGCTTCCTCGCCTTCTTCTCCATCAACCTCGCGGTCCTCAACCTGCTCCCCATCCCGGTGCTGGACGGCGGGCACCTGATGTTCCTGGCCGTGGAGGCCGTGCGCGGGCGCCCGCTCTCGGTGGAGACGCGCATCCGGCTGTCGCAGCTGGGCCTGCTGATCGTGGTGGCGCTCATGCTGTGGGCCAACGGCAACGACGTGGTGCGCTGGATCGAGGGGAGCTTCGGTGGATGATCGGGTGGGGGTGTACGGAAACGGGCGATTCCGTTAGATTCTTGAGTTTCGCTATGCAGCAGGCGGTGCGACCAGGAACGCCTCAGTACGCTCCCCTCCCGCCCCACGCGTCCAGCCCAGTTTCCCACCCATCATCAGTGAGATCGGCATGGATCGGACACAGCTCGAGACGATCGAGCGTCTACTGATGCGCGAGCGACAGAAGACGCTGAGGTCTCTTGGCCGTTTTCAGGAGCAGTCGTCGCGCACGCGCGATTCCGCGGACGCGGACCTGTCCAGCTACTCGTTCCACATGGCGGACCAGGGCACCGACGCGATGGAGCGCGAGAAGTCGTTCCTCTTCGCCAGCAAGGAGGGCCGCTATCTGTACCGCGTGGAAGAGGCGCTGCGCCGCCTGATCAACAACCCGGCGGAGTTCGGGATCTGCCACTCGTGCAAGAACCCGATCCCCTTCGAGCGGCTGGAAGCGCTGCCGCACGCGCGCTACTGCCTGGACTGCAAGCAGAAGGAAGAGAAGGCGGCGTAAACAGCGGGGCTCACACAGAGACACAGAGGCACGGAGATGACTTCATCTCCGTGCCTCTGCGTCTTTTTGGGAGATAACCAATCTGGTGCACGGGTTCCCAAAATGGTGCGGCGGAGCGCGAGGGCTGCAAAGGTGCGCGGACGGGCCAACGAATCGCTGCGCAAGGACTTACGATCACCGTGGCCGTAGGCGCGCGCGGGGCCTCTGACGTGCACGTCAGGGAGGCACCCCAATACAGCCGTGCCCAGGGGGAACCCGTCACCTGAACGGAGCCCATGCGAAACGCGCGTACTCTGGCCTTCGTCGTCAGCGCCGCGGCGGCACTCGCCGCCTGCGACGCTCCCACCCGGTCCGCCCCGCCCGAGCAGCCGGCCGCCGCCGCCGCCGGGCTCGACCCCATGTTCGCGCGCGCCGCGGGCGAGTTCGGGGTCCCGGCGGACCTGCTCAAGGCGGTCGCATTCACCGAGACCGGCTGGCAGTTCGCCCGCGGCGACCACAGCGACCTGGAGGGGCTGGCGCCCGCGTACGGCATCTTCGCGCTGCGCGGCGAGCGCCTGGAGCGGGGCGCGCGGCTGGCGGGGGTGAGTGTGGAGGCGGCCCAGAGCGACACGGAGGCGAGCATCCGCGCCGGCGCCGCGCTGCTGCGCGCCGAGGGTGAGGCGCTGCGCGTGGCCGGCTCCGACCTGGGGGCCTGGGCGCCGGCCGTGGCGACTTTCAGCGGGATCTCCAACCCCGAAGCCAGTGCGGAGTACGTGCGCAGCGGCGTGTTCCGCGTCCTGCGGCAGGGCGTGAGCGGCGTTCCGACCGCGACGCTGGGGGCGCACCCCACGGTGAAGCCGGCGATCGCCGCCCCGCCCAGCGGCCCGCGCCTCACCACGGAGTACGGCCCGGCCATCTGGAGCGCGTCGCCCAACTACAGCTCCGGCCGCTCCGGGTACGGCATCGCGCTGGTGGTGATCCACACCTGCGCCGGCAACTACAGCGGCTGCTGGAGCTGGCTCACCAACCCGTCGTCCGGCGTGTCGGCTCACTACGTGGTGGGCCAGACGGACATCGGCGGCGGCGTGGCCGAGGTTCGCCAGCTGGTGGACGAGGACAACACGGCCTGGCACGTGGGCAAGTCGTGGCAGGGCTACCCCACCAACCCGCGCTCGGTGGGCATCGAGCACGGCGGCTTCTCGTACGGCAGCAACGGCTACGGCCCGTGGCCGGCGGTGCAGTACAACACCTCGGTCAAGCTGACCTGCGACATCGTCAAGAGCCGCGGCATCATCCGCGACCGCGACCACATCATCGGCCACTACCAGCCGGACCCGGTGAACCGCGCGCACGACCCGGGTCAGGGCTTCCCCTGGGCCGACTACATGAGCAAGATCAACACGTGCGTGAGCGGCACCAGCGGCGGAACCGCCATCACGGTGGACAGCCACGCCGGCACCGGCGGCACCACCGCCCGCTTCTCGGCCTCCACCAACTGGATCTCGTCCGCGGGGAGCACCGGCTACTACGGGTCGGGCTACTTCTACGCGAGCACCGCGGCGGTGAGCGACGCGGCCAATTTCGAGTTCTACCTGCCGGCGGCGGCCACCAGGGCCGTGTCCACCTGGTACACCTCGGGCACCAATCGCTCCGCCAGTGCGCCGTACATCATGTACAACGCCAGCGGTGCCGAGGTCGGGCGCCGCTCGATCAACCAGCAGGTGGGCGGGGGCGCGTGGCAGGCGCTGGGCAGCTACAGCTTCTCCGCCGGCTGGAACCGCGTCTCGCTCTCCCGGTGGACCACCACGGGCTACGTGGTGATCGCCGACGCGGTGCGGATCGAGTAGCGTGATGGGAGCGCGGCCGGCCCGGAACCGTCCGGGCCGGCCGCGCCGTGAACGGTTCCATCGCGATCATGCGGAACCCGGGCGAATCGCCGGCTCTCGCCGAGGCGACCCAGCGACCCAGCGACCCAGCGCCCGCGCGCCCAAGCGCCCGAGCGCCCGAGCGCCCAAGCGCCCGACGCCCAAGCACCCGAGCACCCAAGCACCCAAGCACCCAAGCGCCCGACGCCCGCGCGCCCCAGCGCCCCAGCGCCCCAGCGCCCCAGCGCCCCAGCGCCCAAGCGCCCGAGCGCCCGAGCGCCCGAGCACCCAAGCGCCCGACGCCCAAGCACCCGAGCGCCCGAGCGCCCAAGCACCCAAGCACCCAAGGCCCCGAGCGCCCAAGCGCCCAAGCGCCCGAGCGCCCGAGCGCCCCAGGAGCGAATGAATTCGCCGCTGGGACCACGCGAAGTCCCCTGCGGGGACTGTACGGTCCGCCCCCGGCGGAGGGCACAGACCGCTACGGCGGTCTTCGCGTAGGTCCAGCGGCGAATTCATTCGCTCCTGGAAGGGTTGCCCGCAAGCCCGATTCACCGGGATTCGGTATCACACATGCGGGCTCCCCGACGACGGGTGAGGAGACCCGCGAAGTCCTTCCCACGAGCTCAGATGCCCGACCTCTTCCGAGCCCTTACGTGTACGCTGGCGCTGGGTATGGCCGCGTGCGGCGCGGACGCG
>DASVSA010000158.1:0-11413 GCA_036388335.1 Longimicrobium sp. | reverse complement strand
TCGTCCGAGATGTAGCTGCGCAGCCCCGAGACGATGGCCTCCAGGTCCGCGCCCGCGAAGTCGGCGCGCAGCTCCTCCATCCTGAACTTGTCCGAGCCGGCGAACCAGAGCACTCCCCCCGTCTCGAAGCGCACGCCGTAGCGCGCGCCGTCCGTCACGTAGTCGCGCGCGCCATCCCAGGGCGGCAGGTCGCGGGGCTCGCCGCCCGCGGCGGGGCGCGCGGAGAGATACAGGTGTGGAGGAAGCTGCACTGTGCGCATCATGTGGGAAACGGCGGGAGGAGGGGGAGGAGAGAGGTTGAAACAGAGAGCGCCGATTCGGCCACCCGTGTTACAGAATGCGCGAAGTGGGCGCTTTGCACAAGCGTGAGCGCACCACCAGACGACGCCACTCTGTTCCGGGTACCCGCAAGAGGTTCCGCGCGGGAGCGCGGCGCCCGCGAATGGGGCGCCGCGGCGGCTAGGCGCTGCGCGGGAAGCGGATGCTGGAAGGGCTGATCTTGCGGCGCTCGGAGGCGCGTCCGGGGGCCACGCGCTCGCGCACGCGCTGGGCGATCTCCTCGCGGCGCAGGGTGGGGACGAGCTCGGCGGCGGCGTCCTGATCCTCGGCCGGGTGGCGGAAGATCGGGCCGTTCTCCGCGCGCCAGGGGATGATGCGGTCCACCTGCATGGCCAGGCGTCGGTTGGAGCGCGCCAGGCGCAGGTCCCAGTCCGCCTGCGCGTAAAGCCAGCTCTCCGCCCGCGTGCCGAAGAAGCGCGCCAGGCGCAGCGCCATTTCCGGCGTCACCCGCTTCTCCGCCTTGTTGAGCAGGTCGTTGAGGTGCGGGCGCGAGATGCCCATCCCCAGCGCCACGCGCCCCTGCGTGAGGTCGGGGTCGCTGTCGATGAACACTTCCTTCAGGATCTGCCCGGGCCGGCGGGCGGCGTCGGGCGCGGTCGCGATCTTCATGGAGTGAGCCGGGTTGCGTAGGTCACCTGTGGGACTACCCTCAAAAGCAAGAGCCGGACCGTGGCCCGTCCGGGTCTGACGCGGCCCGTCGGAAGAACCTTCCGCGCACGGGCTTAGGGGGTGTCTGTAAGCTGTATGCTTACAGCTAACTCGTTGTAAGGTGTATACTTACAGCCTTTTGCGCGGCATGGGAACTGCCTTTCGACTCTGCCCCCGGCGGGGACGGTGAAGCCCCGCGGAGTCACTCTCGAACCCGGACGCGGCAGATGGCGACGACGATCTGGAAGGGCGCGATCAGCTTCGGCCTGGTCACCATCCCCGTGACCCTCCACAGCGCGGTGCGCGAGCAGGGGGGGATCTCCTTCAACCAGCTTCACGCCAAGGACAACTCGCGCATCCGCTACAAGAAGGTGTGCGAGCGCGAGGGGAAGGAAGTGCCGGCCGCGGAGATCGTCAAAGGATACGAGTACGAGAAGGGAAAGTACATCGTCATCTCCGACGAGGAGCTGGAGCAGGCGGAACGCGCCACCTCGCGCTCGTTCGAGATCGCGGCGTTCGTCAAGGAGGACGACGTCGATCCACGCTACTTCGACAAGCCCTACTACCTCGCGCCCATGCCGGGCGGCGAGAAGGCGTACGCGCTCCTGCGCGAGACCATGGACCGCACCGGCTCGCTGGGCGTGGGAAGCTTCGTGCTGCGCAAGAAGACCCACCTGGCGGGCCTCAAGGCCGTGGGCGACGCCCTGGTGCTGGAGCTGATGCGCTACGAGCGCGAGCTGGTGGACGTCCGCGAGCTGCGCATCCCCGAGGTGAAGGACCTCCGCCCGCAGGAGCTGAAGATGGCGGAGCAGCTCGTGGAGAACCTGAGCGAGCCTTTTGAGCCCAGCAAGTTCCGCGACGTGTACACGGAGAGTCTGATGCAGGTGATCCAGGCCAAGCTCAAAGGGAAGAAGGCCGCGCTGCCGGAGGCCGACGAGCCGGAGATGGATGGCGTGATCGACCTGATGGCGCGCCTCCAGGAGAGCATCAAGGAGTCGGGGAAGAAGGGCGCCGCCCCCGCCGCCAAGAAGAAGGCCGCTCCGCGCAAGCGGAAGACGGCGTAACCTCATGCCGCGGCGCACCTCCTCGCAGCGCGACGACCTGGCCGAGTACCGGGCCAAGCGCGACTTCGGCAAGACGCCGGAGCCGCGCGGCGCCCGCGCGCCGCGCAAGGCCGCCCTCGGCTTCGTGGTGCAGAAGCACGCCGCCAGCCATCTCCACTTCGACCTGCGCCTGGAGATGGGCGGGGTGATGAAGAGCTGGGCCGTGCCCAAGGGGCCATCCGCGGACCCGGCGGACTGCCGCCTGGCCGTGGAGGTGGAGGACCACCCCGTGGAGTACAACATCTTCGAGGGCACCATCCCCGCGGGCGAGTACGGCGGCGGCACCGTGATGCTGTGGGACCGCGGCACCTACAGCGCCGACGAGGTGCCGGACGGGGTGGACGAGGAGGAGGCGCTGGCGGCGGCGCTCAAGAAGGGGAAGCTCTCCGTCACTTTTAACGGGGAGCGGCTGCGCGGCAGTTACGCGCTGGTCCGCACCCGCCGCGGCGAGGGGCAGAAGCCCCAGTGGCTCCTCATCAAGCACCGCGACGAGCACTCGGGCGAGGGCCTGGACCCCGCCGAGGAGTACGACACCTCCATCGAGACCGGCCGCACCATCGGGGAGATAGCCGCGGGGAAGGACGGGAGCGCCACCTGGAGATCGAACCGGGCGCCGCGGGCCTCCTCCGCGAAGCCGGCGCCGGGCCCGTCCGCGAAGCCCGCCCCGCCCGTCGTCCTCCCCATGCTCGCCTCCTCGGGCGGGGGCCAGCCCAGCGGGGAGGGGTGGACCTTCGAGCCCAAGTACGACGGCATCCGCGTGCTGGCGTTCGCCGGCAGGGAGACGGTCGCGCTCGTTACCCGTAACGGCAACGACAAGGCTCGGCAGTTCCCGGAGGTGGTCTCCGCGCTGCGCGACCTGCGCCGCGAGCTGGGGCGCGAGATCGTGCTGGACGGCGAGCTGGTGGGCGTGCGCGACGGCGAGGTGATGAGGTTCGAGTCGTTGCAGGGGCGCATGCACCTGTCGGGCGAGCGCGACATCCACACCGCTTCCGATGCCCAGCAGGCCGCGCTGATCGCCTTCGACATCCTGCTGGACGGCACCCACGCCCTGCTGCGCGAGCCGTGGAGCGTACGGCGCGAGGCGCTGGAAGGCGTGCTCGACGGCCTGGACTCCGGTCCCATCCGGCTCGGCGAGAGCTCGGAAGCCGCCGACGAGATGATGGCGCGTGCGCGCGCCGGCGGCTGGGAAGGGCTGGTGGCCAAGCGCACCGACTCGTCCTACACGCCGGGGAAGCGCTCCAAAGAGTGGGTCAAGCTCAAGCTGGAGAACCGGCAGGAGCTGGTGGTAGGCGGGTGGACGGAGCCGCGCAACTCGCGCCAGCACCTGGGATCGCTGCTGCTGGGCTACTACGACGCGGAGGGGCGCTTCGTCTACGCGGGCCACACCGGCACCGGCTTCGACCGCAAGACTCTCGCGGAGGCCATCCGCCGCCTGAAGCCACTGGAGCGGAAGACGGCGCCCTTCAGCGAGACGCCCCCCACCAACGAGAAGGCGCACTGGACGACGCCGCGCGTGGTGGTGGAGGTGAAGTTCAACGAGTGGACCTCGAGGGGAATCCTGCGCCAGCCGGTGTTCCTGGGGTTCCGCGACGACAAGGACGCGCGCTCCGTGGTGCGCGAGCCGGATGCAACTTCAGCGGCCGTGGGCCTGGGGCAGGGGAAAGGTGCGCGGGGTGTGGCCCCAGGCCCGCGGCAATCGGACAACACCGTGGTGGAGCGCCTGCTGGCCGTGGAGCGCGGCGGCGGCGACGGGGTGGTGCCGCTTGGGCGCGGCGAGCAGCTCGCCTTCACCAACCTGGGCAAGGTCTACTTCCCCGCCAAGCGCGACCCCCTCACCAAGGGCGACCTGGTGCGCTACTACGCGGAGACCGCTCGTTTCATCCTCCCCTGGATGAAGGACCGGCCGCTGGTGCTGAGGCGCTTCCCCAACGGCATCGAGGGGCAGGCGTTCTACCAGCAGACGCCCGATGCGGACGTGCCCGCCGGGGTGCGGGTGGAGACGATCGTGGAGCCCGACGGTGACCACAAGCGGCGCCTGGTGGGCGGCGACCTGGCCACGCTCCTCTACACCGTGCAGCTCGGCGCCGTCTCGTTCGACCCCTGGCACTCGCGGGTTCAGTCGCTGGAGCTGGCGGACTACACCATCCTGGACCTGGACCCGGGCGAGGGGACGGGCTTCCGCACGGTGGTGGAGGTGGCGAAGCTGGTGAAGGAGGAGCTGGACCGCCACGGGCTTCACGGCGCGCTCAAGACCTCCGGCTCCACCGGCATGCACGTGTACCTGCCGCTCCCGCCCAGGACGGCGCTGGAGACGGCCACGCTGCTGGCGCAGTTCATCGCCACCCGCGTGGCGGCGCGCGCTCCCAAGATCGCGACCGTCGAGCGGATGGTGAAGCGGCGGCCCCGTGGGACCGTGTACGTGGACTACCTGCAGAACATCCTGGGGAAGACGGTGGCCGGAGTGTACGCCGTGCGCGCCCGGCCGGGCGCCACCGTGTCCACCCCGCTCGCCTGGGACGAGCTCGACCACTCGCTCGACCCGCGCGCCTTCACCATCCGCACGCTCCCCGAGCGGCTCGCCGAGCGCGGCGACCTGTGGGGGCCTGCCATGAAGCGGCCGATCCCGCTGCGGCGCTTCCTGCGCGCCGCGCCGGCGGCCTGAGCCGAAGGGTAGACATGGACTTCGAACGGGACGCCGTGATGGAGGCGTGGCTCGACGCGACCGCTCCGGGATGCGTCCTGGTGGTCTCGGAGAACGAGGTGATCCGCGCCGGGCTGCGCCTTCTCCTGCAGCGCAACCGCTACGAGGCGGCCGAGGCGCGCTCCGAAGACGAGGCGCTGCGCATGTGCGTCGAGTGGTTCCCGGACCTCGTCATCGTGGACCTCCCCGACCCCGCGGCCCCGCGCCTCCTGGAGGAGATCCGCTCGGAGCCCGGCTGCGCCAGCACCCTGGCGCTGCGCCTGGCCGCCGGCTGCGAAGGAGCGCCGTCGGGCACCGCGCGCTTCGACGGGTGCCTGGTGAAGCCGGCCGATCCGCAGCGCATCCTGGCCGAGGTGGTGCGCCTGCTGGAGCAGCGCTTCGGCGCGGGGCGCAGGATGGCGCCGCTGGAAGGCCCGCGCGCCGCGGAGCTCGTCTCGCTGGACACGCCCTTTCCGGCGCGCACCCGCGTGGCGGCGGTGCCGGGAAACGTGCACGTCCTCGCCAACCTGCTGGAGGAGCTGAGGACGATGGGGATCCGCCACGGGCAGGCGCGCGACGGCGACGACATCGTGGTGGAGTACGTGTGCACCGTGGCGCAGGCGCTGGAGATGGGGAGCGACGAGGAGAAGCTGGCGCGGGCCATCGAGGACGCGTTCCCCTGGCTGGCGCACCGGCCGGAGGCGCTGCGCCGCAGGATCGGGCGTCTGCGCGGCTTCGCCCCCTACCGGCGCACGGGGTGACCATGAGCGAGGCCACCGTCGAGAGCCAGCGCCCCGCGTTCCGGTGGTGGGGAGAGCGCGTCCGCATCGTGATCGTGGCGGAGCGCCGGGCCCCGCGAGCCGGAATGCGCCTGGACCCGGACGACCAGGGACCCCCGGCGCGGCAGGCGTGCGAGGTAGCGGGGTGATCGAGCACCTGCGCGGGGAGCGCATCAGCGACGCCGCGCGCCAGTACGCGCTCTCCATGGCGTACATCTGCACGCGCCGCGCGGCCTCCTACCCGGCCAGCCGCGAGGAGGAAGCCGCCCTCCTGCGCCGCGAAGCCGAGACCTGGCGTGCCCTCGCCGATGGCGCGCACCCCGGCGCGCTCACGGACGAGCAGCGGGAGTGGCTGGAGCGTGACGGGTAACGCGCATGCCGGGAGCAGGTCCTCAGTCGCCGCCACGTGATGGGGCGAGGTACGGACAGAGAAGAACGCCGGGCCAATGCGGGCGCGGCGCAAAGGGCGAGGAGCGACGATGAGCCGAGCGCGGACAACCCGGGACCCCATCGAGATCCGCCTGTGGGTGGAGGAGCACGGCGGCGCGCCGGTCGTGGACGGAGCGCTCCGCATCGACTTCGGGCGCGCGGTGCGCCCCGCGGAGGCGGTGTGGGTGCGCTGGTTCGCGGCGTTCGAGACCCTGGGCCTCGCGCTCCGCTACCTGCCGGAGGGCGGGAGCCGCTGCCACGAGCTGGTGCGCGGGCCGGCGGACGACGAGCGCCACGGGGCGCTGCCGCGGCCGGCGCGGGTGAGGCCGGCGCGCATGCGGCCCGTGGCGTACCTGCGGCTCGCCGACCGGTGAGGGCCCCATGAACGGCACGGGGCTCCTGACGCTCGCCACCACACTGGGGATCGTGGGCTACGGCGGGTTCCTGCTCTGGTTCAGCCTCACCAAGGTCGCCCACAGGCCGTCGCCCCGCGCGCGGCGAGGAGAGAAGCGCTGATGTCCGCTCGCGATCCTTCGGAAACCCCCACGGGGGGCATGACCATGGAACCGCTGACCCGCCGCCAGGTGGAGATCCTCGATTACCTGCGGGACTACCTGGCCGACAAGGGCTGCGCTCCCAGCCACGAGGAGATCGCGGAGCACTTCGGCTACCGCTCCATCTCGAGCGTGGCGGAGCACCTGCGCACGCTGCAGGAGAAGGGCTACATCCTGCGCACGCCGGGCCGCTCGCGCGCGCTGCGCCTGCTGCGGCCGGGCGAGGTGGCCGAGCCGGAGCCCGCGTCGGGGTTCACGCTGGCCGACGGGGCTCACTACGTCCCGCGGCGCTGGCTCCCGCCGATGTTCGCTGCCTGGATGAGCGACTGGCTTACGGAGCGGGGGCACCCGGCGCCGGACGAGGCACAGCTGAAGGCGTGGGTGATGAGCAGGATGCGGCGGCGCGCGTCGTAGCGTGCGCCCCTCAGCGGTGGGCCGGGCGGAAGCCGAGCATGTCGCGCTCGTAGAGCTGGGGATCGGCGCGGTAGCGCAGCGTCCAGCTCTCCTGGTCGGGGAGGTCCAGCTCGCGGTGCACGGCGAGGATCATCTGGCGGAGCCGCTCGGCCGACTCGCCTGTGCCCACCAGGGTCTCCACGATCTCGTCGCCCCCCGGGGCTCCGGCGGTGGCCGGAACGCGGCTCGCCTCGGCCGCTTTCTGCGAGAGGAGCCAGAAGCCGTCGGGGTCCAGCGCGAAAATGTGCTCGGCGATTTTCGCCGAGCACCAGTCGAGGTATTTGATTCGAAGCGAGGGGTCCTGCGCCATCCGGTACGGGGTTGTGGAGGGTAACGAGGCTCGCACCCCGCTCACCATGCCGGATTTTTGGCGCTAGGTCAAGCTTTTCGTTTGCTGGGCGTTCCCGGCCAGCACCTGGAAGATAGTTTCCCGCATGGCGCAGTAGCGAAGCATCTGGGCCACGAGCTCCGGGTCCTTCTGCTGGAGTGCCTCCACCCTGTTCGCGACATCGCCGGGCAGCGTCAGGACAACGGGGCGGGCATCCATCGTTTCCAAGGTACCGGAGGGTTCGGGGAGCGTTCCGCGGAGGAGCCGGCGACGCGCGGGGCGGCGCTGGAGGGCCCAAAGTAAGCAGTCGGGGCCGTGCCGGTCAACCCCTTTGTAACTTCATGTAACGGAATGACTTACACGCAAGTCGCTGTGCCGCAACCGGTTGCGTCGGGTGTCCCCGAAAGGGGCCGTGGGGCGGCGTACGTTCAAAGGTTGAACGGCCGGCGAGCTCCCTTGCGCAACGGCGGGGGTGCTCCCCAATATGGATGCACTCCCGCACTTTCCCCGCAGTTCCGCCCGCGGTCAGACGGTCCCCGCCTCCAGTGGATTGACCCGCACATGAGTCCGTCGTCCCCGCAGGCCGGCCCCGGTCTGAGCGGCGTGGTGAGCTGAGCCCATGCCCGTCATCGCGATCGCCAACCAGAAGGGCGGTGTCGGCAAGACCACGACCGCCGTGAACCTCGGGGCGAGCCTGGCCGCCGCCGAGAAGCGCACCCTCGTGGTGGACCTGGACCCCCAGGGCAACGCCTCCAGCGGCCTCCTACCCGCGGAGCTGCGCGGTACCGCGCGGTCGTCGCTGTACGGCGTGCTCTTCGACGGCGCGCCGCTGGCCAGCGCCGTCGTGCGCTCTCCCGACATCGCCTTCCTGGACGTGGTCCCCACCAGCGAGCACCTGCTGGGCGGCGAGGTGGAGATGGCCAGCCTCCCCGGCCGCGAGCAGCGGCTGCGCGAGGCGCTGGCCCCCGTGCGGGACCTTTACGACTTCGTGCTGCTGGACTGCCCGCCCGCGCTGGGCCTCTACACGCTGGGCGCCCTGGTGGCCGCCGACAGTGTGCTGGTGCCGGTGCAGGCCGAGTTCTTTGCCCTCGAAGGGCTGTCGCAGCTCCTGGAGAACCTGGAGCTGGTGAAGGCGCTGAATCCATCGCTGCGCATCGAGGGAGCGCTCATCACCATGTTCGATGGCCGGCTCTCCCTGGCGCAGAGCGTGGCCGCGGAGGTGCGCGGGTACCTGGGCGAGCGCACCTTCGCCACCGTCATCCCGCGCAACGTGCGCCTGGCCGAAGCGCCGAGCTTCGAGCGCCCCGTGCTCGCGTACGATGCCCGCTCGGCGGGCGCGCGGAGTTACCTGTCACTCGCGGTGGAGCTGATGCGGCGCTACGGGATGCCCGTGCCCGTTTCGGGGGACAGGAAGGGGCGCGCGGCGGGGTGAAAAGAAGGGGCTCACACAGAGGCACAGAGGCACGGAGATGAGTTGATCTCCGTGCCTCTGTGGCTTTTACCTGAATCGTTCGGCGAGCGACAGACCCCGCCCGGGAGCGATTGAAATCGCCGCTGGACCTACGCGAAGACCGCCGTCGCGGTCTGTCCCTTCCGCCGGGGGTGGAATGTTACAGTCCCCGCAGGGGACTTTGCGTGGTTCCAGCGGCGATTTCAATCGCTCCTGTGGGCGGGTGCCACGCTCCGCACCCGGCGTCCCGTGTCTACGGGAGCGGGCTAACGGCGGTGGTGCGGTCGATGTGGATGACGGCGTCGAACTGCTCGGCGAGGCGGGCCTGGAAGTAGTGGCTCTGGCGCTCGGTCTGCGGGGCGTAGACGACTCCCACCGCGCGCTCCAGGCGTGAGTCGCTGAGGGCGGGGGCGGCGGGGGAGCCGCGGAGCACCAGCAGGAAGCTGGGGACGCCCGTCTGGTGGAAGAGGGCGGCGTAGCTCTCCGGCAGCGCCTGGCGCAGAGCGGTGGAGCGGCCGGGGGCACCCCAGGAGGTAGCGGCCACGACCTCGCCCTCGAAGGTGGTGAATCCAAGGAGGAAGGTCTCGTTGGGGTTCCGCTGGCGCATGAGCTGGCCCACCGTCAGCTGCCCGCGCGCGCCCATCTCCGTGGCGCGCGCATCGCCCACGTGGGAGTTGTGGGCCCACACGGCGATCCTGCCGCGCTGGCCGCGTGCCTCCAGGTGAGCGGCGAGCGCGGTGAGCGTCTCGGCCATGTGGCGGTCGCGGGCGTTCCACGCCCCCTCGCCGGGCTGGAAGTTGCGGCGGTAGAACTCCTCGGCGCCGCGTACCACGCGCGCGCTCTGCACGGCGTCGAAGAGCTCGGGGTCGGCGGGGGCGCTGGCGGCGCGCTGCTGCATCTCGGCGAGCTGCTCGGCCGCCTGCGTGGCGCAGGAAGCGGCGGGGGTGCCGGCGGCTTCGCTCCCGTATTCCTGCGGGTCACGGCCGTACGGCGCGAAGCAGGCGTAGCGGGTGCGCGCCCGTGCGGCCGCCGCGGGGTCCACGCGGGACAGGTAGGCGATCACGTCATCCTGCGACGCGTAAAGGCTGTACACGTCCATCCCCACGAACGTCACCCGGCCGGGCGACGCCGCGTTGAGGGCGCGCAGGTCGCGCAGGAAGTCGCGCACCTCGGCGTTCCTCCACATCCAGAGCGGGAACTCCGTGAAGCCGGCGAGCGCCGCCTCGGGCGACGGGTCGCCGCGGCCCTGGAGGTAGGCGTGGACGCGGCGCGCGGCGGGGTACTCCGCCTCGACGACGATGGCGGCGAACCCGCGCTCCTCGATCAGCCGGCGCGAGATGCGGGCGCGCTGGGTGTAGAACTCGTGCGTGCCGTGGGTGGCTTCGCCCAGGAGCACGAAGCGGCTCTCGCCGATCGCGGACATGAGCGGATCGTAGTCGGCCGCGGCGCCCGTCAGCGGGTGCGCGGCGTTCCGTACGATCTCCACCGGGTCGCCCGTCGTCCCGCCGCCGCCGCCGCCGGCGGGGTCGTCGCAGGCGGCCAGCGCGGCGCATGCGGCCAGCAGATATACGCGAAGCTTCGCCGTGATCATACGTGCCACTCTCTTCCAAGGCCATGCAGTAAAGGGACATAGGAAGCGAACGGCAGGTGGGGTGCCGCGGCTGGATCAGCGCGCAAAACAGGCGTTTGCGTGAGACGGCGGCGAGTCCGTGGCGGAACATCTGACGCGGCGTAGATTGCGCGGCAGCCGCGCAGCCCCGGTGCGCCCCTTGCGTGCGCCGGGCGCGACTCGCCGCGCACCCGTTCGCGCGGCCCAGACCACTCAAGACGGAGGCGCCTGATGCCGTTCACCCTTCCGGATCTGCCGTACCCGCACGACGCGCTGGAGCCGCACATCGATGCGCAGACCATGCAGATCCACCACGGCAAGCACCACGCGACGTACGTCACCAACCTGAACGCCGCGCTCGACAAGCACCCGGAGTTCCAGGCCGGCGACGACATCGACGCCCTCCTCCGCCGCATCGACGAGGTGCCGGAGGACATCCGCAACGCCGTGCGCAACAACGGCGGCGGGCACGCCAACCACTCGCTGTTCTGGCAGGTGATGGGCCCCAACGGCGGCGGCCAGCCCACCGGCCCCCTGGCGGACGCCATCACGCAGGCGTTCGGCGGCTACGACCAGCTCAAGACGCGCATGGTGGACGCCGGCAAGGGCCGCTTCGGGAGCGGGTGGTCGTGGCTGGTGGTGGACGACCAGGGGAAGCTGCAGGTGATCGACACGCAGAACCAGGACTCGCCGCTGATGGCCGGCTACACGCCGATCCTGGGCGTGGACGTGTGGGAGCACGCCTACTACCTGAAGTACCAGAACCGCCGCCCGGACTACCTGGACGCGTGGTTCAACACGATCAACTGGGAAGAGGTCTCGCGGCGGTTCACGCAGGCTTCGTAAAAACAGGGCTCACGCAGAGGCGCCGAGGCACGGAGGAGAACTTCTTCTCTGTGCCTCTGTGCCTCTGCGTGCTAGATTTGCGAGACACGCGAACGGAGTATGTGATGGCTCGTCTTTTCAGGAAGAAGGAAGAAGGGAAGAAGTCGCTCTGGGACCGCATCGTCGACGTCGCGCTGACGGACGTGACGGTGCTGG
>DASVSA010000157.1:0-8757 GCA_036388335.1 Longimicrobium sp. | reverse complement strand
AGAGCGGGCGGGTGGAGGACGCGGTGCGCGAGACGCAGGCCGCGCTCGACATCCTCCCCACCTACGCGGACGCGGCGTTCCTGCTGGGGCAGGCGCAGCGCGCGGCCGGGCGCCCGCGCGAGGCGGTGTCCACCACCGTGGACCTGCTGGCGGGCGACCCGTATCACCTGGACGCGCTGGTGCTCCTCGGCCAGGCGCTGATGGACGACGGGCGCCCCGCCGACGCGAAGCAGGCGTTCGGGCGCGTCCTCAAGTTCGACCCGGCGCGCGCCGACGCTCTCTTCGGCCTGGGCGCGCTGGCGGCGGCCGAGCGGCGCTTCCGCGAGGCGATCGGCTTCTGGCGGCGCACCGTGGAAGCCGCGCCGGACAGCCCCCTCGCCGCCGCCGCGCGCGGCAACATCGACACGGCGCTGGACGTCGTGACCGTCTTCCAGAACGCCTGAACGGATGGCGATCGAAGGACCTCTCCGCGAGCTCGCGCTCAGCGACGTGTTCCAGCTCCTGGACCTGAGCCGCAAGACGGGAACGCTCACCGTCTCCAACGAGTCGCGCCACCTGCCGGCCGTCGTGCGCTTCGACCGCGGCGGCGTGATCGGCGCGCAGCTGGGCGACACGGCCGACCGCCTGGGCCACCTCCTCCTGCGCGCCGGCAAGGTGACCGAGCGCCACGTGGAGGCGGCCCGCCTCGTCCAGGCGCGCGTGCCCGGAAAGCAGCTCGGCGCCATCCTGGTGGAGGAGGGCGTCGTGTCGCCGCAGGACGTGGCGCGGCAGCTCCGCTTCCAGATCCAGGAAGCCGTCTTCGAGCTGATGCAGTGGAAGGACGGCTACTTCCGCTTCGAGGAAGGGCAGCCGCCGCAGCCCGGCCCGGTGTCCGTGCGCGTCCCCACCGAGTCGCTTCTGATGGAGGCGGCGCGGCGGATCGACGAGTGGAGCACCATCGAGAGCAAGATCCCGGACATGGGCGTGGTGCCCGCGCTGGTGCACGAGCCGGGCGACGACGCGGTGCTGGACCTGCACCCCTCCGAGTGGGAGGTGCTGGCCGAGATCGACGGCGTCCGGTCGCTCAAGGAGATCGCGGGCGCGCTGGGGCGCGGCGACTTCGAGGTGGCCAAGATCGTGTGGGGCCTGGTGTCCACGGGCGTGGTGGAGATCCTGGAGGAGCGCCGCGTGGCCCCTCCGTCGCCGGCGTGGGAGCGCCCCATCCGCGAGGCGCTGGACGAGGCCGAGCGGCTGCTGGAGGACGGGCAGCCCGACGCCGCCCGCCGCCTGCTGGACGACCTCACGCGCACCAATCCCGATCGTCCCGAGCTGTGGACGCTGCTGGCGAGGGCTCAGCGGCGCGTGGCCCGCTGGGGCGAGGCGCTGGTGACGCTGGCGCGCGCCGCGGCGCTGGACCCGCTCTCCGCCTCCGTGCACTACCACCTGGGCTTCGCGGCGGCCCACTCCGGCGACCTGCGCCGGGCGCGCGAAGCGTGGACCACGTACCTGCGCCTGGAAGACGCCGACGCCACGCGCCGCACCCGCGCCGAGCGCGCCCGCGACGCCGCCGACGTGCTGCTGGACGCCCTGAAGTCGGAGGCCGGATGACCGCGTCTCCCATGCAGGTGAGGCAGTGGAGCGACGAGCTGGCGGCGGACCCCGCCTCGCTCGCCTTCCTCCCGCTGGCCCGCGCGTACTGGGAGTCCGGCAAGCGCGACGCGGCGCTGCGGCTCTGCATCCGCGGCCTGGAGCGCCACCCCAACCACGTCGACGCCCACCACCTCCTGGGCCTCCTCTACCGCGACGGCGGCGAGCTGGTGAAGGCGGAAGACGAGTGGGGGATCGCCCTCGCCCTCTCCCCCGAGCACGCGGGCGCTCGGCGCGAGATGGGCCTCTCGGCCTTTGCGCGCGGCGACTGGGCCACGGCGGTGCGGCACCTGGAGCAGGCGCAGGCCGGCGACGTGACCGACCAGGAGGTGCGGGCCGCGCTGGAGGAGGCGTGGCGGCACTCGCGCGGATCGGCGCCGGCTGCCGCTCCGGCGGCCTCCCCGCCCGCGGCTCCGGCGCCCGAGCCGTGGGACGGCGGGCGCGTGTTCGACGCGCTGGCGTCGGAGATCGGCGCGCTGGCGCACGAGCGCGGCATCGTGGGCGCGGTGGTGCTGGATGCGCAGGGCTTCGTGGTGGCGGGCGAGATGCAGGCCGGCGGGCGCGACCGCGCGGCCGAGGTCGCCGCCGTCCTCTCCGGCGCATCCACCGAGGCCGAGCGCGCCGTAAGGCACCTCAAGATGGGCGCGTGGAAGGGGATCCTGGTGGAGACGCCGCAGGCCGTCGTCCGCCTGGCGCCCACCGGCGACGGCGGGATGGTGGCGGTGGCCGGCCGGCGCGACGTGCCCATGGGATGGGTGCTGCGCGTGGCGGGGCGGGCCCGCGAGGCGGCCGAGCGCTTCATCGCCGCCATGGGGGCACGGTGAGCGCGTACGCAGAGATGCTCGACCGCGTCAACCGCATCACCGGCGTGCGCGGCTCCATGGTCGTGGCCGTGGAGGACGGCCTGGTGGTGGCCGAGGACCTGATGGTGGGCGTCCCCGGCGACGCGGTGGCGGCGCTGGTGGCCTCCATCTTCCGCCGCGCCCGCCGCTCCATGTCCACCGCCGACTTCGGCGACGCCGCCTTCGTTCAGGTGGACGGCGAGGACGGGCTGCTCTTCGCCGCGGCGCCGCCGCAGCTGGGCGACCTGCTGCTGGTGGTGGTGGCGGAGAGCTGGGTGAACGTGGGGCTGGTGAGGCTTGAGGCGGCGCGCGTGGTGGAGGCGCTCGCGTGAGGCGCGCGGACCTGGCGCAGTTCGTGGAGGCGCTGGCGGCGCCGGTGGAGCACTTCGCGCGCGAAGCCGGGCTGCGGCTGGTGCTTCTCATCAACCGCAGCGGCCAGGTGCTGGCGCAGCGCGGGTTCGCCCGGGCGCTGGACGTGATGGGGGTGGCCTCGCTGGGCGCCGGCATCCACGCATCCAGCCAGGCGCTCGCGGAGCTGATCGGCGAGGCGGGCTTCCACCACCTGCACCAGGGCGGCACGGCGTCGCAGGTGTTCATCGGCCCCTTTCGCACCCCCGCCGAGGACCTGATCGCCATCGCCGTCTTCGGCGAGGACTCGTCCATCGGCCTGGTGCAGCTCTTCTTCGCCACCTTCGTGAGCGAGGTCGCCGCCCTCCCCGGCTGGAAGGAAGCGCGCCCCACCACGGACGCGCGCGCGTTCGAGCGCGACCTGGAAGCGGGGCTGGAGAATGTTTTTGGCGCGTAGTCCGAGGCACGAGCACAGTGCGTTAGTGCGTTAGTGCGTGAGTGCGTTGGATTTGGCGCCTCCCGGGGCGCGCCATGCCACGATCCACACACACGACCTAAAAACGCACTCACGCACTAACGCACTCACGCACTTTTTTCTTCTCCCATGAGCCTGGTCAACTACTCCACCCGCGAGATCACCTCCAAGATCGTGTACTACGGTCCGGGGCGCTCCGGGAAGACGACGAACCTCCAGTACATCCACGGCCAGGTGCCGGAGGACCGGCGCGGGCGCATGGTGTCGCTGGCCACCGAGACGGACCGCACGCTGTTCTTCGACTTCCTCCCGCTGGACCTGGGGACGATCTCGGGGTTCCAGACGCGGTTCCAGCTCTACACGGTTCCGGGGCAGGTATACTACGACGCCACCCGCAAGCTGGTGCTGCAGGGCGCGGACGGCGTGGTGTTCGTGGCGGACTCGCAGCGCTCGCAGCGCGACGAGAACATCGAGAGCTTCCGCAACCTGCAGGTCAACCTGCTGGAGCAGGGTGTGGACCCGCGCACCATCCCCATCGTCCTGCAGTACAACAAGCGCGACCTGCCGGACGTGATGTCGCTGGAAGCCATGGACGACCTCCTCAACTACCGCGACCTCCCGCGCTTCGAGGCCGAGGCCCTGGCCGGCACCGGTGTCTTCGACACCCTGCGCGGCATCAGCTCCGAAGTGCTCAAGCGCCTGGCGCAGCGCTTCGGCCGCACGGTGGCGGCGGGGTAGGGGCCCTCACCCGGCAGCTTACAGCTGCCACCCTCTCCCATAAACCCGATGGGAGAGGGGACTACTTCGGATGCGGCGAGCCGGGTGCGGCGCCGTTTTCACGGTACAGCAACAGCGGGGCTCACACAGAGGCACAGAGGCACAGAGAGGTCTCGGCCGTAAGCGCACGCGAAGTAGTCCCCTCTCCCAGGGCAGTTCCTGGGAGAGGGTGGCGGCTATCAGGCCGCCGGGTGAGGGCCCGTCTCGTCCGCGCCGCGATAAAGTGCTATGTTCGTAACCCGCTCCACGATCCAACCCAACTCCGCCGAGCCCGACCCGCGATGAAGTTCGAGCAGGACCCCCGCTTCACCTTCGACACGTACGTGGTCGGCCCGGGCAACCGGCTGGCCGCGGCCGCCGCGCGCCGCGTGGCCGAGTCGCCCGGCACCAGCTACAACCCGCTCTGGGTGTACGGGCCGGCGGGCACCGGCAAGACGCACCTGCTGCGCGCCGTGGCCACCCTCGCCTCGGCCGTGCGGCCGGAGATGCGCGTGGTGTTCGATACGGCCGAGGGGTTCGCGGGGCGGCTCAGCACCGCGGTGGCGGCGGGGGGGATCGAGGCGTTCCGCGACGAGCTGCTGGACGCGGGGCTGCTGGTGATCGACGACGCGGAGGCGCTGGCCGGGAAGACACGCACCCAGGAGGAGCTCGCCTCGCTCTGGGACGAGCTCCTCCGCCAGGGCGTGCAGATGGTCTTCGCGTCCACCCTCGCTCCCGGCGACCTGCCGCGGGTGGGCGACGTGCTGCGCGGCCGGCTGGCCGACGGCCTGGTGGTGGACGTGGCCGCCCACGAGGCCGAGACGCGGCTGGAGATCGTCCGGCGCCACGCGGCGGGGCAGGGGGTGACGCTGGACGCGGGGGTGGACGACGCCCTCGCCCGCCTCCCCGCCCGCAACGCGCACGAGCTTCACGCGAGCGTGGACCGCATCGGCGCCATGCAGGCGCAGCGCGGCGCCCCCGTCTCCGCCGCCGAGGTGCCGGAGATCGTGGGCGACGAAGCGGGCGAAGGGCCGCAGGACGAGTTCAGCGCCTTCCTCAGCGACATCGCCTTCACGGTGGGGCAGCTGGTGGAGGACGCCCCGTGGCGCAAGCACCTGGCCGAGGCCATCCTGCGCTGGGAGGGCGAGGGGATCCGCACCCGCCGCCTGGAGTCCGCCCTGGATGCCGACGCCGCGCCCGACGTGGATGCCGTGCTCGCCGGCTTCGCGGCCGACGTGGAGCGGCTGCGCGCCGTGCGCGAGGGATTGGCCGCGCTGGGCGAGAAAACGGACGCGTCGCCCGTGCTGTCGGACCCGGACCGCGTGGGCGAAGCGGAGGCGATGCTCCTTTCCGCGCGGGCGGCGGCGGAGCGGCGCAGGGCGCAGGAGCCCGCCGCGGCCCCCGTGGACCGCTGGTACTTCAGCAACGCGGAAAAGGTGGCGTGGGGGTGGGTGGCGCTGGAAGACCGGCTCATAGAGGAGCTGGCCTGAGATGGCGATCAAGGGAAACCTCCGCGAAGCCTCGCTCCCCGACGTCCTCCAGCTCCTGGCCATGGGGCAGAAGACGGGGTGCCTGTCGCTCACCGACCGCTCCAACTTCGGCTACATCTACTTCGACCGCGGGCGCATCACCTACGCCTCCATCGTCAACCGGCGCGACCGGCTGGGCGACCTGCTGGTGAAGAACGGGCTGCTGGACGCCAAGGACCTCTTCGCCGCCATCGACGAGCAGGCCCGCACGCCCGGCGAGCGGCTGGGCGAGATCCTCATCCGCCGCGGCTCCATCACCCGCGACCAGCTGGAGCACTACATCCGCATCCAGATCGAGGAGGCGGTCTACTTCCTCTTCACCTGGACGCAGGGCTCCTTCTACTTCGAGGCCGACCAGCGCCCCGAGCCCGGCGCCTTCCAGGTGTCGATCAACCCGGAGAACCTCCTGCTGGAGGGCGCCCGGCGCATCGACGAGTGGAGCCTGATCGAGAAGAAGATCCCCTCGCTGGACCTGGTGTTCGAGACGGACCGCTCCAGGCGGATGGACGGCCTGGAGCTGTCGGAGGACCAGCGCAAGATCATTCCGCTGGTGGATGGCAAGCGCAGCGTGCAGGACCTGATCGAAGAGAGCGGGATGGTGGAGTTCGACGTGGGGAAGGCCCTGTTCGGGCTGATCCAGGCCGGCTTCGCGCACCCGGTGGGGCGCCGCTCGCCGGCGGAGCAGAAGGAGGTGCCGCAGGCGCGCATCGACGAGCACCGCAACCTGGGGATCGCCTTCTACCGCACGGGGATGTACGAGGAGGCCACCCGCGAGTTCCGCCGCGTGGCCGAGCTTCAGCCCCAGAACCTCGATTCGCGCTTCCACCTGGCGCTGATCGGGCTGCGCAAGGGCGACGACCGCATGGCGCTCCGCTACTTCAAGGAGACCACGGAGATGGGCGGCGCCCGCGCCTCCGTATTCCACGGGATGTCGCTGGCCATGGAGCGGCTGGGCCGCCTGGGCGATGCCCGCTTCGCCGCCGACGAGGCGTTCCGCCTGGCCCCGCAGCGCCCTCAGGTGCAGCTCTCGCGCGCCATCCTGCTGCTGAAGGCGGGCGAGGTGCACGACGCGGCGGCCCGCTTCGCCCGCTTCCGCCTGGAGTTCAAGGGCCCGCGCCTCCCCGCCGCCTACTTCGCCTTCGCCCTCCTGGCCGAGGCCGCCGCCGGCCGGCCCGACGCGGCGCTGAAGCTGGGCGCGGAGGGCGTCGAGCTCCACCCCCACTCGGCCCCCATCCACCTTCACCTGGGCACCGTCCACGAGCGCCGCGGCGACTGGGACGCCGCCGAGGCCTCGTACCGCCGCGCGGTGGAGGAGGACGGGGACCTGCCGCAGGTGCACAAGGCGCTCGGCGACGCCCAGTACCGCCGTGGCGCCTACGACGAGGCCGCCGAGTCGTACGGCCGCGCCCTGCAGCTCAACGCCGCCCTGGGCGACGACGTGTACTTCCGCCTCGGCAACATCCACTACAAGCGGATGGAGCGCGCCGAGGCCGTGAAGCTGTGGCGCCGCGCTCTGGAGCTGAACCCGCAGAACACCGTCGTGAGGACCAACCTGGAGCTGGTGGAGCGCGTCCTGGGCTGAACAGCTGGGCTCACACAGAGGCACGGAGGCACGGGAGGAACACTCCTCCGTGTCTCCGTGCCTGCATTCGGGCACCTCGCATCGTATTGGCACGTACAGAGCGACACGGTTGACTCACAACAACTGAGCGGTTAGACTAGTTGACTTCTAGCTCCCGCCAATAATTTCTTACTTCGGGTCAGGCACAGATCCTGGCATTGATCCGTTCGCATAGCGCCGCTGTTCGCGGCGGCGGTGGGGCTCGGCGCCCTGCACTACCATGTTAAGACATAACATGGTGGATTCCCTGCCGTGGGACGTGAGAGGATCTGTGCCGAAACGACCCGTCCGTCCAGTGAGTGCCCTCATGCTGCTCACAATGGCGGCATCCGCCTGCCAGGACCTTCCCACCACCGGTAAACCGGCCGCCGAGTCGGGGCGGGCGTCCAGCCGGAACGCGTCGCGCGCGCCCGGCGCCCTCTCACCGTACACTTGTAGTCTGAGCACCCGCGCCGTGAACGGGCCGTACCCGTACCAGTATCGCACGGTGGCGGTGAGCTTCCCCAAGCCGGCGCTCGAAGAACACGGCGAGACGGTGCTGCTACGGTATCTCTGGAAGGACCCGGACGGGACCCCCGTCGCCGCCGCGAACTGCCGCGTCCCGCGCACGGAGATGGCCGTGGAAATGATGGACCGGCGTCTCGGCGTGCAGGGGCGCAGGACCGCGCACCGGAAGCGTGAGGATGGCGTGGTGTCTACCATGTCTGACCCGTGTTACACCTACTGGTGCCCGCTGCCGGCGCTCATCGTCACCCCAGCCCCCACGTACTACGGCGCTCCGCAGCCGTACGACCCCTACAGCAAGGACCCCTGCTGGTCGAACTGCGCGGAGGGGGCGTCGCAGGGGACCAACAACGGCACGGGCTACGGGTGGGACCCCGGCACCCCGTCGTGCGATCCGAGCCAGGATCCGAACTGCTACGTACCCCTGAACGAGGCGGACAAGAGGGTGCTTTCGGACGACATCAACGACCGCCTCCGGCCGGTGGGCGAGTTCACCGACACGGATGCGCGGGCAATGTGCGCCCAGATGTTCACCGAGTGGCAATCGAGGTATACGAGCGGCAAGGTTTTCCGCGGCGCTACGCAAACGAGGGCGGGCGATGAGGGAGTCGGCCCCCACTGGGGAGCATACGACGAGAGCACGGGCAACATCCATTTCGACCCGGAAGGGCTCGACGCTGCGGCGTCCGGTGATGCCGTTGCTCTCCGGGAGATGATGAACACGGCGCTTCACGAGGCGGCGCACGCGATGGGGTACGATCATACGGACCCTGTCGGCCCGTACTACGCAGAGCATCCGTTCACCCTCCTCAGCCCAGGGACAAACTCGTGCATCAAGTAGTGATCCGCGCCCTTCTGGTGTGTGCCGCCGTGGTGCTTTCGAGCGGTGCCGAAGCGCAACGGGCTGCCGATTCCGAGCGCGTCGGGGCCGTGATCAGCGTGATCGAGTACCGCGTCGTGTTCATGGACGACACCACCCGTTTCGACGCGTGCTCGGTGCGCGCGGCGATGGGGAATCCGCCTGTGCTGTCCGCCGTGCTCACACGGCGCGCACAG
>DASVSA010000156.1:0-2959 GCA_036388335.1 Longimicrobium sp. | reverse complement strand
GATCGGTTGAAACGGCCGGCCCTCTCGCGAGAGGGCCGGCCGTTTCGCTGGTGCGTCTCGTAAACCCTTCCATCCACAGTCGCATGCGCCTCCGCCCGCTCTACCTTGCCGCCGCCGCGCTCCTGATGAGCGCGCCCCTCGCCGCGCAGCAGAAGACCACGGTCATCCTCGTCCGCCACGCCGAAAAGGCGGTGGAGGGCGGGAGCGATCCCGCCATCAGCGAAGCCGGCCAGCTGCGCGCCCGCGCCCTGGCGGCCGAGCTGGCCGACGACAGCGTGGACGCCGTACTCGTCACGCGCTTCGTGCGCACGCAGCAGACGGCCGCGCCGGCGGCCACGGCGCGCGGGGTCACGCCCCAGGTGGTGCCCGTGGAGGGGGGCGCGGAAGCTCACGCCGCCGCGGTGCGCGAGGCGGTGATGGCCCACGCCGGGCACACGGTGCTGATCGTGGGCCACAGCAACACCGTGCCCGCGCTGGTGGCGGCGCTCGGCGGGCCGGCGGGGATCGCTATCGCGGAGCCCGAGTTCGGCAACCTCTTCACCCTCGTGCTGGAGGAGGGGAAGCCGGCCGTGTTCACCCGCGCCTGCTACGGCGCCCGCGATCCGTCGGGCCACTGCGCCGCCGTGCCGGGGCCGATGTGATCCGCCCGGGGAGGTCGTCATGGCGCGCCTGACCGCCTGGGCCGCCGTCCGCGAGGGGGTGGACGCGCTGAAGACCAACCCCCTGCGCACCTTTCTGTCCGCGCTGGGGGTGGTGATCGGCGTGGCGGCGCTGGTCGCCGTCCTCTCGCTGGGCGACGGGATGGAGGCGTACGCACGCGAGCAGGTTACGCGTACCACGGGCGTGCAGAACGTCTTCGTAACCCCGCTCACCTCCGACATGGTGGACGGCGTGCGGCTGCCCCGCGAGCGCTGGACGCAGCTCGGCGCCGGGGAGGCCGAGGCCGCGCGTCGGGAGATCCCCGGCGTGGCGGCGCTCTCGCTCTCCGCCAGCGGCACCACCACGGTGAAGCCGCCGCAGGGTGGCCGTCCGCGCGCCGCCCGGGTCACCGCCACCCTGGCCGACGCGGCTGGCTTCTACCGCATCCAGCTCTCCGCCGGCCGCTTCTTCACCGCCGCCGAAGTGTCGCGCGACGTGCCGGTGGCGGTGGTCTCGCTTCCGCTGGCGGAGGCGCTCTCCCCCGGCGCCCCGTCCGCGCTGGTGGGGCGCACGGTCGAGTTCCGCGGGGGCCCGCGGCGCGTGGTGGGGGTGATGGCGGCGCGCGGGCGCGAGGACGGGCTGGCCGCCTACGTCCCCCTCTCCGCCGCCGCCGCCGTGCTGATGCCGGGGGAGCTCGCCGACCCGCGCACCCTCATCCTGCGCGCGCGTCGCGTGGAAGACGTGAAGGAGCTGCGCGGCGAGGTGCAGACGTGGCTCGCGCGCCGCTACGGCAACGGCGGGGCCGACTTCCAGCTGGGCACCGACCTGGAGAAGGGCGCCGCGGTGGCGCGCCAGTTCGTGGTCTTCAAGCTCTTCATGGGGGCGATGACGGCCATCTCGCTGGTGGTGGGCGGCATCGGCATCATGAACGTCCTGCTGGCCTCCGTCACCGAGCGCACCCGCGAGATCGGCATCCGCAAGGCGGTGGGCGCGCGCCGCCGGCACATCCTCCTCCAGTTCCTCTCCGAGTCCGTGGCCATCTCCGGCTCCGGCAGCCTGGCGGGTCTGGTGCTGGGCCTCATCGGCGCCGCCGCGGCCACGGCCTTCATGCGCGCCCGCGTCGGCGCCGAGATCTACGCCGGCATCTCACCGAGCACGCTGCTGGCCGCCACCTTCTCGGCTCTCCTGATCGGCCTCTGCTTCGGCGTGTACCCGGCCCTGCGGGCGGCGCGCCTGTCGCCCATCGACGCCATCAGGCACGAATAGGGGCTCACACAGAGACACAGAGGCACAGAGATCAGTTCATCTCTGTGCCTCTGTGTAAGCTTCATGTTTCCAGGTCGCACCAGCGCACGAGCTCGCGCAGGGGCGGGCGGCCGTCGTGGTGCCAGCTCGGAGGGGGCCAGGCCATCTTCCCCAGCGACGTGACGCGCGCCACGCCGATGCGGGCCAGCGCGGCGGCCAGTGTGCGCGCCTCGTCCGGAGCCGCGTCTACCCCGACCGTCTGCAGGAAGGGGCCGAAGCGCTCCACCAGCGTCGGGACGTCGGCCAGCGAGGCGACGGGCTTCACGCGCACCACGCGGTTGAGGCACGAGGCGGTGAACGCCGGGTCCGGCTCGTGGATCACGGTCCACGCGGTGCCCTCGCGCGATGAGTGGAGCTCGGTGCCGCCCCCGCCCGCCTGCGCGAACTCCGCCACCGCGCGGAGCTGGCGGATGGAAGACGACTCGCGCGGCGCCAGCGTGCCGCGCGGAAGCTCGCGCTCCACTCCCTCCATCTCGCGCGCCAGCAGCGCCGCCCACTCGCGCGGCGATACCTCGCCCCCATCCTCCACGTAGAACAGGTGGGGCGACACGCACCCCTGCTGGTCGAAGGTGGAAGCGTCGAGCGCGGCGCCGCGCGCGGCCTGGGCGGCGGCGGCGGGGGTCAGCGCGTCCCGCCCCACCACGCCGAAGGAGACCTTGGGGCCGTACCCCAGAAAGCGGGTGCCGCGCGGGGTGCGCTCGCGCACGGCGGACACCGCGTCGGCGCCGCCGTACACCACCACCGCGTCGGCGGCTTCCAGCGCGGTGCGCTCCATCTCGTCGTCGCCGCCGGACCAGTAGGTGACGGCGAGGCAGGCGCCCAGCCCCGCGTCCGCCTCGGCGACGCCGCGGGCGAAGAGGGCGGCCAGGAGTGGCTCTCCCACCGCCGTCTTCCCCAGCGCCGCGGACTTGAGGAGAAGGCAGCGCACCAGCGCCGTCACCGCCACCCCGGGGACGTTGCCGCTGAACACGTTCGCCACCAGCCGCGGCCCCATCGCCATCCGCTCGCCGCCGCG
>DASVSA010000155.1:0-7822 GCA_036388335.1 Longimicrobium sp. | reverse complement strand
GGGGTTCACCCCCGGGCAACGGTTCGGGCTCTTGGGCGGGCAGCCCCCGGCGCTCCAGCTCACCCACGGTGTTTGCCACCTGAGGGCCATCGAGCTGCCGGGGATGCTCCCAATCTACTGTCTGCGCGTCATACAAGGGCCGTTCCTATCGCTCGCCGGTCCAGATCAGCACGCCGCCGCAGTGGGAGGTGCGGGTCTGGAACTGGGCGGGGGCGGACGAGATGCCGCGGTAGACCTCGATGGCGGCGACTTCGCTGGAGGAGACGAGGCGGTCCACGTCCTGGCTGGGGCGGCCCACGTTGGGCTGCACCAGCATGCCGTCCACGTAGACCTCCATGAAGCAGGTGGCGGAGGTGGGTGTGGCGCAGTTCTGCGTGGTGGTGCCGCGTGACACCAGGCGGATCTCCTCGCGGCCCTTGCAGGCCCCCAGCTGCGCGTCCCAGGGGCGGTAGCGCACGAGGTTGATGCTGGGAAGCTCGTCCAGGATCTGGCTGAGGGGTGTGGCCGGGCGGTTCGAGAGATCGTCCGGGCCCACGTAATGGCCGGCCCCCTGCCGCTGGCGGTCGTAGAAACCGACCACCACCAGCCTCCTGCTGCGCGCCATGGCGGTGATCCCCTCCAGCGGCACTACGTCCGCCACCGTGGCGGTGTCGCGGCGCGGCGCCGTCGTGGAGCGCGTGCGGTCGGCGGCCACGCTGGCGGCGAGGGCGCCCGGCAGCTCGGCGGCGACCGCGACGCCGGCGCGCGTGGCGATGGAGGTGATCTCGCCTCCCTCTTCGCGCAGCCCCATCGTCCGCCAGCGCTCCGCCTCAGCGAGCGAGGTGAGGCTGCGCGGGGTCTCGCCCGGGAGGCCGGAGGGGCCGCGGGGGAGGTCGGGCGCCAGCAGGGGGACTCGGATGCGCCAGCGGCTCACGATCCACGCGCCGTCCGGGCGCCGGCGGAACTCCAGCGTGCCGCCGGCCTCGTCCGAGGGGCGGCGGCCGCGCAGGCCCGTGTACTGGTACTCCATGCGGCGCAGCTCCGCGGTGGCGCGGTCCAGCCACATCGTGCCGCGGATGTCCGGCACGCGGCGCCCCGGCACCGGCTCGAACGCGAGCCCGATCAACCCCTCCTCGCTCGCCTGCACGCGCACGCAGTGCTGGTCCACGAAGGCGTCGGAGCGGAGGGCCGCGGCGTAGGGCGCGTAGAAGACGGCGGTAACGCCCTGCAGCTCCATGAAGCCCTTCTCGGCGAGCCGCTCGGCGGGGACGCTCACCCACAGCGGCCCGCTCGTCCGCTGCAGCGTCCGCGTGGTGTCGGCCAGCACGGCGCGGCTGTGCGGGTCCAGCCGGCGCGCGTACGTCCGCGCGCTGAAGCGGTAGGTGCCCTGCGCGGCGGCGGCGGCCTGGAGGGCCTTGCGCGCCTCCGCCCACACGATGGCGGCGTCGCGCCCCTCCTGCGGCCGGACCTCGCACCGCGCCCCGCCGCGCACCACGATCGCGCCCAGCGACACCTGGGGGGCGGCCGGCGTGGCCGCGATGCAGAGAAGCGCCGCGATCAGGAGAGTACGCATTCGCACCGTGCACGAGAGGCACAGAGATCAAGTTCTCTGTGCCTCCGTGTCTCTGCGTGAGACCAGTTCAGTCGCCGGCGCCGGCCATCTCGGCGACGAGCGGGTATCCGTCGCCTTCGTAGCGGTACGGCGGCGCCAGGGCCTCGCCCTCACGCACCATGGTGCCCTTGTAGCGCATGTTCTCCTCGTGCACCCCGAAGTTGGTGCGCTGGAGCTCGGCGATGCGCCGCAGGTCGTCGGCCGTGAGGTCGGGAATGTCCGACGCGGCGGCGAACTCCTCCAGCTGCTCCCCGTTGTAGATGTTGGGGAGCGTGGTCATCACCACGGGCGAGGCGAGGAGCCACTTGAGCGCCGCCTGGCCGATCGTCATCCCGCGCCCCTCGTGCAGGAAGCGGAGCGCTTCCAGCTTCTGCAGGCCGTTGATCAGCCAGCTGCGCGGGCGGTGGCGGCGGTGGTCGTTCTTCGCGAACTCGGTGTCGGCCGTGTACTTCCCCTCCAGCATCCCGGAGGAGTGGGTCACGCGCACCTGCACGCCCGTGCGCCCGCTCTGCTCCGCCGCCTCGGTGAGGATCTGCCCCGGCCAGGGCTCAAGGATGTTGTTGATGAGCTGGAGGTTCTGCGCGCGACGCTCGCGGATCAGGTCCAGCCCCTCGAACAGGTAGCCGTTGGAGGGCCCCAGCGCGCCGCCCCACGCGCGGATCTTCCCCTCCTGGCGGAGCGCTTCCAGCGTCTCCCAGATCGCGTCGTTGGGGACGTGCTCCTCGTGCGCGTTGTGGTACGACACGATGTCGATGACATCCGTCCCCATCCGCTTGAGCGACTCCTCGACGGCGAAGCGCAGGTAGCCCGGCTCGGCGCTGTGGGGGATCTCCTGCTGGCCGCGGCGCGCGTCGGGGTGGCTGTAGAAGTCGTATCCCACCTTGGTGGTGATGACCACGCGGTCGCGGCGGGCGCCGAAGGCCCGGCGCAGGATCTCGTCGGCGCGCCCGTTGCCGTAGGTGTCCGCCGAGTCGAAGGTCGTGATCCCCAGGTCGTGCGCGCGGTGGAGGAGGGCCACGGCCTCGTCGTCCGTGAACTCGCCCCACCACCCCGCGGCCAGCGTCCACAGCCCGAACCCGACCTCACTCACCGTGATGTCGCTGCCCGGATAAGTACGGTACTTCATCGTTGCTCCTATGTCGCGTCTATACTGTCCAGTGCCCAGGCCTCTACCGGCCAGCATCGATACGGCGGTTCGAGTGAAGCCTCAAGAATGCTGTTCGGAGGACGCGCGGGCAAGTCGGGAGATTCTCGATTGGGTCCGTGCGCCTGCGGTTCGCCTCGAGCGAAGCGAGCGGCTCGCGGGCCCTCACCCGGCGGCCTGAGAGCCGCCACCCTCTCCCATAAACAACATGGGAGAGGGGACCAAGTCCTGTGGCGGCGAGCAGGGTTCCAGAGAACGGCTCCTCCGTGGCTCTGTGCCTCTGTGTGAGGCCGCTGTTCGGACCCAGACGACCTGCCGGGCCCCAGCCGGAGACGCCGTCGAAGTAGTCCCCTCTCTCATGTTGTTTATGGGAGAGGGTGGCAGCTGTAAGCTGCCGGGTGAGGGCTCCTCAGCAGTGCGAGCTCATCACGTACCCGCGCTCCTGGTCCACCAGCGGCGCGCGGTAGTCCCCGCTGAAGCAGGCGGTGCAGAAGCTCCCCGCGTTGCTCACCGCGTCCAGCATCCCCTCCTGCGACAGGTAGCCGAGGGAGTCCACGCCCAGGTAGGCGGCGATCTCGTCCGGGGTGCGGTTGGCGGCGATCAGCTCCTCGCGGGTGGGCATGTCGATGCCGTAGAAGCACGGGTGCCGCACGGGGGGCGAGGCGAGGCGGAAGTGCACCTCCCTGGCCCCCGCCTCGCGCAGCATGTTCACCAGCCCGCGGCTGGTGGTGCCGCGCACCAGCGAGTCGTCCACCACCACCACGCGCTTGCCGTCCAGGATCTCGCGCACCGCGTTGTACTTCATCCTCACCTTGAAGTCGCGCCCCGCCTGCGACGGCTCGATGAAGGTGCGGCCCACGTAGTGGTTGCGGATGAGGCCCAGCTCGAAGGGGATCCCGCTCTGCTCCGCGTAGCCCAGCGCGGCCGAGTTGGCCGAGTCGGGAACGGAGATCACGATGTCCGCGTCGGCCGGGTGCTCGTCGGCCAGGCGGCGGCCGCAGACGCGGCGGGAGCGGTCCACCGAGTAGCCCCACAGGTGCGTGTCCGGCCGGGCGAAGTACACCAGCTCGAACACGCAGGGCTGCGGCTCGCCCTCCGGGCGCAGCGGGCGCAGCGAGGTGATCTCGCTGCCGCGGATGCAGAGCACCTCGCCCGGCTCCACGTCGCGCAGGAAGCGCGCGCCCATGATGTCCAGCGCGCAGCTCTCCGACGCCACCACGATGCCGCCGGAGGGGAGATGCCCCAGCACCAGCGGCCGGTAGCCGAAGGGGTCACGCGCGACGTAGAGCGTGTCGTTCACGGTGATGAGCACCGAGAACGCGCCCGTGAGCTGCGAGAGCGCGTCGTCGATCTGCGCCTCCACCTTTTCGCGCTGCGAGCGGGCGATGAGGTGCACCACCACTTCGCTGTCGATGCTGCTCTGGAAGAGGGCGCCCTCGTTCACCAGCCGCGAGCGGAGCTCCTGCGCGTTGGTGAGGTTGCCGTTGTGCACCAGCGCGAGCTGCCCCTCGCGGTAGGCCACACGGATGGGCTGCGAGTTCTTGAGCCCCGCGCCGCCCGCCGTGGAGTAGCGGATGTGCCCCAGCGCCACGTCGCCTGGAAGGCCGGCCAGCACCTTCTCGTTGAACCCCTCGGAGACGAGGCCGGGAGCGCGGTGACGGTGGCTGACGCCGGTCTTCCGGTCGTACGTGGCGATCCCCGCGGCTTCCTGCCCGCGGTGCTGGAGGGCGTACATCCCGAGATAAGCGAGCTTCGCGGCCTCGGGCGTGCCGGAGACCGCTACGATTCCACACATGGGGTCCTCATTGGTCTTGCGGGTGCGGCGTGTGAGCGGCTGGATACACCGCTGCGCCGCTATGGTGCGTCACCGGTGCTCGTGCCCGGCCGCTGGGCGATCTGCCGCAGCGCCCCCAGGTGGTACGCGGAATGGGCCACCACCGCCATCGCGGCGGTCAGCGCCTCCGCGCTCATCCCCGTCTCGGCGGCGAGCTGCGCGCGCAGGGCGTCGTACTCCGCGCGGAGCGATGCCCGCAGGCCGGACCAGCCGCGCTCGTCCACGCTGGACACGGCCCAACTCTCAGCCCAGTTCACCACGGGGTGCTCGCCGCGGAGCTGGGCCGCCGCGTTGCGCAGGCTGAACGCCAGGTGCGACGCGTGCGCCGCCGCGCTGCGCCGTCCCGTCCCCGGGGTGCGCGACGCCTCCTGCGGCCCCATCGCGTCCAGCGTCCCGAACACGCCGGAGCCCGGCTGGTTGCTCACGAACCAGGTGATGTTGGGGTCACGCGGCCCTTCGTAGGCCTCGGCCAGCAGCTCCAGCACCGAGCCGAGCGCCGTGGTATGCGGGAGCGTATCCATGCGAATCAAGGAGTTACGGGTCTCACACAGAGGCACGGAGAGGAGATACTCCTGGCCGTACTGCACCGCGGTCCAGGCACGGGACCGGTGAGGCGAACGGAACCCTGCGTACCGTCGGTGAAGATCCGTCCCGCGCGGCGCTCAGGATGACGAAATGGTACCTGCCCGCTCGCTCGGCGCCAATGTGGCGCCCTCTCGACAAGGAGCGAATGAATTCGCCGCTGGAACAACGCGAAGTACCCTGCGGGCACTGTGTCCTGCGAGCCAGAGCGGCGGAACCAGACCGCGAAGGCGGTCTTGGCGTAGGTCCAGCGGCGAATTCACTCGCTCCTGGAACCCGGGCCGCACGAGAATCACTCCTGGCCGTGCTGAACCTCGGATTGCAGCGAGGTGCCGACGTCGGCGGCGCTGCCTTCCATGCGGCGTGGGATGGCGGCCTCGTACACGCGCGCCAGCTCCGCGACGGGCGCGTCGATCGTGGCCTTCGCGGTGGCGACGCGGAAGCGGCCCCCGGGCGCGCCCACGGTGCCGATGCGCGCCACGGGGACGCCGTGCCCGCCCACCAGCTCCGCCAGGCGCTCCCAGTCATCGGGACGGCAGGAGACCACCACGCGGCTCTGCGACTCGCCGAAGAGGAGGGCGGCGGGGTGGATGCCGTCCGCCAGCTCCACCTCCACGCCGTGCGCGGCGGGGAAGGCGCACTCGGCCAGGGCCACCGCCAGACCGCCCTCGGCCGTGTCGTGGGCCGAGCGGACGAGGCCCGCGCGGATGGCGGCCAGGAGGGCGCGCTGCAGGGCGGCTTCGCCCTGGAGGTCCAGGGCCGGCGCGTCGCCGGCCATGCGCCCGTGCACCACCGTGAGGTACTCGCTCCCGCCCAGCTCCTCGCGGTTGGTGCCCAGGAGGCCGATCACGTCGCCCTCGGCCTTGAAGGCGACCGTGGTGATGTGGGCCAGGTCCTCCACCAGCCCCACCATGCCGATGGTGGGGGTGGGGTAGATGGCGCCGAGCGGGTTCTCGTTGTAGAGCGAGACGTTGCCGCCGGTGATGGGCGTCTCCAGCACCGTGCACGCCTCGCCGATGCCGCGCAGCGACTCGGAGAGCTGGAAGTACACCTCCGGCTTCAGCGGGTTGCCGAAGTTGAGGTTGTCCGTGACCGCGCGCGGCAGGGCGCCGGAGCACACCAGGTTGCGCGCCGCCTCCGCCACCGCGATCTGCCCGCCGCGGTAGGGGTTGAGGTACACGTAGCGGGAGTTGCAGTCCACCGTTGCCGCGATGGCCCGGTCCGTCCCGCGCAGGCGCAGCACCGCCGCGTCGGAGCCCGGCCCCACCACGGTGTTCGTCCTCACCGTGCTGTCGTACTGCTCGTACACCCAGCGCTTGGAGGCGACCGTGGGCGAATCGAGGATCTGCAGCAGCGTCCAGGTGGGGTCCGCCTCCTCGGGGCGCGGCTCCAGCGCGTCGATGGTCCAGCGGCGCAGCTCCACCACCGTGGGCGATTCCACGCCCTGGCGCGTGTAAGTGGGGCAGGCGTTCACCAGCGGCTCGCCGGGCAGGTCCACCACCGTCTGGCCGTTCTCGAGCACCACGTAGCGCCCCGTGTCCGTCACGTGGCCGATGGTCTCCGCGTCCAGCCCCCAGCGGCCCAGGATTGCGCTCACCTCCTCCTCGCGACCCTCCTTGGCCACGACGAGCATCCGCTCCTGCGTCTCGGAGAGGAGGATCTCGTAGGGAGTCATCCCCGGCTCGCGCACGGGGACGCGGGTGATCTCGATCTCCACCCCGGTGCCGCCGCGCGCGGCCATCTCGGTGGAGGAGGAGACGAGGCCGGCGGCGCCCATGTCCTGGATGCCCACGATGTGGCCGGAGCGGATCAGCTCCAGCGAGGCTTCCAGGAGGAGCTTCTCGGTGAAGGGGTCGCCCACCTGCACCATGGGCCGCTTGGCCTCCGCCTCCTCGCTCAGCTCGGCGGAGGCGAAGGTGGCGCCGTGGATGCCGTCGCGCCCCGTCCTGGCGCCCACGGCCATGATGGGGTTGCCCACGCCCTCGGCCACGCCGCGGATGAGCTCCTCCGTCTTCATCAGCCCCACGCACATGGCGTTGACGAGCGGGTTGCCCTCGTACGCGCCGTCGAAGTACACCTCGCCGGCCACGGTGGGGATGCCCACGCAGTTGCCGTAGTCGCCGATCCCCTTGACCACGCCGGCCACCAGGTACTTCACGCGGTCGCCGCCGGCCCCGTCCAGCTCGCCGAAGCGAAGGGAGTTGAGCATGGCGATGGGGCGCGCGCCCATGGTGAACACGTCGCGCAGGATGCCGCCCACGCCGGTGGCGGCCCCCTGGTACGGCTCCACGGCCGAGGGATGGTTGTGCGACTCGATCTTGAAGGCCACGGCCAGCCCGCCGCCCACGTCGATGACGCCGGCGTTCTCGCCCGGGCCCTGCAGCACCCAGGGCGCCTCGGTGGGGAGCTTCTTGAGGAGCGGGCGGCTGTTCTTGTAGCCGCAGTGCTCGCTCCACATGGCGCTGAACACCCCCAGCTCCGTGTACGTGGGCTCGCGCCCCAGGATGCCGAGGATGAGCTCGTACTCCTCGGGCGAAAGCTTGTGCTCCGCCACCAGCTCGGGCGTGATCGCGGGATCTCCGGCACGGGACTGCGGCATCTTACTTTCGGTGCGAAGTCGAATTTTTGGTGAGAAGTGCGTTAGTGCGTGAGTGCGTAAGTGCGCTCCAGC
>DASVSA010000154.1:0-19145 GCA_036388335.1 Longimicrobium sp. | reverse complement strand
CACAGAGATGAAGTCATCTCCGTGCCTCTGTGTCTCCGTGTGAGTCAAGAGCAGTCGTGAACGCCTCCAGCTCCGGCTCGATCTCCTCCGCGTGGCCGGGGCGGTCCAGGAGGCGCGCGAGGCCGGGGGGGATGGGGACCTCGCGGCCGATGAGGGGTTCCACGACGGCCTCGAACTTGGCCGGGTGTGCGGTGGAGACGACGATCCAGTGCGGCGCGTCCAGCCGCTCGCGCACGGCCACGGCGACGCCGGTGTGCGGGTCCCACACCTCGCCCCAGGCGGAGGGGCCGTCGCGGATGACGCGGCGGATCTCGTCGTCGTCCACGCGGAAGGCGCGGAGGGCGTCGCGGGTGCGGGCCTCGCCGCCGAACAGCTTGACCACGCGCTCCATGTTGCTCGCGCTCCCCACGTCCATGGCCGTGGCCAGGGTGGCGAGCGTGGGGTGAGGCGTCCAGGGCGCGCCGCCGAAGAAGGCGGTGACGGCGGGGTTGGCGTTGGTGGCCAGCACCACCTCGCGCACGGGGAGCCCGCAGCGGCGCGCCCAGAGCGCGGCGGCGGCGTTCCCCAGGTTTCCCGAGGGGACCACGAAGCCGGGGTCCGCGCCGTGGCGGGCGCGGTACTCCAGCGAGGCCCACGCGTAGTAGGCCATCTGCGGGAGGAGGCGGCCCACGTTGATGCTGTTGGCGGATGACAGGCGGCGGCGGGCGCGAACGGCGGGATCGGCCATGGCGCCCTTCACCAGGCGCTGGCAGGCGTCGAAGTCGCCGCGCACGGCGAAGGCGCGCACGTTGCCGCCCCACGCGGTGAGCTGCTTCTCCTGGCGCGGCGACACCATCCCCGCCGGGAAGAGCACCGCCACCTCCACCCCCGGCCGCCCGTGGAACGCCGCCGCCACCGCGCCCCCCGTGTCGCCCGACGTGGCGACCAGCAGGGTGAGCGGGCGCGGGTCGTCTTCGGCGATGCGCGAGAGGCAGCCGGCCAGGAAGCGCGCGCCCACGTCCTTGAACGCCGCCGTGGGACCGTGGAAGAGCTCCAGCACGGCCGTGTCGCCGCGGAGCTCCTTGAGCGGCACGGGAAAGTCGAACGCCTCGCGGCAGATGTCGCCCAGCGCCGGGGCCAGCTCGTCGCCCGCGAAGAAGGGCGCCAGCAGCCGCGCCGCTACCTCCGTGAGCGAGCCCGCGCCCGCGAAGTCCTGCACGGAGAACTCGGGGAACGTCTCGGGGACGTAGAGCCCGCCATCGGGCGCGAGTCCCCGCGAGATCGCCTGCGACAGGGTGGCGGCGTGGCCCGCGTCACGTGTGCTCTGGTATCTCACGGCAGCTCCTCCACCCGCGCTCCAGGCCCGTCCACGCGGCTCACCCATCCCTCGGCGGAGACATCGTGGCGCGCGAATGCGGCCACCATCGCGGCGCGCACCGACTCGGCCGCCTCGTCGCCATCGCACCAGGCGAAGACCGCGGGGCCGCCGCCCGATATCGAGCATCCCAGCGCCCCCGCCGCGAGTGCGGCGCCCTGCACGTCGGCGAAGCCCGGGATCAGTGACGCGCGGTGGGGCTCCACCAGCACGTCCGTCATCGAGCGCGCCACCAGCGCCAGATTGCCCGTGCAGCACCCGGCGACCACGCCGGCGAGGTTCGCGGTCTGCTCGATCACGGTGTGGAGGGGGAAGGAGTCCGGTAGCACCCCGCGCGAGGTGCGCGTGTCCAGCCGCATGCGTGGCAGCGCGATCGTGCAGCGCAGCGACGGCGGCACCGGAAGGCGTACCACGTCCGCCGGCTCGGCCGAGCGCACCAGCACCAGCCCGCCGAAGAGCGACGGCGCCACGTTGTCGCCATGGATCGCGCCGCTCGCCACCGCCTCCCCCGCCAGCGCGTAGCGGAAGAGCTCGCGCGTCTCCAGCGGCTCGGGTAGCAGCGCGTTCATCGCCACCACCCCCGCCACCGCCGACGCGGCCGACCCGCCGACGCCGGAGCCCAGCGGAATCCCCTTCGCCACGTGCACCTCTACGCCGAAGCCCGGCCGCAAGTCGTCCAGCATCCTCATCACCCCCACCGTGGCGGTGTTCAGCGCGGGATCGGTGGGAACCCCCTCCCCGGTGACGGCCAGCACGCCGCTCCCGGCGCGGCGCACCACCGTCACGCGGTCGCCCATCGGACCCACGGGGTGCCCCAGGATGTCGAACCCCACCGCCAGGTTGGAGGTGCTGGCCGGCGCGAACGCCGTGGCGCGATCTCTGTTCATCCGCCCAATCTGCGTGTGCATCGCCCCGCAAGCAAAGAGGCACGGAGATGAAGTTCTCCGTGCCTCCGCGCCTCTGTGTGAGCCCGTCTTCTCAGCCGTTCGCGCTCGCCCAGGGATCGCGCGTCAGCCAGTTGCGGTCCAGCGGCGAGAAGAGGAAGACCAGCCCGCCGTTGGCGATCTGCGGGAGGAGCCAGTGCGCCCGGTTCTGGTCCATCGCCGGGCATCCCTCGCTGCGCCCGGCCGCCAGCCGCGTGACGTACGGCGCGCCGTGCACCACCACGCCCCGCTGCCGCGCCGTGCTGTTGAAGATCCCCGACAGCCCGTTCAGCCGCACGCCGATGGAGCGGTAGAGGCTGCCGTTGTTGTGGCCCACGAACGAGTAGGTCTCCTGCGCCAGGAAGAGCCCCAGCGACGTGGCCTTGCTCCCCGGCTGGTTGGAGAACCAGCGCGGCACGCCCGACTGCCACGGCTCCGACCCGCGCCCGTGCGCAACAGTGAACGGCCCGTCCACCACCCGCAGGTTCTCCATGTCGAAGACGTAGCCGCGCGGCGTGTTGCTGTCCAGCCCGTAATCCACGAAGTACAGGAACGGCTTGCGCACGTTCTCCGGGTGCGCCGTCCTGTAGTTGTAGTACGCCCGGAAGGCGAGCCGCAGCGCGTCCGGGTCGCTCTGCCGCCGCACGCTCCCGCGCAGCGCCGAGAGCGCGGCCTGGGCGCGGGCCGTGGCGGTGCCGCTCTCGATGCCCACGCCGCTCAGCACGGCGCGCGCGGCCGCCTGCACGAAGCGGGCGCCGTTGGGCAGGGTGTCCGTGGCGGAGCGTTCCAGGAGGGGCTCGGGGGTGTACGGGGTGTGCGGAACAGCGGGGGCGTCACCCGTGGAAAGGGTGGCGGCTGCCATCATCAACAGGTCGAAACGCATTGCTCTCTCGATGGGGAGCGCGCAGGACTGCGCGGCTCGGATGGGGATGCCGAGGCGGGGATCCGCTGGACGCCACGCGGCGGGGAGCCGCGGGCGGTCTGTCTGGGGTGTGAGCCGAATATGGGGAGGGAGGGCGGAGCCTGCAAGGGTCTCGTGCGCACGAGTTCGTCGCGCCCGGATCGTGCTCCAGCCCAGTGTAGCACAGGGATCGGCTCGGCCGTGCCCATCCGGCGTTATGCCCGGGAAACGGGCGTTTTGCGGTGGATCAGTCGGCGCGGACGTCCAGTCCCAGCCCTTCGGCGATGGCGAGCGTCTGGTCGATGGTGATGATGGCGCCCCGCAGCGTCACGCTCTCCGGGTCGATGCCCGCCAGGTCGCTCCCGCGCAGGTCGCAGCGCGAGAGGTCGGCGCGGTGGAGGGAGGCGCCCGCGAGCTCCACGTCGCGCAGCGAGGCCCCCGCGCAGCGCGCTCCGCTCAGGTCCGCCTCCCGCATCCGCACGCCGCTGAACGACGCCGAGCGCAGGTCCGCGCCGGGGAGCGCCACGAACGACCAGTTGCCGCCCGTCACCCGCATGATGTCGAAGGTGCAGCGGTCGAAGCGGCTCCCCACCAGCTTGCAGTCGGTGAAGCGCGTGTCGTAGAAGCTGCACCCCGCGAAGGTGCAGTTGACGAACGCCGCTCCGTCGTGGGTGGAGGCGTTGAACTTCGCGCCGCGGAAGGTGCACTCGGTGAACACCGCGCCCCGGTTCTCCACCTCGGTCATGTCCAGGTCCTCGAAGACCTCCCCGGTGTGCACCTGCCCCGAGATGTCCTCCCCGTACCAATCCGCGCCTTTCAGCATCGCTCCCCACAAGTAATCGAGGCACGGAGATGACCTAATCTCCGTGCCTCCATGTCGCTGTTCGAGCCCGCCGCCGAATCTACCGGTCCAGCTTCCCCGACGCGAGGAGCCGCACCACGATCATCATCGCCGCGACGCCCATCCGGATCTCCCGGCCCACGATGGACGGGCGGGGGCGCCGCTCGCCGCGCTCGGACACCGCCACGCGCGGCGCCGCTTCGGCCACGTGCACCACGCTCAGCTCACGCGCTCCCTCGCGCCACGTCACGGAGGCGCTCACCACCCGCACCTCGCTCGGGCTCGCCACCGGGTCCCCGGGGCAATCCGTGAACCCGAAGGCCGACGCGCCGATCGCGACCATCGCGGCCACCGTCAGACCGAGGCTCGTCCTCAGCATCCACGCACTTGGCTTCGCGTTCTTCATCGGGACCTCGGTACGGCTGGCTTGGGGAGTGCTGCGGCGACACCCCTTGGAAAGGCATCCCCCGTTCCACGCCCCCCGCACGAGCCAACCCACTGCGGCATCACACCCTACGCCTTTCGCGCCATCGCGGCGCCTCCGCGATCCGTCCCGATTGTGGGACGAACGCGTCTCACAACCGGGCAACAACCGGGTGTAAGATCCGTCAGCGTGCGGGGATCGCCAGCGTCTGTCCGGGCTTTACCGACGAGCCGCGCAGGCCGTTGGCGGCGCGCAGCCGCTCCACCGTGGTGCCGTGGCGGCGCGCGATGGACCAGAGCGAATCGCCGCTGCGCACGCGGTAGGTGGCGCGGGTGCGCGTGGCCGGGCGCTCCGCGCGCTTGCGGGCACTCCCCTCGCCCTTGGCGGGCGCGCTCCCCGCCGAGGCGCCGATGTAGCGGCGGTACGGACCCGGGAAGACGGCCACGTGGAAGTGGGGCGGACGGCGCTCCTCGGTGGCCTCCGCAACGCCCTCGGCCTCCATGCGCAGGAGCCGCTGGCGCAGCCACGAGCGGCAGCGCGCCTTGGCGGGGATGCGGATGTCCACCGCCATCCCGGCCGGGTGCACCGACTTGTCCACCGAGTTGAAGAGGCGGAACGAGGAGGGCCTCATCGCGCTGGTGATCACGAGCTTCTCGCCGCAGAAATCCCGGTACTGCTCCGCCAGCCGCTGCACGAAGGTGCGCGTGGTGGACAGCGCGTACGGGTAGGTGACGCCGGCCACGCGGTAGTTGGAGTTGCCGCTCAGCCGCACCAGCTCCCCGTCCTCGGCCGCGGCGCGGACGCCGCGGGGGGTGCGGTAGAAGGGGAGCGCGTGGCTGCGCGCCTGCGAGTACATGAGCTCCACGCTGGAGCGGGACCCGCGCAGCGTCTGCGCATCGCCCGGGGACGCGAGCAGCGCTGCGGCGCACGCGAGCGCCACGAGAGTCGGTCGGGATTGCATCGGCGGAGATTGGAACGGGGGAGGAGCGGCGTGGACGGCGGTACAAGTTTAGCTCGTACCGCCGCCCCTGGCAACAGGTTAGGCGGAAGTGCGTGAGTGCGTGGAGTGCGTTAGTGCGTGAGTAACTGCAGTTAAGCGCACTCACGCACTCACGCACTCACGCACTCCGCAGTTCAGTCGCCCGAGACGAGCCCCGGGCCGCGCGAGCCGTACAGCCGGCGGTACACTTCGGCGTTGCGCAGCACCACCTTCACGTACTCGCGCGTCTCCGGAAAGGGGATGCGGTCGCGGAAGGCGTCCACGTCGCGGCCATAGCCCAGCTCGCTCTTCCAGCGGTCCGCGTTGCGCGGGCCGGCGTTGTAGGCGGCCAGCGCCAGGTCGCGCTTCCCGCGGTAGCGGCGGAGCTGGTCGCGCAGGTAGCTGGCCGCCATCCGCGCGTTGATCTCGGGGACGTTCAGGTGGCGGTCCTGGAACTCCTCCACCCCGGCGGACCTGGCGAGCCACCGGCCCGTCCCCGGCATGATCTGCCCCAGCCCGGTGGCCCCCACCCGCGAGCGGGCCAGCGGATCGAACGACGACTCCTGGCGCACCAGCCCGGCCAGCAGGTACGGATCGATGCCGGCCTGCTTGGCCGCGTCCGTCAGCACCCCGCGGAAGGGGAAGGGGAAGACCACGCGCAGCAGCCGCCCGTCCCAGCGCCCGCCCCGGTCCTCCAGCAGCCGCCGGCCGATGCGGATGGCATCCACCGTGTGCCCCCGGTCGCGCACCCCTTCGGCCAGCGTGAGCAGGGCGAGCTGGCGGCGGTCCAGCCGGCGAAGCTGCGCGGCGAGCTCCTCGGCCCAGGGGCCGTCGAGCCCGGCGCGCTCCAGCGCGTCCAGCCGGCGCAGCGCGGCGGCGGCGGCGGCCGGGTCGGAGGCGAGACCCTCCCAGGGCACCGGGTCGCGCAGGGCGTCGGCCAGCACGTCGGTGCCCAGGCGGTCCGCGGCGCGCACGGCGTAGTACGACACGGGGTCGGCGGAGAGCGTGGCGCGGTAGAGGGCGGCGGCGCGATCGGAGCGCCCGGCGCGCTCGTGGTACACCCCGGCCGAGTACGCCACCTCGGCCGTCTGCGTGCCCGTGGGGTAGCGCGTGGCGTACTCCTCCCATAGCTGGGCGGCCAGGGCGGGGTCGCGGTTGCGCAGGGCACGGTCGCCGGCGCGGAAGAGCGCGTCGCGGGCGTACGGGCCCACGCGCACCGCGGCGCCGCGCCGGTAGTTGGCGATGGACAGCTCGCGCGTGCTGGACGCGTCGCCCAAAAAGAACCACGCACCCGCCGCACCCGCCGTCCCGGGGAAGCGCTCGGCCACCTTTTTGAGCTCCGTGATCCCGGCGTCACGCTTCCCGGCGGCCACCAGCGCGCGGGCGGCCAGGAGCTCGGCGTCCGCCGCCTGCTCCCCGGTCAGCCGGGCCGCCGCGTCCAGCAGGGCGGCGCGGGCGGGATCGGGGTCGCCCGCGTCCAGCAGCAGGCGCCCCATCCTCAGCCGCAGCATGGGGTCGTCGGGCGCGCCGGCGCGCAGGGCGCCGCGCAGCGCCTTGGCGGCCAGACCGGGGCGGTTCCCGGCCTCGTACGCGGCGGCGCGGGCCATCTCCTCGTCGGCCGTGCGGCTGTCCAGGCGGGCCAGCGCGGCGGCGGCGTCCACCCGCGTGGAGGAGGCCACCCGCGGGTCGGCGGCGGCGCGGCGCAGCGCCTCGCGCGCCTCCGCTCCCCGCCCGGCGCCCGCCAGCACCCGCGCGCGCGAAAGCTCCAGCCCGGCTGCGGCGGTGGGATCCACCTCCGCGACCGCGCGGGCCTCGCGGGCCAGACGCTCGGCCGCCGCGTCGGGTCCCAGGCCGCGGGCTTCGGCGCGGGCCTGGCGGAGGCGCGCGGCCCCCGCGGAGCCTTCCGGCGCCTCGGCTGCGGCCACGGGGTGGCCGGCCTCGGCGGCGAGGGCGCGGTACCAGTCGCCCACCACCCCCGGCTGCTCGGCTGCGCGGGCGAAGGCGGCGCCCGCCTCGGTGCGCCGCCCGTCGCGCAGGAGCGCCTGGCCCAGCCGCGCGTACCCGGTCCCGCGCTGGGACTCATCGGCGGCGCGGGCGTAGCGGCGGTACGCGTCGGCCGCGCGCGTCCAGTTCTTCCCGGCTTCCTCCGCCTGCCCCAGCAGGAAGAGCCCTTCGGCGTCGCCCACTTCCTCCAGCCAGGTGCGCCCGCGCAGCAGCCCGCGCACCTCCGCCCACCCGCGCCACCCGCCGGCCGCGCGCGCGGCCATGAGCACCACCCCCGGCGGGGCGTCCTCCGGGTCCGCGGCCACGTGCGGGCGCAGGGTGTTCCACGCGTCCCAGGGGCGCCCGTCCGCCAGCGCGCTCCGCGCCTGCTCCACGGCCAGCAGCATCTCGGCGCGCGTGAGCCCGCGCAGCGGGTCCACCTTCAGCGAGGCGCGCACGGTCGTCAGGTCGCGAAGCTCGCGGCGGACGTTCTCCTCCCCCCACGACGTGGCGGCGGCGAGCCCCACAACCACACCAGCGATGGCGGCGGCGGCGCTGAACGTTCCCTTGAGGCGGGTGCGCTCGGTATAGTGCATCCTGCTTGGGCCTGGGGTTCCTGCGAGGCGGCGCGGTGCCGGCACGGGCCGGACACGCGCACGAACCGTTCCCGATGTGCTTCCGGGACAGAGGGTTACAATCGGGAGGCGGTGGAGGGGGTTAGACCCCGGCCATCCCCAGGGGTTCCGCCGGCTTCTTAGTCTCACACAGAGACACAGAGGCACAGAGACGACTTCATCTCTGTGCCTCCGTGTCTCTGTGTGAGCCCAATCAGTTCGCGTGCCGCCGGATCTCGTACTCCACCGCGTAGCTCCCGTGCTCGTCGTCGTTGCGGAAGAGCATGCGGTCGCGGTGGCGGCCGGCGGAGTTGTTGGTCATCTGCTGGAGCTCGGCGGCGCTGAAGCTCAGGCGCACCTCTCCCACCTCGTCGAAGGTGCGGGCCCAGCGCATCGCCCAGTGGAGCGACTGCGAGAGCTGCTCCTGGAAGAGCTGCACGTCCAGCTCGTCCATGGAGGCGCGGCCCACGTCGGCGAGGAAGGCGCCAAAGGGGGAGCCCCTGGGGAGCCGCGACGTCTCGTCGGACTCGGAGATCTGGGCGACCAGGAAGAGGCGGTTCGCCACCACGCCCGCGGCCGGGGCGCCGCCGGCGAGGGCCAGGAACACGGCCCCCTCGTCGGCCGGGTGCATCTCGATCGCGCGCTCCGTGTGGTCGTCGAAGCCGCCGTACTCCTGCGTCCAGCCGACCATGGCGGGGCCCTGGTCCGCGAAGGCGGCCCAGCTCACCACGACCTGGTCCTGCAAGTTGGGGCCGGCCAGGATGGTCTCGGGGTCCGTCTCGTCGAGGCAGCGAATGGAGAGCAGGCGAACCGTGTAGGCGTAGGGCGCGAGCTCAAGGCGCCGCCAGTTGCTCTTCGGCTCGCCCGCCGCGCCGCGCGGCACCCGCACCGCGACGTCGTAGGGCCCCGGCTGCAGCCCCACAGGCAGGGTGGCCTCCACCCGGGAGCGGGCGCCGTCCACCCTGCCCAGCACCACCGCCACCTGCTCGCCGTCCACGGTCTGGAAGCCCGAGGACTCGAGCGACTGGCCCCCGGCGGGCCTGAGGTATATGGGCACGATGGGCGAGGTGCCGTGGAACGAGCCGTCCAGCACCACGCGCGCGCCCCCGGTCCGCAGCGTCGCGACGGCCGTGCCGATCCGCGGAGCGGCCGACGCCACGTCCATCGTCCGGGTGCCGATCCTGCGCCCCTGGGCCTGCAGCCCACCCTGCACGATGATCCCCGTGGCCGCCGCGCGCGCGGAGACGGAGCGCTTCGCCGCATCGAAGGAGAGGCCCGTGCCCCGGTCCAGGGCGGCGATCTCGCGGGGCATCACGCGCGCCCTCACGTCCACCGGCACCGCCCTGTAGTCCGCCACCATGCGGGCGAGCATGTCGCGGGAGAGGCCGGGGTTGCGGTCGAGCGCGCGCTGCACCGCCACGTCCATCTCCGAGTCGCTCCCGGCGCCCGAGAGCACGCGGTCGAGCGAGTGCATCAGGACACCGAAGTACGCGCCCGATTTGCGCCCAGACTCGAAGCCGCGCGTGAGCCGCTGGGCCGGGGTCATCCGCTCGTGCTTCACCGCCGCCGGCGCGACGGTGATGGGCCGCGCCACCGCCCTCGGCATCGGCCGCACCTGGGCCGCCGCCGAAGCACTCGACGCGAGAACAAGCAGGACGAGCGTGGGGATCGTTCGGGATCGCATCGGGCGCCTTGGGAGAGAGGTGAGGGCGTCAGCGGACGGGTTGCCCGGCCGGAGCTTCGTGCGTGAGCCGCATCCGCTGCCGGATCTCCTCCGCGGGGGAGTAGGAGGCCCAGAGCGCCATCGCCGCCGCGTCGGGATCGGTGTCCCTCAGCGCCTGCGCCTGGGCCATGGACTGCGCGTCCGGCCACCAGCGCATCCGCGGCACGAAGCGGATCTCCTCGCCCAGATCCGACGGCGTCTTCAGCCGCAGCGTCACGCTGGGCGCGCGCCTCCTGCCGCCCCGGTGCTCCCGGACCTCGGCGATCTCGGAGAAGGGGATCGCGATCTCCTTCCCCCCCGACGCCACGAAGAGCACCCGCCCGTCCGTGCTGACGTGCCGCAGCCGGCCCAGCATCCAGCGCAGCGCCAGGGTGGGAACCAGGGCGACGATCACCAGCATCGGCAGCAGGCCGCGCTCCCCCCGCAGCATCCACGCGACGCTGGCCGTCGCGAGCAGCCACGCCCAGGGGAGCAGGTGGTAGAAGGTCGTGGATCGCGCGGAGAGGGTGCGACGCATGGGTCCGGCGTTGATGGGATTTACGCGCAGGCGCGGAGACGCGGGAGAGACCGGCGCCTCTCCCCGCATCTCCGCGCCTTCGCGTGAGACTCCTCGCTGATCGTCGCGGCGCTCAGCGGCGCTCCTCGCGTGACGAGGTCGCCACCAGCGCGCCCTTGCCGTCGTTGTAGACCATGAAGAGCCAGTAGCGCGCCGGGTCCTGCAGCACGGCGGGCCACAGGTACGGCGGCTCCGCGTCGGCGCCCTCGGGCACCACGTGCGACACCATCGCGGGCTCCGCGGGGCTCACCGCGCGGTCTCTCCACGCGCACTGCCCCGGCGCCAGCCCCGCCGATGCGGGCCCCGCGCTGCGGTCGAACAGGAGGAGCCCTTCGCGCACGGGCCGCACCCACGTGCGCAGCGCCGTGCTCCCCCGGCACACCAGTGGATAGCTGCGAGTGACCATGCGGGTGACCGAGGCGGGCGCGCCCGACCGCTCCCCACGCCGGATCACCTGCGCGTCTGCGGAAGTGGCGGCCAGCAGCAGCGCCAGGGCGAAGGCGGGTCTGTTCACGTCCACTCTCCTCCTCGAGAAGCCAGCTTGGGATCTACACCCTAGTCGGCCCAGTGCGGGGGAGCAAGAAAAATCTGGATCTCACACAGAGACACAGAGGCACAGAGAAGGGGGCGAAACCGGGAAATAAGTGTTATCATGATAGTAGTTTGATGTTGATTAGGAGGAAAACTGATATCATGATACCGATCGAGCTGCTGAGTCCCGGCGAAATCGCACGGATGCTCGCGCGGCGGGTGAAGGCGCTTCGGCTGGAAAACGGGTGGACGCAGCAGGAAGCCGCGGAGCGTGCGGGGCTGGCGCTGGCTACGTACCGCCACTTCGAACGTACGGGACGCGTGTCGCTCGAGCGCCTGCTGAAGCTCGCCGTGATCCTGGATGCGCGGGCAGGATTCGACCAGCTCTTTGCCCGCCCACCGGCACGATCCCTGGCCGAGCTGGAGAAACGGGCGGAGCGGCAAACCCGCAAACGGGGGAAGCGGCGCGATGCGGAAGGTTGAAGCGCGGCTCGATTGGGGAGACGAACAGCGTGTCGTCGGCACGCTGGCGGAACACGAGCGCCGCATCTACTTCGAGTACGATGCGGGGTTCCTGCGGTCCGGCCTGCCCGTGTCACCCATCAAGCTTCCCCCGAGACCGGGCCTGTTCGAGCACACGGAACGGGATTTCGCGGCGGTGTTCGGCGTCTTCAACGACTCCCTGCCGGACGGCTGGGGCCTCCTGCTCATGGACCGGGAGTTCAGGAAGCGGGGCCTCGATCCGAGGGCGCTGACCCCGCTCGACCGCCTGGCCTACATCGGCACGCGCGGCATGGGAGCACTCACCTACCATCCACCCGCGGAAGGCGCGGAGGAGGACGAGGGCCTCGGGATAGACCTCGACGCACTGGCCCGCCAGGCGGAGCGGGTCCTGGAGGGGAGTGCGGAGGAGGTCCTTCCGGCGCTGCGGATCGCGGGCGGTTCGCCGGGCGGGGCACGGCCCAAAGTGCTGGTGGGTGTCCGCGACGACGGCCGGATCATCTCCGGCACCTCCGCACTGCCGAAGGGTTTTCGTCACTTCCTCGTGAAGTTCGGCGCGAGGGAAGACCCGCTGGACATTGGAGCGGTGGAGGCGGCGTACGCACGCATGGCCGGGGCGGCCGGGCTCGACGTGCCCCCCACGCGCCTGTTCGAGACGGCGGACGGGGGCCGCTACTTCGGCGCGGAGCGCTTCGACCGCGAGGGGAACCGGCGGGTCCACATGCACACGCTCGGCGGACTCCTTCACGCGAGCCACCGGGTGCCGTCGATGGACTACGAGGGGTTCATCAAGGCGACGCTTCTCCTCACGCGCGACCAGCGTCAGGCCGACGAGGCGTTCCGGCGCATGGTCTTCAACGTGCTCGCCCACAACCGTGACGACCACGTGAAGAACTTCTCCTACCTGATGGGAAGGGACGGAGCGTGGCGCCTGTCGCCCGCGTACGACCTGGTGTTCTCGGAAGGTCCCGGGGGCGAGCACACGATGGCCGTTGCCGGCGAGGCGGCGCGGCCCACGGAGCGAGACATGCTGCGCGTGGCGGAGGCCTGCGACATGGACCTGCGCCGTGCGTGGGAGATCGTGCGGGAAGTGCGGAATGCGGTGGGGGAGTGGCCAGGCCTCGCGCGCGCCGCCGGCGTCTCCGCCGAGACGGCCCACAGGATCGGGACGGTGATCGGCGGGGCAGCCCAACGGCGCTGACGCAGCGGACGTGCTTCGCTCTATGCCCTCAGCGCCGCCCGGCCGCGCTTGTTGGCGTACATCTGCTGGTCGGCGCGCTGGAGGAGGGTCTCCAGGGTGGCGGGGGAGGAGGGGTCGAAGTGGCTGGCGCCGACGCTCATGGAGAGGGTGAAGGGGCGGCGGATGGTGGCGGCGTGGCGCTCGACGGCGTCGTAGAGGCGCGCGATGGCCACCCCTCCCTGCGGCGTCTCGCCGGCGCGGGCGATGACGAGCACCGCGAACTCGTCGCCGCCCAGGCGGGCCACCACGTCGGACTTGCGAAAGGTGGCGCGCAGGAGGGCGGCGGCGTCGCGCAGGGCCTGGTCGCCCTGGGCGTGGCCGAGCGTGTCGTTGATCTTCTTGAGGTGGTCCAGGTCGATGAAGAGCACGTCGAAGCCCACGCCCTGGCGCACCGAGGACGCGATCTGCTGCTCCGCCAGGGCCAGCAGGCCGCGGCGGTTGTAGAGGCCCGTGAGCTCGTCGCGGAGAGACATCGCGCGGAGCACCTCGTCGCGCGAGGCGTACTCCGCGGCCCGTACGCGCAGCCGGTGGAGGCCGTAGATGGCCGCCGCCACGCAGAGGACCGCCAGCGCCAGGAACCAGCGCGTCTGCCAGAAGTAGGGGCGCAGGCGGAGCGCCACGGCCGCCGTGGAGCCGCTCCACACGCCGTCCTCGTTGCGCGCCTGCACGCGAAAGGTGTAGCGCCCCGGCGGCAGGTTGGTGTAGAACGCCGCGCGCCGCGTGCCTCCCTCCACCCACTCGGGATCGAACCCTTCCAGCCGGTAGCGGAACCTGAGCTCCCCGGGCGCCACGAAGCTGGGGGCCGTGAAGTGGATCTCCATGCGATGGCGGCCGGGCCCCACCTCCACCGGCGCGGCCCCGCTGAACTCCGCGTCGTCCGCCACCACGCGCTCGATGTGCGTCACCAGCGGCACGGAGTTGCGCGAGAGGCGGCGCGTGTCGATCAGCGCCACGCCCGCCGGGGTGGGGAAGTGGAGCACCCCGTCCGGCCCCCGCCACGCCCCGCCGATGGACGAGACCTCGCGCACGGCCAGCCCGTCGCTGATGCCGAAGCCCTTGGCGTTCACCACTTTAGACCGTCCCGCACCCACCGCCTCCAGGTCGGCGCGGGGTACGCGCGCGATCCCCCAGGGGCCGGTGAGCCAGAGGGCGCCCGCCCCGTCGTCCAGCGCCTGGAAGACGGTGTTGCCGTGCAGGCCCTGGCGCGTGGTGAAGACGGACACGCGCCCGCCGCGCACCCGCGCGAGCCCGCGCGAGGTGCCCGCCCACAGCGTGCCGTCCGCGTCGCTGGTCATGCGGAAGACGGGCTGCCCCGCCAGCTGCGCCGGGCCGGGCACGAAGCGCCCGCCGCGGAGCCGGTAGAGCCCCGCGGCCTGCGTGCCCACCCACAGCGTGCCGCCCCGGTCCTGGTGCAGCGAGAGCACGTAGCCGTCGGGGAGCCCCTGCGCGGGCCCGAAGTGGGTGAAGCGGCCGTCCGCCAGCCGCGCCAGGCCGTTGTAGGTGCCGATCCAGAGCGCCCCTCCGCGGTCCTCCAGCAGCACGCGCACGCGGTCGTCGGGGAGGCCCTCGCGCGCGGTGTAGGTGGTGGCGCGCCCCGCCCGCAGCCGCGTGAGGCCGCTGTTGGTGGCCACCCACACGTCGCCCGCGCGGTCGCGCAACACGTCGCGCGCCACCTCGTCGCGCAGGGCGCCGCCGCGCTGCGTGTACGCTTCCGCGCCCGCGGAGCTGAGGTGCACCACGCCGCCGCGGGTCGCGATCCACTCGCCGCCCGCGCCGTCGCCCGTGATGGCGGCGGTGAAGTCGTGCGGGAGGCCGTCGCGCGTGGTGAGCATCCTCACGCCCGTCCTGCGCAGGCGGAAGAGGCCGCCCTGGCGCGAGCCGATCCACACGTTGCCCTCGCGGTCCGCGTCCAGCGCTTCGACCTGGGTGAACGCCTCGCCGCCGGGGCTCGTAACGGGCGTGATGACGCCGTCCTGCAGGCGGAAGAGGCCGTTGTCGGCCGCCAGCCACCAGGCGCCATCGCGGTCGCGCAGCAGGTCGTTGACCGGCGCGGGGCGCGCGCTCCCTTCCGCGCCCGGCCGCGTCACCTGGCCGCGGTGGATGCGCGCGACTCCCGCGAAGGTCCCCACCCACACCGCGCCCTCGCCGTCCACGCGCAGCGCGGTGACGCGGTCGTCGCCCAGCCCGTCGCGGGCGGTGACGCGGGTGAGGGTGCCAGCGTGGTGGCGGAGCACGCCGCCGGCAACCGTGCCGATCCACAGCCCGCCCACGCCGTCCAGCGCCAGAGCGGTGACGGACGGGTCCGGCTCGCCGCGCGGCAGGACGAGGCGGGTGACGCGGTCGCCGGTTATGCGGCTGATCCCCGCGCGCGTGCCCACCCAGAGCGATCCGTCGGGGTCGGGGACGAGCGAGGTGATGCGGTCGCTGACGAGGCCGTCGCGGGTGGTGAAGACCTTCCAGCGCCCGTCCGCCCAGCGCACGACACCGCCCGTCTCGCTGGCGGCCCAAAGGGCGCCCCGGCGGTCCACGGCGAGGCGGCGGAAGCTGGCGCGGGCCAGCCCCGGGATCTCGGCCTCCGCGAAGGAGCGGAAGGTGACCCCGTCGAAGCGCACCAGCCCCTCGAACGACGCCAGCCACAGGAACCCGTCCGGCGTCTGGCGGATGTCGCGCGCCACGTTGGAGGGGAGCCCGTCCTCCGTGTTCCACCCCGCGATGGCGAAGCGCGGCCCGTCCTGCGCCACGGCGCGGGTCGCGGCGAGGACGACGGCCAGGGCGAGCAGCCCGGCGCGGGCGAGCTTGTGGAGGAAGGGGGCCATCAGGCGGGGGTCCCGGGGAGGGAGCGGTCTGCTTCGGCGGGTGAACCTAGCGGATCGGGCGGGCGCGCGACATGTGCCGCGTCCGCATCAGGGCCGGGAGAGCTCCGCCGCGTCCATCCCCAGCCACTGCGCGGCCTCTTCCAGCGACTGCACCGCGCGGAAGCGGGCGCCGCGGTTGACGGCCACGCTCTCCATCAGCATCCCGCTGTCGAAGAGCGGCGGCACGGCCACGATGGCGATCCGCGGGGGAACGTAGCCGGACTCTATCATCCGCAGGTGTCCGTTGTACAGCTCCACCCCCAGCTCGTAGCGCTGCATCACCCCGAGCGTCCCCTCCACCCGGCGGCAGTCGATCAGGATGCACTTCGCCCCGGCGCGAACGTACTCGGCCATCATCTGGCTGAAGAGCTCCCGGGCCGCCTTCACACACACCTCGCCGCTCACTTCGGCGTAGAGGACGTCGCTCACCACCCGCATCTCAAGGAACATCGAATAGCCCTCGCCGCGCGTCGATGAAACTGCGGACTCGCACGGAGGCACGGAGGCACAGAGACGACTTCATCTCTGTGCCTCCGTGTCTCCGTGTGCTACCAATCTGTTGGCTTGTAATCTTTGAGGAAAGCGCCCCACACGTGCTGGCCGGTGTTGAGTCCGTCGATGATGGGGTCCACGATGCGCGCGGCGCCGTCCACGATATCCAGCGGGGGGTGGAAGCCGTGCTCGGCGGTCTTGCGCGCGGCAAGCTCCGCCGGGTCCTCGTCCGTCACCCAGCCCGTGTCCACGCTGTTCATGTGGATGCCGCTCTGCTGGTAGTCCACCGCCGAGGTGCGCGTCATCATGTTGAGCGCGGCCTTGGCCATGTTGGTGTGCGGGTGCCGCGCCGTCTTGAAGCGGCGGTAGAACTGCCCCTCCATGGCCGACACGTTCACGATGTGCTTGTCGCGCTCGGGCGTGCGCGTCATCAGCGGCTTGAGGCGCGCGTTGAGGACGAAGGGCGCCACCGCGTTCACCAGGTGCACCTCCAGCAGCTCCACCGAGGGGACCTCGTCCATCATCATGCGCCACGAGTTGCGGTCGCGCAGGTCCACCTGCTGCAGGTCCTGGTCGAGCCGCCCGGCCGGGAAGAGCGCCTCGCCCACCGAGAAGTCCTCGGGGAGCAGCGGGAGCTGCGAAAGCTCGGCCGCCCCGGCCGACAGCGACGCCGGCGCGCCGGAGGGGAGCAAGGGGGCGTCGTAGCTGCCCAGCAGCCGCCGCAGGTGCTGGGGCACCTGGTCCAGCCGCGCCGTCTCGCCCTCCATCATGTGGCGGTAGAACTCGGGCGGGCGCCGCACCGTCTGGCAGGCGTTGTTGACGATGAAGTCCAGCCGCTCGCGCGTGGCCAGCATCTCGCGGCAGAACGCCTCCACGCTGGGCGTGTGGCGCAGGTCCAGCCCAAAGATCTCCAGGCGGTGCCCCCACTCCCCGAAGTCCGGCTCCTGGGCGTAGCGCGCCGCGGAGTCGCGCGGAAAGCGCGTGGTGACGATGAGGTGAGCCCCGGCGCGCAGCAGCTTGATCCCCGCCTGGTAGCCGATCTTCACCCGCCCGCCCGTGAGCAGCGCCACGCGCCCGCACAGGTCGGCCGTCTCGGTGCGCTTGGCGAAGTTGAGCTCGGCGCAGGGCGGGCAGAGCTGGTCGTAGAAGTGGTGGAGCTCCGTGTAGTCGCGCTTGCAGATGTAGCAGTTGTGCGCGTCCGCCACCGGCGTGTGCTCGGGGAGGAGGTACGGCGAGTCGAACCCGGCCGGGGCGAAGAGGCGCGGGGTTACGAACACCGGCTCCTGGCGCAGCTTGCGGATGCCGCGCTGCGACAGCACCTCTTCGGCGCGCTGTGCGCGTTCGGCACGGCGCTCGCGGCGGGTGGCCTTCTGCAGGCGGCGGCGGTGGTCGGCGTCGGGGCGCGCCACCTGCCCGGCGGCGCGCAGGAAGCGCGTGCGCTCCTCCTCGCTCACCCCGGCCAGCAGGGCGCGGTCGGCCACCACCGCTTCCAGCAGCTCCGTGGCGGCGCGGATCCGTTCCGCGGCCCGCTCGGGGCGCACATCCATGGACATCTATATCTTCTCGCGTGGTGGTGTGACCGTACGGTTGGTGCGCTGAGTACACGCATGCGGGGCCGCGGTGCCCCTGGACCGCAATCTCACACAGAGACACAGAGGCACAGAGATGAAGACGACCGCGCTCCTGCTGGCTCTACTCGCCGTTCAAAGTCCGCTGGCGGCGCAGTCCGCGACCGCGCTGGTGGGGGGCACGCTCATCGACGGCACCGGGCGGGCGCCGGTGGCCGGGGCCACGGTGGTGATGAGGAACGGGAGGATCGAGTGCGCGGGGCGCTGCGCCGTTCCCGCGGGCGCGCGGCGGGTGGACGTGAGCGGCAAGTACGTAATCCCCGGGCTCGTGGATGGGCACGTCCACTACTCGCAGACGGGGTGGGCGGATGCGCGGCCGGACGCGCTGGACGTGCGCGACCGCTTTCCGTACGACTCCACCATCGCGGTGCTGGAGGCGCACCCGGAGCGCTTCTTCCGCAGCCACCTGTGCTCCGGCGTCACGGCGACCTTCGACGTGGGCGGGTATCCCTGGACGTGGGCGCTGCGCCAGCGGGCCGAGCGCGCCACCGACGCGCCGCACGTGGCCGCGGCGGGGCCCCTCCTCTCCACCCTGGACCACTGGGTGAACCTGCCGGCGCAGCGGCAGTTCGTGCACCTGGCCAGCGACTCGGCCGCGCGGGCGGGGGCGCGCATGGTGGCGGCGTGGGAGAGCGACGCGGTGAAGGTGTGGTACCTGGCGGAAGCCACCTCGCCGGACACCGCCGGGCTGAAGCGGGTGCTGCGCGTGGCGGCGGATGAGGCGCGGCGGGCCGGCATCCCGCTCATCGTCCACGCCACCGACCTGTGGGCCGCCAAGGACGCGCTGCGCGCCGGGGCCAAGCTGCTCGTTCACTCGGTGGAGGACCTGCCGGTGGACGACGAGTTCCTGCGGCTGGCCCGCGAAGCCGGCGCCTTCTACAACCCCACGCTCACCGTGCGCAACGGGTACGTGCAGCTGCTGGAACGGCGCTTCGATCCGCGCGGCGTGCCGCTGGAGTGCGTGGACCCGTCCACGCGCAGGCGGGCCTTCCTCACCGATTCGCTGCCGCCCGGCCGCGCCCTGCCCGCGGCGTTCCGCCAGCGCATGGCCGAGGGGTACCGGCTGATGCTGGCCAACCTCAAGCGCGTGCACGCCGCGGGCATCCCGGTCGTGATGGGCACCGACGCGGGCAACCCGCTCACCCTCCACGGCCCCTCCGTGTACCGCGAGATGGAGGCGATGGCGGAGGCCGGGCTCTCGCCCATGGACGTGCTGGTGGCCAGCACCCGCAACGGCGCGCGGGCCATGGGGAGGGACGACTTCGGCACCCTGGAGCGCGGCAAGGCCGCCGACCTGGTGGTGCTGGACGCGGACCCGCTCGCCAGCATCGCCAACGTGCGCCGCGTGTCGCTGGTGGTGCGCGGCGGGCGCGTGTGGACGCGGCGCGAGCTGGAGTACCGGTAACGGGGGCTCACACGGAGGCACAGAGACACGGAGAAAAGAAACATTCCGCGCGAGCGGCAGGGCACGCGTTCGGTGGGGCGTTGCGGGGTTCTTCGCGAGCCAACGGCACGGGCTCGATGAATCGAGCCCCTACAACGTCGCGCCGGGACAGAGAATGCGCCCCCTCCCCCGCACGCGGGGGAGGGGGACGGGGGG
>DASVSA010000153.1:0-4788 GCA_036388335.1 Longimicrobium sp. | reverse complement strand
CGGAAGTAGTTCTGGATGGTGATGGTGGCCAGCGTCTGCGTTTCGGCCTTCACCGAGACGCCCTCCTTGGCCTCCACCGCCTGGTGCAGCCCGTCCGACCAGCGCCGCCCGGCCATCATGCGCCCGGTGAACTCGTCGACGATCATCACCTGCCCGTCCTGGATGACGTACTGCTCGTCCTTGTTGAAGAGCGCGTACGCCTTGAGCAGCTGGTGGATGACGTGGATCTTCTCGCTCTTCTCCGCGTACTCGCGCTCGATCTCGTCGATCAGCGCGCGGCGCTCCTCCACCCCCAGCCCTTCCTGCAGCTCCGCCCGGTGCACCTCCTCGGAGATGTCCGGCACCACGAAGGCGTCGTGGTCGTTGGGGGCCAGGACGTCCAGCCCCTGGTCCGTGAGGTGGACGTTGTGGCCCTTCTCGTCCATCGAGAAGAGGAGGTTCTCCTCCAGCTCGTGGAGCTTCTTCTCCATCATGTAGTCGCGCTCCACCTTCCCCATCACCCGCACCAGCCCCGGGTCGTCGGCGAGCATCTTCTGCAGCCGCTTGTTCTTGGGGGCGCCGCGCCGGGCCAGGAACAGCTTCTCGCCGGCCGCGTACGTGTCGCCGGCGGCGATGCTCTGCTCGGCCTGCCCGATGAACTCGTTGACGATGCGGTTCTGGCGGCGGAAGAGGTCCGCCACCAGGGGGTTGTAGCGCGCGTACGCCGCGTTGGTCTCGTTGCCCACGGGGCCCGAGATGATGAGCGGCGTGCGGGCCTCGTCGATCAGCACCGAGTCCACCTCGTCGACGATGGCGTACGCGTGCTGGCGCTGCACCCGCTGGTCCAGCGAGTGCACCATGTTGTCGCGCAGGTAGTCGAAGCCGAACTCGTTGTTGGTGCCGTACGTGATGTCCGCGTGGTAGGCGGCGCGGCGCTCCGGCGTGTTGGGCTCGTGCAGGTCGATGCACCCCACGCTGAGCCCCAGGAAGCCGTACAGGTGCCCCATCCACTCGCTGTCGCGCTGCGCCAGGTACGAGTTGACGGTCACCAGGTGAGCCCCGCGCCCCGTGAGGGCGTTGAGGTAGAGCGGAAGGGTGGCGACCAGCGTCTTCCCCTCGCCGGTGGCCATCTCGGCCACCTTGCCCTGGTGGAGCGTGATGCCGCCGATGAGCTGCACGTCGTAGTGCACCATGTCCCAGGGGATGGGCTGCCCGGTGACGATGGCCTCCGTGCCCACCAGCCGCGCCGCCGCCGCCTTCACGGTGGCGAACGCCTCGGGGAGGATCTCGTCGAGCACGGCCTCCAGCGCCTCCTTGCGCCGCTCCTCGGCCTCGCCGATGCGCTGGGCGATCGCCTCGCGCTCGGCGGCGACGTCGGTCTGGCGCTTCTGCTCGCGCAGCTCGGCCAGCTCCGCCTCCACCTCGGCGAGCGCTTCGCGGATGTGCTCGCGGAAGCGCTCCGTCTGGCCGCGGAGCTCCTCGTCCGAAAGGCCCTGCAGCCGCTCGAACTCTTCGTTGATCTGGTCCACGATCGGCTGCAGCCGCTTCAGCTCGCGCTGGTGGCGGGTGCCGAACAGGGCCTGGACGATGGTCTTCAACATGGACGTTCCCTTCGCCTCACAAACGGGGAAGCTCCCGGTACAGCCCGCGGCGCTCGACCAGCGCGCGGACCGCATCGGGAACCAGGTATCGAATCGTTTCGCCGGCCGCGGCGCGGCGGCGCACTTCAGTGGCGGACACGTCCACCCGGGTCACCGCCACCGAGGTGGCCGGCACCCGCGAGCCGGGCGGCACTCCCGCGCCGTCGCGCGACAGCACGGCCACCCGCGCCAGCCGCAGGATCTCGCCGGGCTCCCGCCATCCGGGGATCTCGCGCAGGTTGTCCGCGCCGATCAGCAGCACCAGCTCGGCGCCCGGGTGGCGCCCCGCCAGGTCGCGCAGCGTGTCTACCGTGTACGAGGGGCCGGGGCGGCGCAGCTCCAGGTCGTCGGCCTCGAAGCGGGGGTCGCCCGCGATGGCGGCCCTCACCATCTCCAGCCGCGCCTCGGCCGGGGCCTGCACGGTATTCACCTTGTGCGGCGGCACCGCCGAGGGGATCCACAGCACGCGGTCCAGCCCCAGCGCGCCGCACGCGTCGGAGGCGACCACCAGGTGGCCCAGGTGAGGCGGGTCGAAGGTCCCGCCGAAGACCCCGATCCGCACTCGCCGCCCGCCCGCGCTACGATGCCGGGGGGAGGGAGCGCGCTTCGGCGCTCTGGGGGTAGTTCTGCCTGAGCCGCGTCCGCGCCTCCGCCGCCTCTTCCTTGTACCCCACGCGGTCGTACGCCAGCGCCATCTGCAGGATGGCCAGGGGCGCGGTGGGCGTCTCCGGGTACTCGGCGGCGGCGCGCTGGAAGTAGATCACCGAGGCGTCGTAGGCCCCGCGGCGGAAGTACCACATCCCCGCGTCGTACGACTTGCGCGCCAGCTTGTCGCGGAGCTCCGCCACCCAGCGCCGCGCGCGGTCGGAGCGCGCGGTGGTGGGGTAGTACTCGGCGTACGAGCCGCAGTACAGCAGCGCCGTCTCGGTGTTCTGCTGGTCCAGCGCGGCGCGCGGCGACAGGCTGTGGTACGCCTCGCACACGCCGAAGCGCGCCTCCTCCTGCTGCGGGCTGGTGGGGAAGTCCGTCACCACGCGCAGCAGGGAGTTGGCGGCCAGCAGGTATTCCCCCGTCTCCATGCGGGCGCGCCCCAGGGCCAGGAGCCCCGCGGGAAAGCGCGGGTCGCCGGCCGAGGCGTCGGCCCAGCTCTGCAGCAGCTCGGCGGCGCGGCCGTAGCGCTTGGCCTGGTACGCCTCCATCCCGCGCGCGTAGGCGGTCTCGGGGGTGAGCGGAGGCGGGGTGCGGAACACGGCGCACCCGGATGTGGAAAGCGCCAGGACGAAGGCCAGCGGCGCACAGCGGCGAAGTAGCTTGGAAGTCATGGAGTGCCGGTACCCCGCTGGGCGGGGCATTGTTCAACGGTCATTCGCCGGATGTCGATCCGCGGTTCCGCGAGCCCTCGCGCTGCCGCTCCAGCATCCCCAGGTACGATGCTACCTGGGCGTTCTCAGGGTTCTGCGCCAGCGTGCGGCGCCACTCCGCCTCGGCCTCGTCTTCCCGGCCGGCGCGGAGGAGCGCCAGCCCCAGGTTGGCGCGGGCCGCCGCGAAGGAGGGCCGGGCCTCCACCACGCCGCGCAGCTCTTCCACCGCTTCCGCGGGGCGCCCCAGCTCCACCAGCAGGCGTCCCAGCTTGTTGCGGATGTCCAGGAACTGCGGGCGCAGCTCCACCGCCTTACGATACTCCGCAAGCGCCTCTTCGTGCCCTCCCGCCTCGGCGTACAGGTCGCCCAGCTCCTGGTGGGCGTTGGCCAGCCGCGCCGCGGCGGCCGAGGGGAAGCGCCCCCCTCCCTTCTCCCCGTCCGCGTCGGCGGCGCGGCCGAACGACTCGCGCGCCTCGTCGATGCGCCCCAGGTCGTTGAGGGTGATGGCGCGGTTGAGGTGCGCCTCCACGTACAGCGGGTTCAGCTCCGCGGCCCGCCCGAACGCCTCCAGCGCCTCGTCGGTGCGCCCCAGCAGCGACAGGCACAGCCCCATCAGGTTCTGGACGTCGGGGAACTCGGGGTGCCGCTCGGCCAGCGTCTGCAGGTCGCCCAGCGCCGCCAGGTAGGCGTTGCGGGCATACGACTCCTTGGCGCGCGCCAGGAGCTGGTCCGACGTGGCTTCAGCGGCCATCTCTCCTCCGGTCCCGAAATGACGTATAACCGGGAGAAGATAGACCTTCTCCCGGTCCGCGGCAAGCGTGAAACAACAATCTCACGCAGAGGCACGGAGGCACAGAGATGAGTTCGTCTCCGTGCCTCCGTGTCTCCGTGTGAGCCCATCCGTTCAGGTGCGGCCGTAGCGGTCTTCCAGGCGGATGATGTCGTCCAGCTCCGGAGTGCTCACTTCCAGGATCACCGAGTCCTCCAGCGCCTCCACGCGGTGCACGTCGCCCGGGCGGATGGTGATGCACTGCCCCGGGTCCATCTCGAAGTCGGTGCCGTTGAAGTGGTAGAGCAGGCGGCCCGACTGCAGGTACATCGTCTCCTGCTTCCGCTCATGCTTCTGCAGCGAGAGCGCGAACCCCTTCGTGACCTCCAGGATCTTGCCGGCGTAGCGGTCCTCGTGGGCGTACCACACCTCGCGCCCCCACGGCTTGGGGATGATCCTGGGGACGGCGAGCGGTACTCCGTTCGGTTGGTCGGTCATCTCGGCTACGGAAGATGGGATCGGGATTGCGGCGGGATGGTACGCCGGCACCGGTGGCCGCCGCTGAAGGCGCCACCGGTACCGGACACGTTCAGGGGGCCCTCAGAGCGTCCTCGCCGCCATCTGCGTCTCTTCCACCACCTGGCGGAAGTACGGGATGGTGCGGCTGAGCCCTTCGTCCAGGTTCACCCGCGGCTCCCAACCCAGCGCCGCCCGCGCGGCCGTGATGTCCGGCTTGCGGACCTTGGGGTCGTCCTCGGGAAGCGGGTACCGCTCGATGACCGACGAGCTCCCCGTCATCTCCAGCACCCGCTCGGCGAGCTGCCGCACGGTGAACTCGCCGGGGTTGCCGATGTTGGTGGGCTCCACCCGGTCCGAGTGGAAGAGGCGGTAGATCCCCTCCACCAGGTCGTCCACGTAGGTGAAGGAGCGCGTCTGCTCGCCGTCGCCGTACACCGAGATGGGGTCGCCGCGCAGCGCCTGCACGATGAAGTTGGAGACCACGCGCCCGTCGTTGGGATGCATGCGCGGGCCGTAGGTG
>DASVSA010000152.1:0-5034 GCA_036388335.1 Longimicrobium sp. | reverse complement strand
GCTCGACGCCGCCATGCAGTCGGCGGCGGCACTCGGCGAGGGCGTCCCCGGGCGGGCGCTGGGAGCGGGGTGGGCCGCGCTCTCGCTGACGCTGCTGGCGGCGGTCTGGCTCACCCTGCGCCGCGGGCGGGGGGCGTGCCGCCGCTGGCCGCTGCACGAGCTCGCGGGGACGCCGGTGCGGGTGGCGCCGCGCCTGGGGCCGGCCGTGCTCGGCGTGCGCGCGCCGGAGGTGGTGGTGCCGGAGTGGCTGCTGGAGGTATCGCCCGAGGAGCAGCGGCTGGTGGTGCTTCACGAGCGGGAGCACATCCGCGCCCGCGATCCGCTGCTGCTGGCTGCGGGGTGCATGGCGGTGGCGCTGGTGCCCTGGGTGCCCGCCGCCTGGTGGATGCTGCTGCGGCTGCGCCTGGCGGTGGAGCTGGACTGTGACGCGCGCGTGCTGCGCCAGGGGGTGCGCCCCTTTGCGTACGGCACGCTGCTGATCGAAATGGCCGGACGTGGACCCGGCCTCACCCTGGGCGCACCGGCGATGGCCGGCTCGCCCTCGTCCCTGGAACGGAGATTACGAGCCATGAACGTACGACTTCCGCGCTTCGCGCCGGCCCGCGCCGGGTTGCTGGGCATCCTGAGCGTAGCCGTGCTCGCCGCCGCCTGCGAGACGAGCCTCCCCACCACCGCCGAGGTGGACCGGATGGACGTCGCCTCCGCCGAGTCCCACGCGGCCAGGTTCCAGCTCTTCGAGGGCGGCAACCTCAAGTACACGGTCGACGGCAAGGCCGTGACCGCCGAGGAAGCGCGCGCCCTCACCGCGGGCCGCATCGCCCAGATCCAGGTGCATCGCACCCCCGACGGCGGCACCGTCGACATCACCACCGGCCCGGCGGCCCCCGGCCAGCGCCTGCGCACCCCCGGTGCCGCCGAGGAGGTGATGATCTTCCGCGGCGACAGCTCGCGCACCCGCGTTCATGTCTCCGAGATCAACCCCGGCGGCACGGGCCCCGTCCGCATCCGCACCAGCGACCGCTTCGAAGGCCTGATGATCCTCGACGGCCGCGTCATCTCCCAGGCCGAGATGCGCTCCCTCGTCCCCGGCCGCATCGGGAACATCGAGGTCATCAAGGGCCCCGCCGCCGCCCAGCTGTACCCCAACGACCCTCGCGCCGCCAACGGCGTGATCCGCATCACCACGAAGAGCACGCAGTAAAAGGCTCTCACACAGAGACACAGAGGCACAGAGATGAGGTCGTCTCTGTGCCTCTGTGTCTCTGTGTGAGCCCGCTGTTCAGGCGATCGGCGCGACGTCGCGGATCACGAAGCGGCTACGCGAGATCGCGGGCATGCGGGATCGTCGTCATGCGGCGCGGGCGGCGCGACCGGGGTGCCATCCGCGGATCAGAACTGGAATCTCACACAGAGGCACGGAGACACAGAGGGGAGCGATCAGCCCGGGCCGGTGCGGATGCTCTCCAGCACCTCGATGGCGGCGCTGATGCGCTCGGCGCCCACCCAGGCGACGCGGTCCTCGATGGCGGACTCGAAGCCGGGATCGACCGTGCCCAGCAGGGTCTGGCCGGCGGGGGTGATGGCGAGGCGCAGGGTGCCTTCGATGAGGCCGCGGGCCTTGAGCTTGTGGAGGATGGCGAGGAGGCGCTCCGGGCTGTGCAGCATCCGCTTCTCGATCTCAGTGCGCGGGTGGCCCTCGGGGCCGCCGCCGCGGATGATGCGCAGCACGTTGAACTCGTCGATGCGCAGGTCGGCGGGTCGGAGCACGGCTTCCAGGCACTCGGTGAGGAACTGGTCCGTTCGGTAGATGTTGAGCACCAGCTCGCGGGCGAGCGTGGGGAGCGGCTTCGAGAGCTGGAGCTCGCGCTCGATCTTGCGGGACATCGTGGCAGAGGGTGCGGGTGATTACGACGAGCGAGCGCGTCAGCGGCGCCGGCCGATGGTGGTGAGGTGGGCGTAGAGGTCGCGGTAGGCGGTGACGATGGCTTCCTTGCTGTGCCGCGTGCGCACGGTGTGGAGGCCGGCGTCGGCCAGCCGGCGCAGCTCGTCTTCGCCGGAGCGGAGGGCGCGCAGGATGCCGTCGCTCATGGCGCGCGCGTCGCTGGCGGCCACCAGGATCCCGGTCTCGCCATCCACCATCAGCTCCTCGGCGCCGCGGGTGCGGGTGGAGAGCACGGGGACGTGGCGGCCCCAGGCTTCCAGGATCACGTTGCCCAGGTGCTCGATGCGCGAGGGGCAGACGAAGAGGTCCGCCGCCGCGTAGTAGGGCGCCGGGTCGGTGAGCCAGCCCATCCAGCTCACGCGCTCGTCGATCCCCAGGCGGCGGGCCTGCGCGTGGAGCTCGCCGCGCAGCTCGCCGTCGCCCGCGACCACCAGGCGGAGGGGGCGGCCGTCCACCTCGGCGGGGAGGAGGGCGAAGGCGTCCAGCAGGTCCACGAAGCCCTTGCTGGGCCGGAAGCGCCCCAGCGCGAAGATCATCAGCGCGTCGTCGGGGATGCCGAGCTGCTCCCGGGCCTGGCGCGCCGGCCCGGCGTCGGCGGAGGGCTCGGGGGCTTCGGCGAAGTTGCTGATGTGGAAGACGCGGTCGGCGGGGAAGCCCTGCTCCACCAGGTAATCGCAGATGCCGCGAGTGTTGCCCACCCAGGCGTCGGCGTGGCGGTAGCTGCGCGGGCGGTAGTAGCCGCCCAGCCGCGCCAGGTGCACGGTGTCGCTGCGGCGCGGCACGCGCGTGAGGCGGGTGGCGCGCCCCAGGTACGTCTGCACCACCTCCGGCCTGTGCTGCGCCACCAGCCGCCGTATCCGCCACACCGTGCGCAGGTCCACCGAGTTGAGCATCCCCGTGTGGAGCTGCGGCACCGCGGGATCCAGCGTGTCCGCGAGCAGGCTGCCGCGGCGCAGCACGGCCATCGACGGGTACCCGCTCTCGTGCAGGGCGCTCACGAGGCGGGCGAAGAAGCGCTCCGCCCCTCCCAGGGCCGGGCTGGCGATGGCGTGGATCGATCGGATCATCGGACTTCGGCGGTGCGTGGAAAGAATCAGCCGCACCTAAGATAACCGCGGGGCTCACACAGAGACACAGAGGCACAGAGAAAGGGCTTTTCTCCGTGCCTCCGTGTCTCTACATGATCCTGCTCTACCGCGTCCCCAGCTTTTCGAGCATGGCGCGCGCGTTGGTGTTGTTCGGGTCGCGCGCGAGGGACTCGCGGTAGTTCTGGATCGCGAGCTCACGATCCCCGTTCTGCATGTATGCCTCGCCGAGGCTGTCGTACGTGTTCGCGGACCTGGGAAACGCCGCCACGTTGGCCTTGAAGATGGCGATGGCGAGTGGCCGGTCACCCGCCTGCAGGTAGCGGTAGCCCATCGTGTTGATCGCTCGCTCGCCCACGATGCTGTCGGCGATCGCTTGAGAGAGGGCTTCGCCGACGGACCTCTCCGCTGCCGCGACCTCCCGCCGCCCCGCGAGCGTGGAAGCTTCCGTCAGCCGGCGCATCAGCGCCTGGCGCCGGATGGCTTCCTGGGCAGCCTCGGCTTCGGCGTACACACGGGCGGCGAGGCGGGCCCTCGCCAGTGCACTGTCCAGCGCGACCGGCGCATCGACCCGGACGTCCGGCTTCACACCGACGCCCTCCCAGTTCGTTCCCGTGACGGGATTGATGGCCCGCCCGGTGGGGACGAAGATCGCGAAACGCTCGTTCACCGGCATCACGTCGCCCGGATTCGCCCCACCCCCGCTGGTCCCGCCGATGATCGTCGCGCGGCGGCGCGTCTGCATGTTGTACGCGAACTCCTCCGCCCCGGAGAAGGTCCGCGGGCTGGTGAGCACGAAGAGCGGGACGCGCGACAGCCTCCGCCCCGTCAGGCCGTCGATCGTCCAGAATTCCTGGGTGCGATCGCCCCTGCGCCAGTAGAGGCTGTTCAGGTGGGTACGGGTGCCGAAAAAGTAGCTGCAGATCAGCTGCACCAGCTCGGGACTGCCTCCGTTGTTGTTGCGCAGGTCGACGATGATCGCGTCCGAGTTGGAAAGGAGCTGCATCGCGGCCGCGGTCATGTCGCGCGCCAGTTCCGGCTGCGCGAAATAGCGCAGATCGAGATAGCCGACGTTGCCGTCGAGACGCTCGACGCGCTCGAAGCCGAAGTTGCGGCTCCGCATCTCCCGCAGCTGCCGGGCCGCCGCACTTCCGTCATCCTGCCGCCCGCCCGCACCGGGGGACGGCCGGAGCTCCACGCGCATGTGCTTGTCGTGGCTCACGCTCTGCAGCTCTCGGGTCAACGCCTCGGCGTACGCCTGCGCATCGGCCATGTCGTCGAAAGCGCCAGCCGCCAGCCTCTGCCGCAGCTGTACTCCATTTCTCGCCGCGACATCGGGGAACACGTAGTTCTCTTCGAGGAGACGTGCGATCTGCTCCACCACCACTGTCCGCTCGGCGGCGTCCAGGCGGACGGATTGGCGTGCGGCCTGGGCAAGGGCCGGTGCCGCCTGGCCCGCGGCGCAAAGCATCAAGACAGCGAAGCACACGTGGAACGGGTGTCGTCGCGCGGGGGTGCAGTTCATTGGGAGGTCCGGGCCGGAGATGAGCCGACCCCACGCTGTCGGATGCGGCCCTTGCCGCGAGCATGGGGCGGGATGCGACGCTTCAGATGCAACTGAGTGCGGCCAGTGCGCCAGAAGGTTGCACGTGGGACGGCGCGGCACCGGGCCTCACACAGAGACACAGAGGCACGGAGACGACTTCATCTCTGTGCCTCTGTGTCTCTGTGTGAGGCTATTTGTTGGCGCGCTGGCGCAGCACCGGCTCCAGCGTCTTCCAGACGGTGGCGGCGACGATCTGCTGGCCGCGCTCGTTGGGGTGGACGCCGTCTTCCAGGTTCAGCTCGGGCTGGCCGCCGACGCCTTCGAGGATGAAGGGGATCAGCGGGAGGTCGTTGCGGCGCGCCACGGCGGGGTAGAGCCCGTTGAAGCGGCTGCTGTAGGCGGCGCCCAGGTTGGGGGTGGCAAGCATCCCGGCCAGGACGATGGCTGCATCCGGACGGCGG
>DASVSA010000151.1:0-1726 GCA_036388335.1 Longimicrobium sp. | reverse complement strand
CGTGATGCCAAAGGCCACCAGGTCTACCACCAGCGGCCCCAGGGCGGCCGAGACGGACGTGGTGAAGAAGGTCCGCGCCGTGCTGTCCGGCGTGAAGCGGACGACAAGCTCGGAGAGCAGCGCCCCCAGGATCAGCCCCATCAGCACCACCAGGAGCAGGCGCCCCGCGCGGCGGCGTGTCACCACAGTCATCTCACCTCCCCCCGACCCCCGTGAACGGTTGCACCTCTCTCGTACGCCGCGCCGTTGCAGGCAAATGCGGTGCCGTCAACGGCGCCGCTCCACCGCGTGGGCGATGCTGGCGCGCAGCGCGTCCAGCGCCGCGCCCTCCGGCAGCCCGGCCAGCGCCTCCTCGGCGCGGGCCGCGCACTCCATGGCCGCGTCGTGCGCATACCCCAGACCGCCGCGCGCGCGCACCAGCTCCACCACGCGGGCGATCCCCTCGTCGCTGGGCTCGGGGTCGCGGAAGAACGCGTCCACCTCCGCCCGCTCCGCGGCCGAGAAGCGCGGGAGCGCGGCGATCAGCGGCAGCGTCACCTTGTGCTCGCGCAGGTCCAGCCCGCTCGGCTTCCCCGTCTGCTCCGCGTCGGCCGTGTAGTCCAGCAGATCGTCCGCGATCTGGAAGGCGAGCCCCAGCTCGCGCCCGAAGGTGCGGAGCTGCGCGCGGTAGGCGGGCGAGCCGGTGATGGCGCCCAGCTCGCACGCGGCCGACATCAGCGACGCCGTCTTGCTGTCGATCAGCCGGTAGTAGTCCGCCTCGCCGAAGTCCAGCGCGTCGTGCGACGAGAGCTGCCTCATCTCGCCCACCGTCATCGCGTTGGCCGCGTCGGCCAGCACCCGGATGGGCTCGATCTGCCCCAGGCGGGTGATCTCGGTGATGGAGCGCGAGTACAGGTAGTCGCCCATGATGATGGCTACCTGGTGGCTCCACAGGGCGTTCACCGTGGGCATCCCCCGGCGCAGCACTGAGTGGTCCACCGCGTCGTCGTGCACCAGCGTGGCCAGGTGCACCAGCTCCACCACGGCCGCCAGCGTCTCCGCCTGCGGCGAGGGGCGCCCCTCCAGCTCGTCGCACAGCAGGAGGAGCCCCGGGCGGAAGAGCTTCCCGCGGATCTTGGCGAGGTACGCGTTGACCTCCTCCACGGGGGCGAAATCCGAGACGACGATGCGCCGGATCTCGTCCACCACGGCGTCGAGCCGTTCGCGGATGGGGGCCTGGATGTCGGAAAGGCGGGGCGGTGCGGTGCGCAGCGTCATGCCGTTGAAACCTTGGATTTGCCTGACGGATCGCCGCAACCTAACCGCCCGCCCCGGCGGTGTCAAAGTGCCGGGGCTCGCCCGCCGCCGCGCAGCGCCTCGGCGCGGCTCGCCGCGTCGCGGAAGCGGATGTCCACCGAGAGCACCCGCTCGTACAACTCCACCGCCTGCGCCATGTTCCCCAGCGCCTCGTGGCTGCGCCCCAGGTGGTACAGGACGCCCACCAGCTCGGCGTCCGCCACGTCGGGAAGGCGCAGCGCCCGCTCCAGCACGCGGCTGGCCACGGGGTACTGCCCCTTCTCCACGAAGCACTGCCCCAGCAGCTCCAGCGTGGCCAGCGGGTTGGCCCCGCCGCGCAGCGCCACCTGGAACTCGGCGATGGCCTCGTCGATCAGCCCCATCTCCTTGAACGCGACGCCGAGATCGTAGTGGCTCTGGTGGTCCTCGTCATCCACGTTCTCGGCGACGC
>DASVSA010000150.1:0-1540 GCA_036388335.1 Longimicrobium sp. | reverse complement strand
CCTCCCCGCGCTGGAGAGGTGGGTGGAGGTGCGCCTCTTTCCCTCGCCCGGGGGCACCACGGCATATCTGCGCGACACCACGGCCCGCCACCGGGCGGAGGGGGAGCGGCTCCTCCACCAGCAGGTGCTGGACGCGGTGCCGGTGGGGCTCGTCATCTCCGAGGCCGGCGATCCCGACCGCCCGGTGGTCTACATGAACCCCGCCTTCGAGCGGATGACGGGGTACCCGCCGGAGGAGGTGCTGGGGCGCGACTGCCGCTTCCTGCAGGGGCCCGCCACCGACCGCGAAGCCGTCAAGCTGATCCACGACGCGCTGGAGGCGGACCAGCCGGCGCGGCAGGAGCTCCTCAACTATCGCCGCGACGGCTCCACGCTCTGGAACGACCTCTCGCTGGCGCCCATCTACGACTCCGAAGGCGTGGTAACCCACTTCGTGGGCGTGCAGCAGGACGTCACCGAGCGCAAGCTGGCCGAGGAGGCGCTCCGCGAGGCGCAGCGGGCCACCGCCGCCCTGCTCAGCAACCTCCCGGGGATGGCGTACCGCTGCGCCAACGACGAGGCCTGGACGATGTACTTCGCCAGCGAGGGCGCGCTGGACCTCACCGGGTACCCGCCGGAGCGCCTCGTGGGCCCGGACGCGCTCCCCTACGGCGACCTCATCCATTCCGCCGACCGCGCGCGGGTGTGGAGCGAGGTGCAGGAAGCCATCACCGATGGGCGCCCCTTCGAGCTCACCTACCGTATCGTGACGGCGAACGGCGGCGAGAAGTGGGTGTGGGAGCAGGGGCGTGGCGTGCTGGCGGCGGATGGCGAGCCGGTGGCGGTGGAGGGGTTCGTCACCGACACCACGCGGCAGAAGGCGCTGGAGGAGCAGCTCCGCCAGGCGCAGAAGATGGACGCGGTGGGCCGCCTGGCCGCGGGGATCGCCCACGACTTCAACAACCTGCTCACGGCCATCAAGGGCACGGCGGCGCTGATGCTGATGGACCTGCCCGACGGCGACCCCCTGCGCGACGACGCCGTGGTGATCGGCGAGGCGGCGGACCGGGCGGCGGCGCTCACGCGGCAGCTGCTGGCCTTCGGGCGCGGGCACGTGGTGAAGAGCGAGATCCTGGACCTCAACCGCGTGGTGGCCGACACCTCCAAGCTCCTGCGCCGCCTGATCCCCAGCGGCATCGAGCTCTCCACCGTGCTGGACGCCGACCTGGCCAGCGTGCGCGCGGACGCTGGGCAGCTGGAGCAGGTGCTGGTGAACCTGGTGGTGAACGCCCGCGACGCCATGCCCGATGGGGGCAAGGTGATCGTGGAGACGATGAGCCTGTCGGTGGACGTGTGGCCCGCGGGGTGGGCCACGGGGCTGGAGCCGGGGGAGTACGTGATGCTGGTGGTGCACGACACCGGCACGGGGATCGACCCGGAGACGCAGGAGCGGATCTTCGAGCCCTTCTTCACCACCAAGGAGGTGGGGGCGGGGACGGGGCTGGGCCTCTCCATCGTGTACGGCATCGTCAAGCAGAGCGGCGGCGCCGTGCGCGTCTTC
>DASVSA010000149.1:0-18539 GCA_036388335.1 Longimicrobium sp. | reverse complement strand
CACGAGCGCGGAGGGCGACTGCGCCGTCCAGCGGGAGTAGGCCGGCTCCGCGCGGACCAGCGCGCCGTCCGCGCCGCGGCGGAACGGAAGGTCCACGAAGGGCGCCTCTGCGGCCGGCGAGAAGGCGGTGGCCAGGCCCAGCATGAGGCGCGGGTAGAAGCCGGCGCGGGCGATGGCCTCGCGGTCCGTGAGGGCCAGCGCCTCCGCCCAGCCGCGGTGGTGGGCGCCCAGGTCGTCCATCACGCGCGGGCCGAAGCAGCAAGGGCTGGCGGCATACACGGCCCCGAACACGTCCGGGTGGCGGGCGGCGAGGCGCAGCGCTCCGTAGCCGCCCATCGAGTGCCCGTCGATCCCCCGCGAGGCGGCGCGGGGGCGGGTGCGGTAGCGGCGGTCCACGTGGGCCACCAGCTCGCGCACCACGAAGTCCTCCCAGTTCCCGGCCACGGGGGAGTTGGTGTAGAAGGCCCCTCCGTACGCGTTCCGCGCGTTGGGCACCACCACGATCATCGGCCGCGCGCGCCCTGCCGCGATCAGCGAGTCCATTATCGTCCGCACCGGGAGGCGCCCCGTCTCGAACGCCTGCAGCGTCGCGTCGAAGCCGTGAAGCACGTACAGCACGGGGTAGCGGCGCGACGAGGTGGCGTAGCCTGGCGGCAGGTATACCAGCGCCTCGCGCCGCGCCGGATCGCCCAGCCGGTTCCCCGCGAGCGAGGGCGCATCCACCGTGTCGCGCAGCAGCTCCCCGCGCTGCACCGCGCCCCGGGGAGTGGCGCACGCGGCGAGCAACACCAGGAGGCACAGAGACCAGACTCTTCTCCGTGCCTCCGTGCCTCTATGTGAGCCGATCCTCTCTGTCACGCGTGGAGCACGGGCCCGGTGTAGATGGAAGGTGTGACCAGCTCGCCGCCCTCGATTACCTGGCGGTCCCACGGGAAGACGAGGAGCGCGGGCGTCTCCAGGGCGAAATAGTCCGGCCGGTAGCCGCCGGGGCGCACGAAGCTGGCGGCGGTACGCACCTCGGCCGCGCCCATCTCGCGCACGGCGGCCAGCGCCAGGCGCATGGTATCGCCGCTGGAGGCGAGCTCGTCCACCAGGAGCACGCGGCGGCCGCGGGCGCTGGGCGGCGCCGCGGAGAGGTTGGAGGGCGCCGCGCGCACGGAGCCCCCGTCGCGCCGGCTGATCCGGATCGACTCGAACTCCACCTGGAGGATCCCCGCTACCGTGGCCGCCGGGATCACCCCCGCCGTGGCGATGCCGATCACCAGGTCGGGATCGTACTCGTGCGCCACCCGGATCGCCAGGGCCCGGCAGAGCTCGCCGAATAGCTCCCACGAAAGCTCCAGCGTATCCGGCGCGCCGCCGTCGGTGGTGGTGGTGCGAGGGAACGGAATTGGCTGGACCATGTGCGGCCTCCCGGCTGTGTATGCAAAAGGAGCGCAATTATGCTACAAGTTCTGTTCCCCCGACGAAAGCAAACGTTTGCGGCGCCGCCCGAAACCCCGCCGCGCGCCCCGCCGTACCTCCCCGCACCATCGCTCCCCCTCTCCTCCCACACGCTCCCATGTCCTCATCCATCGAGCGCGGCCTGGACCGGCTCCACGCCGCCGTCCGCGCCAATCCGCTCCTCCAGCGCTTCACGGTGTGCACGCGCATCCTGCTGGCCATCGGCTTCATCCCGCCCTCGCTCACCAAGATCCAGGGGGAGCGCTTCACCATCCTCCCCATCGAACACCCGGTCGGCTTCTTCTTCGAGGCGATGTACCGCACGGGCGGGTACTGGAACTTCATCGGCTGGGCGCAGCTCATCGGCGGCATCCTGCTGCTGAACCCGCGAACGGCCACGCTGGGCGCCATCGTCTTCTTTCCCATCATCCTCAACATCTTCGTCATCACGGTGGCGCTCCACTTCACCGGCACCTGGCTGATCACGGGGCTGATGCTGCTGGCCTGCACCTACCTGCTCTGCTGGGACTACGACCGCCTGAAGCCGCTCTTCTGGGGATCGCCCAACGCTCCCGCGCCGCCCACACCGCTCTCGCCGCGCTCGCGCACGATGGAGCGCGCGGCGTACGGGATGATGGCGCTGGGCGGCATCGGGCTGACGATGGTGATCCGCGGATACCTGGCCCCGCTCTGGGCGGCGGCGGGTCTGGGGCTGGGCGTCGCCGGCTTCCTCTGCCTGATCGCCGCGCTGGCGGTGGAGCTCCGCGCACGCAGAACGGTGAACACACCGGAGCGCTTTGACGGGCTGGGCGCGGCGGGATAGCTTGCGGGCCGCTTCCACCCACGCCACGCCAGCCGCCATGCCCGTACCCGCCGACGTCCGCGCCCGCGCCGATGCCCGCTCCGACAGCGTCCTGAAAGCGGCGGGCTCCCGCGACCCGCGCGACTTCTACCGCGAGCGGCTCAAGGCGCTCAAGGCGGACGACCCCGACGCCTTCCGCCGCGCGCTGGCCTACTACGAAGACCGCCTGATCCCCGCCGTCGCCGCGGACGACTCGGACCCGCGCGCGGAGTGGCTGGAGTACGGCCGCGTGCTGGCCACCCTCGCCGCCGCCGGCCGCACCGTGCAGATCGACCCCACGGGCCGCGCCTCCCAGTACGCGCGCCCCATCCCCCCCGACCACCTCGTCCTCCACCTCCCCGACGCGCCCTCCCAAGCGGCCCTCATCGTCGGCCTCCCCACAAAGCTCTCGCCCGCCCAGAAGGCCACACACGACCTGCTCGTGAAGCGCTCCCTGGGCTCATGATGGGGAGCGGCTTCCCCGACGGGCTCCACGCTTGCACTCCCATACAAATTCTTGTATGCTCCGTCCATGAGCTCGCCGAAGCCGGTCCGCTGGTTGGGCGATTCGCACGACGCGGTGCGTGAGTTTCCCCGCGAGGTGCGCGTGGTGGGACAGGGCCTGTACTAGGCGCAGGTGGGTGGCAAGCACGCGGCGGCAAAGCCGCTGGCGGGCTTCGGCGGCGCGGGGGTGCTGGAGGTGGTGGACGATTTCGGCGGCGACAGCTACCGTGCGGTATACACCGTGAAGATCGCGGGCGTGGTGTGCGTGCTGCACGCCTTCCAGGAGAAGAGCAAGCGGGGAATCGCCACACCCAAGCGCGACATGGACCTGGTCCGCCGGCGACTGGCGGACGCGGTTCGGATCTATGGAAGCGGGTGAAGCGCCTTTCAACGAGCGGGTGACAATGGAACCGAAAAAGCTCACCCGGCGCGTGGTCGACGGGGTGGAGGTCACCGAAGGCAGCGACAACGTGTTCGCGGACCTGGGGCTCCCCGACGCCGAATCGCTCCTCGCTAAGGCGGAGCTGGCGCTCCAGGTCGCGGAAGCCATCCGGGAGCGGAAGCTGACCCAGCAGCGCGCCGCCGAACTGATGGGCGTGTCGCAGCCCCGCGTGTCGGACCTCCTCCGCGGCCGTCTGGACAAGTTCTCGTTCGATACGCTCGTCGAGTTCCTGACCCGCCTGCGCCTGGACGTGACGATCCTCATCTCCAGCGCCGACACGGACCGGGGGCGGCTCCGCGTGCGCGCCGAGGGAAGCGACGCGGCTGCTTGAGGGAGGTCTCACACGGAGACACGGAGGCACAGAGATAAGTTCTTCTCCGTGCCTCTGTGTCTCCGTGTGAGACGGGGTTGCCCCTGCCGCGCGCGGGTCGCATGTTGCCGCACACTTCAGAGAGGAGCAGGCGGGTTTGCGAGCGCTGATCATCATAGGGCACGGGTCGCACCTCAACGCGGAGTCGAGCGCGCCGGTCTACCGCCACGCGGAGGCCATCCGGCGCACCGGCGCCTTCGACGAGGTGCGCGAGTGCTTCTGGAAGGAAGAGCCCTCCATGCGCGAGGTGTTCGACCTCGTGGAGGCGGAGGAGGTGTACGTCGTCCCCCTCTTCATCTCCGAGGGATACTTCACTGAAGAGGTGATTCCCCGCGAGCTGGGGCTGGACGGGCCGGCGCCCTCCGTCACGCGCAAGCTGGGGAAGACGATCCGCTACTGCGGCCCCGTCGGCACCCATCCGTCGATGGCGGCCATGATCCTGCGGCGCGCCGAGGAGAGCGCGGGGCTCACGGACGAGGAGGCGCGCCGGGCGGGGCTGGTGATCATCGGCCACGGCACCGAGCGCAACTCCAACTCGGCCGAGGTCATCTACCGCGTGACGCGCGAGGCCGAGGCCGCCGGCGTGTTCGGCGAGGTGAAGACGGGGTTCCTCGACCAGCCGCCCGAGGTGGGCGAGGTGCTGGAGTCGATGGGGGGGCGCGACGTGGTGCTGGTGCCCTTCTTCGTGGCGGAGGGGTGGCACACGCAGGAGACCATCCCCGACGACCTGGGGATCAACCGCCCCGCCGTGAGCCCGGTGACGGAGCGCGACGGGCGCTCCGTCTTCTACGCGGCCCCGGTGGGGACCTTCCCGGAAGTGGCGGAGATCGTGCTGCAGCGCGCCCGCGAGGCCGGCGCGGAGATCCCGGAGGCCATCCGTGTCTGACCGCCCCGAGGTGCGCGGCGCCCACGCCCCCGGCGGCATCGCCGAGGCCCGCGCGGCGCTGGTGGCGTGGGTGGACGAGGCGGGGCCGGAGGGGCGCGCCTTCCTCCAGGCCCGCATCCGCGCCACCGCTTCCGGCCGCTACGAGATCCGCCACCGCCGCGACGCGGACGTGCCGCTGGAGGCGCTGGAGGTGACGAGCGACCCCTTCGCGGCGCGCGCCATCGCCCAGGTGACGGACGAGGGCGAGCACCGCCCGCTGAAGACCGCTCCCAACCTGCGCGCCGGGTGGGCGCTGGCGGAGCTGGACGCGAGGGCGCTGTGGACGGCGCTCGACTACCTGTATCCCGCGTGCGCGCTCCACTGGCACGCCGGCGTCACCGGCACCCTGCGCGTTACGCACTGGCGCGAGACGGCGCTGCGGCAGAGCGGGATCTACGGCGCCGTGAAGCTGCTGGAGACGGAGGCCGTGCGGAACACGGCGCGCGCCTGCTGCGGCGACGCGGTGTGCCTGCGCCGCGTGGCGTGGGACGTGGACGAGGGGACGCCGACGGGGATGGCCGACGAGGGCCCGCCGCACGGAGACGCGCTCGTCCCCTGCCCCGAGGCGTGCTCGATGTTCATCTCCTTCGCCCGCCAGGTGCTGAAGACCGAGCGCGCGCCCCGCCGCCCCGTGGACGGCCTGGTGCCGATGGGCGCCGAGGAGACGAAGCAGCTCCGCGCGCTGGTGGCCGCGGCGGCCAGCGGCACCCTGGGCGGCGTGCGCGAGGGCGAGTTCGACGACCCGCTCAACCCGCGCCGCATCCGCTACCTCGCCGCCCGCCTCGCCGCCGCCGAGGCGCCCGACGAGGAGGACGAGCTGCCCTGCGAGGGGTGCCCGCGGCGGACGCCGTGCGCGGGGTGCCCGATGGTGGCGCAGAGCTCCTGAACCGCATGGCTCACACAGAGGCACAGAGGCATGGAGAAAATGCCTGAATCGACGCCGGCGCCCGCCCTCACCCGCACCCGCTTCGAGCTGCGCCCGAAGGACGGGGGGCCGCCCCTGCGCGGAGACTTGCGCGTGGCCGAGGGGACCACGCCCCGGAGCGCCGTGGTGATCTGCCACGGGTTCAAGGGGTTCCGCGAGTGGGGGTTCTTCCCCGCGGTGGCGCGGGCGGTGGCGGCGCGGGGGCACGCGGCCGTTTCGTTCGACTTCTCGCACAACGGGGTGGGGGCCGACGGCGTGGACTTCAGCGCGCTGGAGCTCTTCGAGCAGCAGAAGCTCACGCGCGACGTGGACGAGATCCGCATGGTGCTGGACGCGCTGGGCGATCTGCTCCCCCGGCGGCCCAAGCGGATCGGGCTGCTGGGGCACTCGCGCGGCGGGGGCGAGGCGGTGCTGGCCGCTGCGGAGGACCGGCGGGTGGACGCGCTGGTGACGTGGGCCGCCATCGCCACCGTGCACCGCTGGAGCGAGGAGCAGCTCGCGCGGTGGAGGCACGGCGAGACGGTGGAGATCGTGAACGCGCGCACGGGGCAGGCGATGCCCATCGGGCCGCAGTTCCTGCGCGACATCGAGGAGAACACGGAGCGGCTCGACATCCGCCGCGCCGCGGCGCGCCTCACCATCCCCTGGCTGATCGTGCACGGCGAGGCCGACACCTCGGTGCCGGCCGACGACGCGCGGACGCTGTGGGACATGGCGGGCGACAACGCGGAGCTGCTCCTGATACAGGACGGCGACCACGGCTTTGGCGCGAAGCACCCGTACGCCGGGGCCACGGACGGCCTGCGCACGGTGATGGACGCCACGATCGAGTGGTTCGAAGAGCACCTCGACTAGATTTTCGAACGATCGTTCGAGGCTCGTATGGACAACCCAGGCCAGGGGTGCTATCGTATGCGCTCCGGGCACCCGCGCCAGGCCCGAGCTACACCGATCCCAATCGCTGAGAGAGCAGATATGCCGTACGTGATCGCCGAGCCCTGCATCGGCACCAAGGACGCGAGCTGCGTGGAGGTCTGCCCCGTGGACTGCATCTACGAGGCGGACGACCAGTACTACATCAACCCGGACGAGTGCATCGACTGCGGCGCCTGCGAGCCCGAGTGCCCCGTTCAGGCCATCTTCCCGGACACCGACGTGCCGCCCGAGTGGTCGGAGTACATCGAGAAGAACGCCACGCTGTCCGCCAAGTAGAAAAGCGGCTCACACAGAGACACAGAGGCACGGAGAACGACCTGGTTCTCCGTGCCTCTGTGTCTCTGTGCGAGTCCGCTTTTTACTTGTGGCTGTTGCGGCGGCCGTACACCATGTCCGCGTAGCCGTTGTCCGGGTTGCGGCCGCGCTTCAGGAGGCGGTCCACCGTGCCGGGGCCGCGGTTGTACGCCAGCAGCGCCAGCTTGGTGTTGCCGTCGTACTTCTCGATCAGGTCGGCCAGGTACTTGAAGCCGATGCTCAGGTTGGTCTCCGTGTCGCGCAGGTCGCTGCGCGTGGTGCCGGGCTTCAGCCAGCGCGCCGTGGCGGGCATCAGCTGAGTGAGGCCGATGGCGCCCACGTGGCTCGTCGCGGAGGTCTTGAACCCGCTCTCGGTCTTCACCAGGCCGAAGGCCACTTCCGGCGAGATCCCGTTTTCCTGCGCCGCCTCGGCGATCTGCAGGGCCAGGCGGTCCGAGACCTTGAAGCCGCTCTTGCGGTAGCGCTCGGCCAGCCGCTTGGCCTCCACGGCCTCGCGCTTCTCGCCTTCCGAGGTGCTCTCGACCCTGAGGTCTTCCAGCTTCGCCAGCTTGGGCGCGGGCACCACCTTGATGGGCGCGCTGAGCGCCTCGTGGATGGCTTCCTGCGCGCTCGCCGCCTGCACCGGGCGCGGCTCGCCGTGGCGCTGCATGATCACCGCACCCTCTACCACCGCGCCCAGGAGAAGGAGCGCCTGCACCGGACGCGAAGTAAGGAGCGACTTCGTATCGTTGCGGAAACGCGAGCGAGCCGACACCCGCGGACCCCGATTCGATTCGTTGGAATTCATGCGAATGTCTCCTGTCTGGCGTAGGGGTAGCGCGGCGAACAGCGTGTCGCGGCACTCCATCCGGCATTCAACATTACGCACTAAGTATAGCTTCACCAATCGCTTAGGTCAACCCTGCACCTCTTTTTGATGATTGGAATGTTCTATGACAACATTGCTGAGGCCTCCAGGGACAAAAAAGGGGCGCGGACGCCACTTCCTGTGGCATCCGCGCCCCTATTTTCATCCCCTCGGCCTTTAAAGACCCGCGTTTCGAAGCTGATCCAGGTCTACGGCGGCGGGGGAGGGTTCGCTGCGGCGCTCGCGGACGCGCACCGGCTCTTCATGACGCTGGCGGACCACGGCGAGGCTTGCGACAATGGCCGCTACGGCCACGAGACTGACGCCCAAGGTGCGAATAAGCGCCTCCCTGCGAGGGGTGGAAGGCGCATCGTCGGGTGCGCCAGATGTCCCGAACGGGCAGTTTCCATGCCGAACACCCGTTCGAAACAATCAACGCCCGTACACACGGGTTTCTGACAGCGTCGTGCGGCGGGGGTCCGCTTGCCGGCTCCCGGAGCGGCGCCCATCTTGCCCGCCGGCATCCGGAACCCAGCACATCGAGGCACCATGAGCGAAGCCGAGCGGTACGCCGACCCCGAGGGGCGGTTCGACCTGGTGGTCCCCCGCGGCTGGTCCGCGGCGCCGGACGAGGAAGACGGGGGCGTGGAGGTGTGGCGCGAGGACGGCGTGGGAACCCTGCACCTGATCGCCTTCGAGGCGTCGCCCGACGAGTTCCCGGACCCGGCCGAGGAGCTCTACGCCTTCCTGGACGAGCGGAGCGTGGAGCTGGAGGAGGACGAGGTGGAGGACGTGCCCCTGGAGGACGGCTCGGAGCTGGCGCTGTGCGAGTTCGTGAGCGAGGACGAGGAGGACGGCGAATCGCTCTTCTGGATGGTGGGCGTGGCCACCACGCCGGGCACCATCGCCTTCGCCACCTACTTCTGCCCCGCGGGCGACGAAGCCAAGGAGCGCGACACCGTGCGGCTGGCGCTCACCACGCTGCGACTGCTGGACAAACCATAGACACGCGGCGTAGCTTGGCGCCATCCCAAACGATCCACCCGTTTCCAGGAATGTCCGCGATGCCGCTGAAGAAAGGCGACCAGGCGCCCGACGTAACCCTTCCCTCGCACACCAACGAGCAGGTGTCGCTGGCGAGCCTGTACCGGGCCCAGCCCACCGTGGTGGTCTTCTTCCCGCTGGCCTTCACCAGCACCTGCACCGAGGAGCTCTGCACCTTCCGCGACGACCTGGCCGTGTACAACGGGATGGGCGCGCAGGTGGCGGCGGTGAGCGTGGACTCGCCCTTCGTGCTCGACCGCTTCCGCCGCGAGATCGGCGCGGACTACATCTTCCTCTCGGACTTCAACCGCGAGGCGAGCCGGGGCTTCGGCGTGCTGCGCGAGGCGCCGCTGGGGCCGGGGCTGCGCGACGTGTCTGACCGCGCGGTGTTCATCGTGAACCCGGACGGCACGGTGCGCTACGTGTGGCACAGCAGCAACCCGTCGCTCCTGCCGCCCTTCGACGAGATCCGCGAGGCGCTGGCCGCGTGAGGGTGTGCACGCGGGCGCCGCTGGGACGTTTTCCCGCAGAGCTGGAATCCGCCCCTTCCGCAAAGGAGACCGCCCTATGAGGCCATCCCTTCGTACGCTGTGCTTCGCGCTCCTGGTGCTGGCAGGCTGCACCCGCACCCCCATCGCCGACGCGCCCGACGCCGGCGAATCGCCCCAGGCGCAGCAGTGGGAGTCGCGGCGGATGGACGACTACCGCTTCGACTTCGAGCAGCAGTGCTTCTGCCTCCGCGAGCAGACGCTGCCGGTGACCATCGAGGTGCGGGACGGCCGCGTGGCGCGCGTGGTGGTGCGCACCACCGGCCAGGACCTCACCGGCCGCGAAAACCTGCGCTGGCCCACGGTCCCCGAGCTCTTCCGCCTGGTGGACCAGGCTCGCCAGAGCGGCACCGAGCCCCTGGTGGTGCGCTACGACGAGCAACTCCGCTACCCCACCTACATCGAGGCGGGCTCCCTTGCCGCCGACGCCGGCGTCATCTACCGCGCCACCAACCTCCGCCCGCTGTAACCAAAAAAGACACAGAGGCACAGAGATGAAGTCGTCTCTGTGCCTCCGTGTCTCTGTGTGAGCCCGCTTTTTACCGCGCCGCCTCGAGAATCGCTTCCATCTCCACCGGGCTGAAGCGGTACGCCTCGTTGCAGAAGTTGCACACCACCTCGGTGAACGGCTCCTCTTCCTCCTCGATGATCCGCTTCACCTCTTCGCTCCCCAGGCTCACGATCGCCGACTCGAAGCGCTCGCGCGAGCACGGGCAGTGGAAGCGGATGGGCGAGCTGTCGCCCAGTGTGTAGCCCTCGGGGAAGATCCGCTCGAGGATCTCCTCGGGGGTGGCGCCGTTGCGCAGGAGCTGAGTGGGATGCGGAAGGTCCGCGATCCGCTGCTCGATCGCCGCGATCTCCTCGTCCGAGAGGCCGGGGAGGAGCTGGATCATGTAGCCGCCCGCCGCCTCCACCGAGTGGTCGGGCTGCACGAACACGCCCACGCCCACCGCGGAGGGCGTCTGCTCGCTCTGCAGGAGGTAGTAGGCCAGGTCGTCGCCGATCTCGCCGGAAAGGAGCTCCACCGTCCCCTGGTACGAGTCCTTCATCCCCAGGTGCTTGGTGACGGAGAGGAAGCCCTTGCTCCCCACCACGCCGGCCACGTTGAGCTTGCCGTTGACGCTCTCGGCGTGGGCGTGCGGGTTCCCCACCAGGCCGCGCACCTCGCCGCGGCCGTTGGCGGTAACCACGATGCGCCCCGCGGGCCCGCCGCCCTTCACGTCCACGGTAAGGAGCTGCTCCTCTTCCTTGAGCGTCGCCGCCGAGATGAGGAGCGCGCCCATGGCGGTGCGGCCCAGCGCCGCCGTAACCGCCGGGTACGTGTCGTGGCGCCTGCGCAGCTCGGACACCACGCCCGTGGCATTCAATGCAAAGGCGCGCACCCGCTCGTCAAGCGCGGTGGCGCGCACCAGGTAGTCCCGATCCATCCCTCACCCCCCTTAACGGTCCACGGCACAAGCACTTAGAACATTATCTTTACAACGGAAAGCCATTCTGGTTCCGTCAAAAGCGGGGTCACACAGAGACACAGACACGACTTCATCTCTGTGGCTCTGTGTCTCGTTATCGCCGTGGGCGGTTCAACTGGCAGGTGCGGAGGAACTTCTCGTCGAGCTCGATCAGCTCGTCGCAGACCTGCGCCAGCTGGTCCGAATGCTTCTGAGCGGGCGGATGGCCCCAGATCACCTTCTTCCCCTCTTCCTGCACCGCTCCCGCGGCGCGTACGTAGTCGGTGTCGCCCGCTACCAGCATCGCGGCGTCGTAACGGCCGCGGTATGCGCCGACCACCATGTCGGCCGCCAGGTTGACGTCCGTCTCCTTTTCCACGTGATGCTTCCGGCCGTCCGTGAAGCGCGGCTCGTTGCGACCGAGCACGAGGTTGATGCGGGAGCTCTTCCGCAGCTGCCCGAAGAAGACCTGCTGGCGCCGGTAGGCCTCGCTCCTGGAGTCCGGCAGGGGCGAGGTGTAGTAGTTGAGCTTCACGAAGTGAAAGCCGCGGCTGAGCCGCGTGGCGAGCTGGTTCAGGTCCACGCGGAAGTGGACGCCGTTGTACGCCTGGGCGAGATGGAAGTTGGTGCCGTCCACGAAGATCTCCAACTTCGGCGGCCGGTCGGGGCGGGTGGGCTGGTTCACGGGCGGGTGCAGGGGTAGAAAAAATAACGAGGGGTTGCCTCGCGTGTGCGATGGCAACCCCCCGGAATTATTTACCCACTCTCCCCGCGGGGAGGGGGCGGTACGGCCTGTGGATGGAAGCTAGCGCGATCCTTTGGACGCGTCAAGCGTGCCGCCGGCCATTTGCTGGAGCTGGTCGGCGGTGAGGCGATAGGTGTACCACTCGCGCATGTGTCGGGCGCCGAGGCCCTCGTAGAACTCGATGGCGAGCTGGTTCCAGTCGAGGACTACCCACTCCATGCGGCCGCAGCCGCGGCGGACGGCTTCGGCGGCGAGGAAGCGGAAGAAGGCCCTGCCGATGCCGTGGCGCCGCGCGTCCGGGAGGACGAAGAGGTCCTCCAGGTAGAGCGTGGGGAGAGCCAGGAAGGAGGAGTAGGTCTCGCAGGCAATGGCGTACGCCAGCGCCTCGCCCACCGGCGACTCGGCCAGGAACACCTGGATGCGGTTGGGCGGCGGGCCGAACGCGTCGCGCACCAGCCGCTCGCGCGCGTCGGGACGGGGGCGGTCCAGCTTCTCGTAGTCCGCCAGGGCATCCACCAGCGCCAGCCAGCGGTCGGCGTCGGCGGGGGCGGCGGGGCGGATGGTGAAGTCAGCCATCGTCCACCTCGGCGTCGGCGCGGCGCAGGTCGGCCAGGCGGGCGCGGTAGATGGTGATCATGCTGTCGTCGAAGAAATGCTCCTCGCCCCCTTCCGGGAGGCGGTGGCTGGTGGCGTGCTCCACCGTGAGGATGGCCGCGAAGGGCGTGACGAACCAGGTCTCCAGCACCCGGTCCAGCATCCCGCTGCCGTAGGGCGGATCGGCGAACGCCACGTCGTAGCGGGCCACGGAGAGCGACTCCGCGAAGGGGAGCGCGTCCTTTTTGAAGATGCGCGTGCGCTCGCGCACGTGGAGCGCGGCCACGTTGGCCTTGAGCGCGTGAAGCGACGCGGGACGCGTCTCCACGAAGTCGGCCGTGCGGGCTCCGCGCGACAGCGCCTCCAGCCCCAGCGCACCCGTGCCCGCGAAGAGATCCAGCACGCGCGCGTCCGGCAGGTCGGGCTCCAGCAGCCAGAGCCACTCGTCGCGCACGTGCTCGGCCGTCGGCCGCACCCGCCGGTCCGCCGGCGACGTCAGGTGCCGCCCCGCCCACTTCCCTCGTACGATCCTCATCTCCGTGCCTCCGCTGGGTGCGCGCTCACGCGGCCGTCCATTCGCGCCACTGCCCCTCGTTCCACCCCACCGCCAGCAGGTTGCCGGAGCGCAGGAGGGGCGTGACCAGGAGCGCCGGCTCGTCTTCCAGGAGGGGGAGGATGCGAGTCTCGGAGAGGTGCGCCGCGTGCAGCCCGCGCTCGCGGAAGCGCTTCCCCTGGCGGTCCAGGAGCGCGTCGGCGCCGAACTTCTGGGCGAAGCGCTTGAGCTCGCCGGCCGACGCGGGGCGCTCCTTGAGGTCCACGAAGTGGGTGCGGATGCGGCGCTCCTTGAAGAAACGGAGCGCCTTGCGCGTTTCCGCGCAGTTCTTGGTGCCAAAGATCTGGACTTCCATCAGGCCGGTGCGGGGGTGCGGCGTGCGCCGCGCGTGGGGGGTGCGGATGCGCGCGCGGGGAGGCCGGCGGCCATGCGCCGGGCGGACCACGCCAGCGCCAGGTTCACCGGCATCGCCAGCGCGATCACCCACCCGTTCACCTGGTCGATGCCCGGGAGCGGCTGAATCACGAAGCCGAGCACCGAGAGCGCCGCCATCGCGGCCGCCAGCAGCCAGGCGGGCCGCGCAGCCCAGCGCGCCCCGTACGCCAGCGCGGGGAGGAGGACGACGAGCGGCAGGGCCAGCGGCGACAGCTGAAGCATGTTCTCGTTGCGGTACGCGATGGCGTGGTCCGTCAGCGTCCACAGACCGGCCAGGATCCACCCGCCCGTGCCCGCGAACGTCAGCCACAGCCCCGCCACCGCCGCGAACCCGAAGCGCGCTCCCCGGCCGCGCGCCGCGCGCGTGGCGAGGAACGCCAGCAGCGACGCCAGCGCCACGCCCGCCGCCAGGTATCCCAGGAGCCAGCGCGGCGAGCGGGCCGGCTCGGCGGGGCGCGTGGAGGTGACGGCCACCCGCTCGCTGAGCACCAGCGGCACCATCCGCCCCGTGGCGTCGGGAACGCGCAGCTCGCGCAGGCGGTCGCGCAGCGAGAAGGGGAGGAACATCTCCTCCCAGCGCGAGATGGGCCGGTCCGCCGCGGGGCCCAGCCCGCCCATCAGGGCCGTGAACATGGGCACGTCCGCCGCGCCGGCGGCGGTGAGGCGCTCGGTGTGCGAGCGGTACGTGGCGCCGGCGGGTACGTTCCCGGTGGCGGCCTTCAGGCGCCCGCCCAGCACGCGGTCGATCGCGTCGCGCACGCGGGTGGAGCAGTTGTCGCGGTAGTAGTCGTACAGGTACTCGGTGTTCTGCGGCAGCTCGTTCCACATCAGGAAGTCCGCGAGGCGGGTGGCCTGCGCGGGCGTAAGGTTGAGCTCCTGCACGATCACCGAGCGGTTCATGGACGCGTAGTGCTGCAGGGTGGCGCCCGCGTCGATCCCCGCCATCCAGTACTTCATCCGCCCCAGGGCGAAGTTCCTGAAGAAGTTCTCCTGCCCGAAGTCGAACATCCCGTAGTTGTAGGCCACGTCCGTACCCCGCCGCGGGTCGTGGACCCACAGGGCGTTGTGGCCGAAGCGCTCCCACACCAGGTCGCCGGGGCCCATGGTCATCACGAACACCCGCGGCACGGCGTCCGGCGCGGCGGGCGGGGCCTGCGCCGGGAGCGCGGCGGGGATCACGAGGGCGGCCAGCAGGGCCAGCGCGCGGAACGGCAGCATCGTGAGGCGCATGCAAAGGGAACGCAAAGGGTGGAGCAACTTAACGCGCTTCCCCCCGGCTTCGCCACGCGGGAACGCGAAGCGGGGTCCCCCCGCAACCGGAGGGACCCCGCTGTACCTCGCAGGCGGCGCTCAGTTCCGCCGCCGCTCCCGCTCGGTGCGCACCCGCTCCTCGCGCTCGCCCGTCCACTCCACCTCCAGCTGGCGGCGCTGGCCCTGCCTCACCACCTCCAGGCGCACGTTCCCGTCCTCGTCGCCGAAGGCGCGGCGCAGGTCGGCCACCGAGCCCACGGTGCGCCCCGCGGCGCGGACGATGATGTCGCCGCCCTGCAGCCCCGCGCGCGCGGCCGGCGTGGAGCGCGACACCTGGAGCACCAGCACCCCGTCGTCCACGCGGAAGTAGCGGGCCAGCTCCGGGTTCAGCTCGCTGAGCTCGGCCCCGGCCACCCCGCGCCGCCCCACCTCCAGGAAGAAGGGGAGCTCCTCGGTGCGCAGCGCCTGCAGCTCGCGGCCCAGGGCGCGCCCCATGCGGTCCAGCGAGCGCAGGTTCACCACCACGCTGTCGCCGCGGCGGCCGTCGGCCCCGTCGAACCGGTACACGACCACGCTGTCGCGGTTGGTGCCGTGCACCCGGCCGCGGAGGGTCTCCATGCGCCTGGCCAGGCTGTCCAGCCGGGGCCGGATGGAGTCCAGCTTCAGCGTGATGCGCTCGTCGCCCTCCACCACCACCACCTCGCCGGGGACGCCCGGCAGGCGCACGCGGTCGCGGCGGAGCTGGGCGATGACGCGGCGCTCCTCTTCCGCGCGGCCGCGGCGGATGCGCACACGCACGGTGTCGCCCACCTCCAGCTCCTCGCGCAGGCGGTCGATGGCCTGCTCGGTGGCGGCGGAGCTGTTCACCCTCACCACGATGTCGCCGCGGCGCAGCCCGGCGCGCTCGGCGGCCGAGCCGGCCACCACCTCGGCCACGCGGGCCTCGCGCGCGCCGGCGCTGTCCCAGTCGAAGGCCACGCCCATCCACCCGCGCGGCGCCTCTCCGCGCTGGGCGGACACGGCGGCCGGAATCGCGAGCATCGCCGCCAGCAGCGGCATCCACATCCTCTTTGCGCTCATCGGTCGTTCTCTTCGGTTTGTCGGTTCAATACCACGCGGTCTTGGCCGCGCGGTCCATCTGGCGGCGCAGCGCGTCGCGCTCGTCCACCACGGCCAGGTGATAGCCGTTGAGCACCGGGTCGCCCGGCGCACGCTCCAGCGCGCGGCCGGTGGACTCCACCAGCGTCTCCAGCGCGGACAGGCGGGTCTCCGGGTCGGCCCCGCTGGACGGGTCCGCGATCTCCGCGTAGCGGCGGAGGGCGGCCACGTACGCGGCCTCGGCCGCATCCAGCTCCCGCGCCGCCGCCCGCGCTTCGGGCGTCAGGGCCGGCGCGCGGCCCCGCGACGTGGCGGGGCGGCTCGCCACCAGGCGCGCCGCCGGGAGGGTCGGTGCCGGGCGCGCCGTGCGCGGCGCTTCGGCCAGCGGCACGTCGGCGATGACCGCCGGCAGGCCGGTGGAGCCCGAATCCCGCGCCGGCTCGCGCGTCACGGGCACCGGGAGCTGCGCCAGCCCCAGCGGCCGCGACGGGGCGGCGGGCGGGCTCCCCGGATCGGTGGGCGGCGCCACGGGAGCGGTCGCCACCTCGCCGGAGCTCCCCGGGCGGAGGAGCGCCGTGCCGGCCGCCATCCCCGTCACCAGCAGGAGCACGGCGGCGGCGGCGCGCAGGTACGGGTGCGCGGGGCGGAAGCGGCGCGCCGGCTGGGGCCGGACGAGGGATTCCGCGGCCAGCGCGGCCTCCAGCGCCCGCCAGGCGCCGGGGGCCGGCTCCAGGTCGGGGAGCGAGGCGAGGGCGGCGGTCTGCGCGCGCATCGCCTCCAGCTCGCGGCGGCACACCAGGCAGTCGCGCAGGTGCTCGGCTTCATTGGGCACCGGGGGCTCGTCCACCAGCCGGGCCAGGGCTTCCAGGTTCAGGTGCTGCATGCTTCCACTCCTTCCGCGGGACTGGGCGCGGGGCTGAGCAGCGCCCGCATCCGTGCCCTCGCCTTGAACAGCTGGCTCTTGCAGGTGCCGGGGTTGACCCCCAGCATCTCCGCGATCTCCTCGTGGGTGTACCCTTCCACGTCGTGAAGCACCAGCACCTTGCGCATCCCCTCCGGGAGCCGCTCCATCGCCTTTTCCAGCCGCAGGCGGAGGACGGCGTTGTCGCCCTGCGGCCTCACGCTCGCCACCTCGTCGCCCATCGGCTCCTCGCGCCCCGCGCGCCGCTCGCGGGAGCGGCGTCCGTGAAGCGCGCTGTTCACCGCGATCCGGTGGAGCCAGGTGGTGAACGCGGACTCGCCCCGGAAGGTCGGCAGGGCGCGGATGACGCGCATCCAGGCGTCCTGCGCCCAGTCTTCGGCGATCATGTCGTCGCCGGCCAGGCGGCGCACGACCGAGTACACGCGGCGGGCGTGGCGCTGGTAAAGCGCCTTCACCGCCCCGGCGTCACCATCCTTGGCTTGCTCGATCAGCTCCAGGTCTTCCATGATCCGTTCACGGGTCCACAGCATACGATGCCGGTTCCCGGGGAAGGGTTGCCTGGGGAAGAACCGCGGGGCTCACACAGAGACACGGAGGCACGGAGATGGTTCCTCACCCAACGTTTCGGCGCGGCGGGGGGTAGTACGATGCAGCAGGGCGCGGGCGGAGCGGGACGCCGGGCGCCAGTAGACTCACCCGCGCTCCAGGAAACTACCATGAAGACTTCGGTTCGATACATGATGGCGCTCGCGCTGCTGGCCGCCGCGCCCGTGGCCGCGCAGCAGACGGGACGGGCGGGGGCGGACTCGGCGCGCCACGGGCGCTGGGAGCACGGCGCTCACAAGCCGGCCTTCCAGGGGCTGATCGCCCACCGGCAGGAGCTGCAGCTCACCGACGCGCAGGTGGCGAGGCTGCAGGAGATCGGCCGGCGGCTGGACGAGCGCAACGCGCCCCTCCGCGCGCAGCTCGCCGCCCACCGCGAGCAGTACGCGGCCCGCCGCCGCGCGCAGATGGAGCGCCTGACCCCCGAGCAGCGCCGGGACACCCTCCAGCGCCTGCGCCAGAACGGCCGCAAGCGCGAGGTGCCCGAGGCCATGCGCGCGCCCATGGCGCAGATGCGCGAGAACATCCGCGCGGCCATGCAGGAGGCGCAGGGCGTGCTCACCGCGCCGCAGAAGGAGCGCGCGCGTCAGCTGATGAGCGAGAGGCGGCGCGGGCGGATGGAAGCGGACGGGCAGCGCGGGCCTCACCACCGCCGCGGCGGCTGGAGCCGTGAGGGCCGGCCGCGGAGCGGGCAGCCGCAGGGCGGCACCGGCACCATTCAGCAGTGAGCCGCACGGCGGACCCCGCCGCCATCGCCTCGCCGTCCGCCGCGCCGGACGACGAGGCGGAGCTCGTGGAGCGCGTCCGCCGGGGCGATGGGGGCGCCTTCGACACCCTCGTCACGCGCTACATGCGCCGTGCGTTCTCGGTGGCTTTCCGCGTCCTCGGGCAGCGCGAAGACGCCGAGGACCTGGTGCAGGACACCTTCATGGTGGTCCTCCAGCGCATCGACACCTTTGAGCCGGGGCGCGCCTTCGCCCCCTGGTTCTTTCGCATCCTGGTGAACCGCGGCCTCAACGCCCGCAAGGCGCGCGCGCTGCGCGCGGTGGACGAGATCCCCGAGACCGCATCGTCGTCCGGCCCCTCGCCCGAGCGCGAGGCGGAGCGCGCGGAGCTGCGCGACCGCCTGCGCGCCGCCCTGGCCGGGCTTCCCGAGCGGCAGCGGCTGGTGGTGGAGCTGTTCGAGCTGGAAGGGTTCGCGGGGCCCGAGATCGCGGAGATCATGGAGATATCGGACGGCACCGTGCGCTGGCACCTGCACGAGGCCCGCAAGGCGCTGCGCAAGACGCTGGCGCCCTACGAAAGGAGCAGAGGATGAGCCACGAAGAGATCACCCGCGACCCCGCGCTCGCGGCGCTGCTGCGGGAGGCGGCCCCGGAGCCGCCCCTGGACGACGTGGACTGGGAGCGCCTGCGCGGCGCCGTCTCCGCCCGCGCGGAGCTGCCGCTGGCTCGCCTGCGCCGCGACGCCGCCCCGCGCTGGACGCGCCGCTGGCTCCCGCTCGGCGCCGCCGCCAGCATCGCCGCGGCGGCGTTCGCGGTAGCGCTGCGGACCTCCCCCGATCCGGCGCCGCTCCCCGTGGAGGAGCGCCGCCTGGTGGAGGCCATCGTCGCCGAGTCACTCCCCGCCAACGTCGACCAGATGATCTCGGGCGACGCGGCGGAGGGAGCGCTGATGGAGGCGGCGGTCGGCAGTTAGAAGACGGGGCTCACACAGAGACACAGAGGCACAGAGGCACGGAGATGACTTC
>DASVSA010000148.1:0-21760 GCA_036388335.1 Longimicrobium sp. | reverse complement strand
AAGCTGATGGCGCTGGGGCGCCTCTCGGCCGGGCTGGCGCACGAGATGAACAACCCGGCCGCGGCGCTGCGGCGGGGGACGTCGCACCTGCGCGAGCGGCTGCGCGTGCTCCCCGAGCGCACGGTGAACCTGGCCGGGTGCAACCTCACCGCCGCGCAGTTCTCGTCGCTGGCCGCGCTCCAGCGCCGCAAGACGCAGGGGGACCGCCCGCCGCGCCCCTCGCCGCTGGAGGCCAGCGAGCGGGAGGAGGCGGTGGGGGCGTGGCTGGAGGAGCACGGGGTGGAGGAGGCGTGGACGCTGGCCGAGACCTTCGTGGCCAGCGGCGTGGGGCCGGACGAGCTGGACGAGCTCGCGGCGTCCCTCCCCGAGGCGGCGCTGCGCGACGCGGTGGCGTGGCTGGGGGGCGGGCTGGAGGCGGAGCTGCTGCTGCGCGAGATGGAGGACGCGGCCACCCGCATCGCGGAGCTGGTGGCGTCGGTGAAGAGCTACTCGCACATGGACGAGACGCAGACCCGCGCCGAGACGGACCTGCACGAGGGGGTGGAGAGCACCCTGACCATGCTCTCGTACAAGATCGGCGAGAAGAACGCCCGCATCGAGCGCGACTTCGACCTCACCCTCCCCGCGCTGTGGGCCAACGCGGGGGAGCTCAACCAGGTGTGGACCAACCTGCTGGACAACGCGCTGGACGCCATCGCCCCCGGCGGGCGCATCTCCATCCGCACCGTGCGGCGCGGCGACGACGCGGTCGTGGAGATCCGCGACGACGGCGGCGGGATCCCCGCGTCCATCGAGGAGCGCATCTGGGAGCCCTTCTTCACCACCAAGGACGTGGGCGAGGGGAGCGGGCTGGGGCTGGACATCGTGCGCCGCATCGTCGTCCGCCAGCACCGCGGCGACATTGGCGTGGAGAGCCGCCCCGGCGACACCTGCTTCCGCGTGCGCCTCCCCCTGCACGCCCCCGACCCCGCCCCCGTGGAAGACGAAGCGATCCACACCGCCGCGGAGGCTTGATGCCGATTCCAACAGCGGGGCTCACACAGAGACACAGAGACACAGAGGAGTGCTTTTCTCTGTGCCTCTGTGTCTCTGTGTGAGCCCGTTTCTCCCATGGTCGCGGACGCGCGCATCCTGGAGGTGCGGCTCCCCTTCGATCCCCCGCTGCTGGAGGGGTAGGCGCAATGCTCCACGACCCGGAAGAGCGCAGCCTCTTCCCCCGCTTCACCGACGAGCAGATCGAGCTCCTCTCCCCCTACGGCGAGCGGCTGCGCTTCGCCGCGGGCGAGGTGATGCTTTCCCAGGGCACGGAGGACTACGGCTTCTACGTGGTGCTGGAGGGGCAGGTGCGCATCACCCGCAGCGCCGGGGGAGAGGAGATGCTTCTCACCATCCACCGCGTCGGCGAGTTCATCGGCGAGATGTCGATGCTGAGCGGCCTTCCGTCCATCGCCACTGCCACGGCGGTGGGCGACGTGGAGGTGCTCTGCATCCCCATTCCCCGCCTGCGCGAGCTGATCGTGAGCAGCGGACCGGTGGCGCAGGTGATCCTTCCCGCGCTGGCGGGGCGCACGCGCGAGGTGGACGCGCAGACCCACCAGCAGGAGAAGCTGGCCGCGCTGGGGCGGATGGCCGCGGGGCTGGCGCACGAGCTCAACAACCCCGCCGCCGCGGTGCGCCGCGCCGCCGCCCAGCTGGACGAGACGCTCTCCGATGCCCAGTGCGCCGCCCTGCGCCTTCACACCCACCCGCTGGACGCCGAGCAGCAGGCGACGCTGGACCGGCTCTACGACGAGTCGCGCGCCTTCTGCGCCGCGCTGATCCCCTTGGAGCCGCTGGAGCGCAGCGGGCTGGAAGACGCCATCGCGGACTGGCTGGACGACCACGGGGTGGCGGAGAGCTGGAACCTTGCGCCCACGCTGGTGGCCGGCGGCATCGCCCCCGCCAGGCTGGACGCGCTGGCCGACGCCATGGGCGAGGACCGGCTGGCGGACACGGTGAGCTGGCTGGCGGCCACGCTGGCCTCCGCCGCCCTCCTGCGCGACGTGGTGCAGAGCTCCGACCGCATCTCCTTTCTGGTGCAGTCCATCAAGCAGTACTCGCACATGGACCAAGCGCCGGAGCTCAAGGAGATGGACCTGCACGCGGGGCTGGAGAGCACCCTTACCCTCCTCCACCACAAGCTGAAGCACGGGGTGGAGGTGGTGCGCGAGTACGACCCCGGGCTGCCGCGCGTGTGCGTGTACCCGGGCGAGCTCAACCAGGTGTGGACCAACCTGATCGACAACGCGGTGGACGCCATGCGCGGCAAGGGCCGCCTGCGCATCCGCACCTCGCTCGAGGGCGACGACGCGCAGGTGGAGATCGCCGACGACGGGCCCGGCATCCCCGCCGAGATCCAGGCGCGCATCTGGGAGCCCTTCTTCACCACCAAGGAGGTGGGCGAGGGGAGCGGGCTGGGGCTGGACATCGTGCGCCGCATCGTCCAGCGGCGCCACGGCGGCTCCATACGCGTCGATTCGCGCCCCGGCGAGACGCGCTTCCGCATCTCCCTTCCCCTGGCCGGGCCGTCCAAAGAGGCCGTAGCCGCAGCCCGCAACGCGTAGCCCTCAAACCCGGAGCAAACCCCTATGCCCCGCTGCACCCACACGGACCAGATCCACGACGTGAGCCCCAACACCCACGGGTGCGAGGAGTGCCTCAAGATCGGCAGCGGCTGGGTGCACCTGCGCCTCTGCCTGAGCTGCGGCCACGTGGGATGCTGCGACTCGTCGCCCAACCGCCACGCCACCAAGCACTTCCATGGCACCACCCACCCCATCGTGCAGAGCATCGAGCCCGGCGAGAGCTGGCGCTGGTGCTACGCGGACGAGGTGGAAGTCTGAACAGCGGGCTCACACAGAGGCACGGAGGCACAGAGGAGAACTAATCCCCGTGCCTCCGTGTCTCTGCGTGAGGCGCATTTTCCTTCAAGACGCGAGCGGACGAAAAGAAGAACTTGGCATCGAGTGCACGCGCGCGGGGCCCTGTCCGCGCCCTCTCTTTCCGCACCGTGCCCAATGACAGAAGCCGCTTCGCTCATCGCACCCCCATCGTCGGATGGCGACGGACGCGCGTCGCCCTACGTGGCGCGCGCCCGGGCCTACCTGGACGAGCACTGGGTGCGCAACGTACCGCTGGACGAGCTCGCCACCGTCGCCGGGGTGAGCAAGTTCCACCTCGCCCGCCGCTTCACCGAGGCCGTGGGGCTCCCGCCGCACACGTACCAGAACCGGCTGCGCGTCCACCACGCCATGGACATGCTCCGTGGCGGAGCGTCCGTCCAGGACGCCGCCGTGCGCACCGGCTTCTCGGACGCGAGCCACCTATGCCGCCACTTCAAGCGCTTCGCCGGCACCACGCCGGGACGATTCGCGCGTGGACGCCACCCCTCCGGCGCCGACGGCGACGGCACCGGCTGAGGGTCGCACAGGTGGGGCTTCGTCGCACAGGAGTGGGACACGCGAGCCACGGTCCCGCGGCACAAGTGCGCGTCTGGTCAACGATTTAGGAAGTTATTGCGCGGGAAGGTGATCGGCGTCACGGAGGGGCTCCGCCGGTACGATACCCGGTGAAAGCCAGTGAAATGGCGGGCGCGGGGGACGGGTGGATGTTCAGCCGCGTCCCCGGCGCGCCAGTGCGCGCTAAAACACACGTTTCCCGACACCCGTGGCAGCTATCTTGCGGGTCCTTGCTCCTCTCGCCGGCGCTCTCTAGGCGCCGGAACGGAATCATCTCCGGAGGTGCTCGTGGCAAGCAAGGTACTGGGGGAGCAGGTGCGGGTGTGGCGTCCCGCGGCTCTCCCCGGTGTGGAAGTGATGCGTGTGGAAGGGAGTTACCGCCTGTGGCGCTGGTATCACGATACCTACGCGCTCTGCACCGCGTACGGCGGCACGGGCGAGGTCCAGTACCGGCAGGGCATCCACAGCGTGCGCCCCGGCGACACCCTGCTCATGGAGCCGGGCGAGGTGCACACCGACCGCCGCGTGGAGGGGCCCGCCGCCTTCCGCGTGCTTTACGTGGCGCCGGAGGTGCTCGCCCGCTTCCGCGAGGACGGGAGCGAGGGCCCGGTGCACCTGCGCCGGGCCCACACCAGCGACCGCACGCTCTTCCGCGTGCTCACCTCGCTTCACGAGGCGCTGGACCGCGGGGCGTCGGCGCTGGAGGCGGAGTGCCGGCTGGCGCTGGCGCTCCACGAGGTGCTCAGCCGCTTCGCGGCCCCCGGCCCGCGCTCCACGGTGGACGACGCGGCGGCGGCGCCCCTCATGCGCGCCCGCGACCTCCTCCACGCGTCGCCCGCGCAGCCGGTGTCGCTGGACGAGCTGGCGGCGGCGGCGGGGCTCAGCAAGTTCCACCTGCTGCGCGCCTTCGCCAAGCGCTTCGGCCTGCCGCCGCACACGTACCACACGCAGCTGCGCATCGCCACGGCGCGCGCGCTGCTCGCCAACGGCGTCTCCATCAGCCGCGCGGCGCTGGAGGCCGGCTTCGCGGACCAGAGCCACCTCACGCGGCACTTCGCGCGCATCGTGGGCGTCACGCCCGGCGCCTACGTCCGCGACACGCGCCCCGCCTCCGCGTGGGACGACGCGGCCGGCGAGCTCCTGGCGGACCCGCACGGCTCGCTTGCCGCGTGCGAGATGGACGAGGAGGAGCTGCTCGCGGCGCCCTGATACCAGGGGAAGAGTCCTGAGTCCTGAGCGAACGGCACTTAGTTTAGGACTCAGGACTCAGGACTTTGCTCTTCGTCTTCCAGTCACGACGGACGGCGGCACACATAAGGAGGCACGGAGAACGAGGTTTTCTCCGTGCCTCCTTATGTCTTTTCACGAGAATGGATCTGGTTGGGGCGTGGGCAACGTAGCTCTCTCACCAATAGGAAGTCCCCGGGGGCTCTGCTCCGCCGGGACCAACCACGGAGGGGAGGAGAACCATGAGGATGTCGTTTACGGTTCGGCACGGAGCGGCGGCGGTTCTGCTGGCCGCCGCATCCGCAGCCACGGTGGCGGGTGTCAGGCAGGCGATCGGGTCGGACCACGTGGACACGGCGGAGGTGGAGCTGAGCCCCACCCTCGACCTCAACGACGTGTACGTGTTTCCCGGCTCCACCGACGGGCGGATCGTGATGGTCATGGACGTGGCCTCGCCCACCAACGCACTGGGCCGCAACGTCCCGCGGTTCGACGCGAACGCGCTGTACCAGTTCAAGATCGACACCAACGGCGACGCCAAAGAAGACCGCGTCATCCAGATCCTGTTCGACGACATGACCGACGGCACACAGCGCGTGAGCGTGCTGGGGCCGGCCGCCCCGGTGAATGCCGCCGGCGACACCACCGGAATGCTCAACCGCCTGGTCGCGGGCCCGGTGCTGCAGGGCAGCTTCGGCGCCTCGTTCGGCACCAGCACCGCGATGCAGGTGTTCACGGGCCAGCGCGACGACCCATTCTACCTCGACTTCGAGCAGTTCGTCCAGATCCTTCCGGACCGTCGCCCCGCGACCTTCCTGAACAACGTGGACAAGGACAACCGGATGCCGACGGCGTTCTGCGGCGCCAGCGCTCCGTTCGACACCAGCTGCACGCCGAAGGACATCTTCCAGGGTGCCAACACCCTCTCGATCGTCATCGAGATGCCCGAGTCGGCGCTGGGCGTGGGGACCGGAGCGAATGCGGGCATGGGAGTCTGGGCCACCATCGGCCGCTGAGTGGCGCCCGTTCAATCAGCCAAACGTAATCCAAGGAGTGGTACGATGAGGATGCTGAAGCGACTCGGGGCCCCGCTGGCCGCGCTGGCGGTTGCGGTGCTGGCGGCTGCATGCGACGGAGACAACACCCGCACGATCACCAACGTGCAGAAGCCGGACACGGTCACCGTGACGATCCGGGACACCGTCCGGGTGGGGAACAACAACCTTGTGTTCAACCAGATCGAGCGTCTGGGCAACCCGCTGGTGAGCGAAGTGACGCTGGAGAAGCGGCTGCACGGCTTCCACAACACCACCAACCCGAGCACGGACCTCCGCAACTTTCGCGACGACGTGAAGGGCTTCGTGGCGAACGTCGCGGGGCGCGATACGGCGTACGCGGGCGCGGTGGCCAACGCCCTCCTGCCGGACATGCTCATGGTGTTCCCGAACCGGGCAGGCGGGGTCACCGCCAACGAGGCGGACGCCTCCGCCCTCGTGGGGTGGCTGACCCACGTGCTCGCCCCCAACAACACCGGGTACGGCGGCCGCAAGCTGGACAACGACGACGCGGTGGACAAGGGCTTGAGCGTGATCTTTGGAGCGGCGCTCGGGAACATGAACAACGTGAGCCCCGGGCTGACGACCGACAACGTCGCCGATCCGCAGCAGGACCCCAACACCTTCCCCTACGTCAAAGCGCCCAACTGACGCACGGGCGGCAAAAGGAATCGGCTCGCCCCGCACGGGGCGGGCCCAGCTCACCGGAGGAAGACGTGAACCGATGGATATCGGCAGCCGCGGCCTGTGTGCTCGCGGGCGGGATCGGCGCGGGATGGGTGATGTCGCGCTCGCAGCCGGCGGAGGCGGCGCCGGTGGCGCTGCTCGCGCCGGGTGGCGTGATGTCCGAAGTGGAGGCCACCAGCCGCGGGATCCGGTTCTACGAGGCGCGCATCAAGGGCGACCCGCGCGCGGCCGCCGACCGCGCCGCGCTGGCGGGGCTGTACCTCCAGCGCTCGCGCGAAACCGGCGAGTTCGCGGACTTCCGCCGGGCCGAGGAGCTCGCGCGGCAGTCGCTCGCGATCCGGGTGAAGAGCAACAGCAGGGCGGCGCGCGTGCTTACCGCCAGCTTGCTGGCGCAGCACCGGTTCGCGGACGCGCTGGAGGCGGCGCGGGAGCTCGTGCGCGTCTGGCCCGAGGATGCCGCGCACCGGGCCCTGCTGGCGGAGATCCAGATGGAGGTGGGCGACTACCAGGCCGCCCGCGTCACGCTGGGAACGCTGCAGAGCGCACGCGGCGAGCTGGCGGTGGCGCCGCGCATGGCGCGCTGGGCCGAGGCGACCGGAAAGCCCGCGGAGGAGCGGGAGCTCCTGTACGAGGCGGCCCGCCGCGCCGAGTTCCGCGCGGACCTCCCGCGCGAGCAGGTGGCGTGGTTCCACCTGCGGGTGGGGGAGCACGAGCTGCGAACCGGGCGCCTGGACGAGGCCGAGCGGGCCTTTCGCGCCGGGCTGGCCGCGGAGCCGAACGACTTCCGGCTCGTGTCGTCCATGGCGCGGCTGGAGGCGCACCGTGGACGCTGGAAGCAGGCGATCGAGTACGGCGAGATGGTGGGGGACGCGGCGGACCTGAGGACGCTGGCGACCATCGGCGACGCACATGCCGCGCTCGGCGACAATCAGGCGGCGGAGCGCTACTACCGGCGGGTGGAGGAGGCCGCCGCCGAGAACCCGGAGCCGTACAACCGCCAGTGGACGCAGTTCCGGGTCGACCGGAACCGCAACATCCCGGAAACCGTGAAGCTGCTGCAGGAAGAGATCCGCGGGCGCAAGGACCTGCTCGGCTACGACCTGCTCGCGTGGGGCCTCTACCGGGCGGGTGACTACCGGGGGGCGCGCGCGGCAGCGGAGCAGGCACTGCGTACCGGCTCGCAGGACCCCTCGTTCCTTTATCACGCGGGGCTGATCGAGGCCGCTCTGGGGAACGCCGCCGGTGCGCGGCGGCAGCTGGAGCGTGCGCTCGACATCAATCCACATCACCCGCTCCTGGCGCAGCAGGCCAGGAGCGCGCTGAAGTCGCTGGACGAGTGAGCAGTGGGTCCGGGGCCGTGGCCTATAAGGCCGACGCAACCCCCGCGTCCTCTCCGACCACGCACCCGACGCGGGCACGGATGACGGCCGCGGTTCCGGATCCCTCTTCCTCGGCAGCCGCCGGCAGGGGAGCGGCGCTCGCCGCGCCAACCACCCACACACGCGGGAAGGAGAACTCGATGAGATCAACGATGAGGCTGGCGGCGCTGGGCGCGTTGCTGGCCATCCCGGTGGAACGGGCGCAAGCGCAGGAGATGATGATGGAAGGTCCCCGCGTGAGCCGGTTCGACCTGGGGGTCTATGCCGGCGGCTCGCTCACCAGCCGGTGGTACGAGAGCCGTACGGTGACGCTCAACGCCACCCCGACGCCCACCGAGAACGACGACGCGCAGGACTACGCGCCCGGGTACGCCCCGGTGTTCGGCGCGCACGCCACCTTCTGGGTGACGCCGATGTTCGGCCTGCGCGCCCACGGCCTCTACGCCCCCATGAAGGTTCCCTTCGCCAGCGAAGGTTTCTTCGACGCGAGCGGCGACGACGGCACCTACCCGGGGCGGGTCATGAACACGTACTTCTACGACCTGAACCTGGCGGTGCGCCCGTTCGCGCGCAGCACCCGCTGGTACCGCTCCGCCTACCTGTTCGCGGGCGGCGGGGGAGTGACGGTGGACCTGGCCGGCGAGGACCGCCTCGAGTGCGAGTCGGTCACCCTGGGGCGCGGCGCGTGCCTGGCGCACGAGCCCGACTTCGCTTCCGTAGGCCAGGGGACGGCGGGCGCGGGGATCACGCTCTTCCCGCTGACGCGCATGTTCGGCCTCTTCGGCGAGCTGGCCGCCCACGTCTACGACTCGCCCGTTCACGTGGGCGACGGCTTCGTCGGGGAGATCCGGCAGCTGACGGGGAGCGCGGTGCGCATCGCGGACGACCGCACCGCGGTCACGGCGCGGGCCACCATCGGGCTCATGGCGATGTTCGGCGACTTCACGCCGCCCCCCGTCGTGGTGATCCCGCCGCCTCCGCTCCCCACGCCGGTCGAGGAGACTCCGCCGCCGCCCGCGCCGGTCGCGCCGGAGATGCAGCAGATCCAGGTGTGCGTGGTGCAGGACGGCGGCCTGTCGAACGTGACGGCGATGTACAACCCAGCCGCGGGTGACACCACGGTGAACGGGCAGCCCTTCGCGGCCGCGTTCCCCACGGGCGCCCAGTACGCGGCCAACGCCACCTGGTTCATCAACAACGAGCCGGTGACGTTCCAGGGCCGCCGCTTCGTCAGGTACGGCCTGCCGCGCGTGCTGGGCGTGAGCGAAGTCACCCGCGTGGGCGACTTCCAGGGGGTGCCGGTGTTCGCCGAGATGGGCCAGACGCGGCCCGACGTGATCTACGTGCCCGTCCGTCCCGGCTGCGAGTTCCAGCCTTACCAGACGGAGATCAAGACCGGCGGCGTCCGAGGCGAGTAGCACCGCGGCCCTGCCGGAGCCCGGGCGCGGCCAGGTGCCGTGTCCGGGCGGGACGATGACAGGCGGTCCGCACCGCGAAGCCGCGGGGCGGACCGCGTACCGACACACGGCGGGGGAGGCGCGCCCCGTGAGGTGATTGCCCGATGAAGACCAGGACCACGGCGGCGGCGATGCACCCGGCCGCCGCAGGCGCCGGCGGCCTCCTCGCGCGCGGGGCCGGAGCCGCTCCCGCCCAGCCGCCCGTGGCGGAAGGGGAAATCCTCGGCGCGAAGGTGTGCGTCTCCGGCGAGCGCCCGAAGCCTCTCACGTAAGGTGTCCGCGCACCCCTCCCGGCCGCCGCGCGCCGCGCGCGCTTCCCACCTCCCGCTGCTCCTGGCGTACCTTCTGGTGCTGCTGGGCACACCGGTGGGCGAGGCCGGCTTCCTGTGGATGCACCTCGAGGCCGCTCACTCCGTTCCCGCCCGGGCGGGCGCGAGGGTGGAGCAGCCAGCGGGCCCGCGTCTCCGCGAGGATGGGGCGGTCCCGGCGCCCGCGGCCGGGCGCGACACGCTTCCCGCGCGCCAGCAGGAACACGCAGTCCAGCACGCGCACCCGGCTCCGCACGCGCACGCAGATCCGCATGGGCACGCAGCCGCGCACGAGCATGGGCGCGCGGGCTCGCACGTGAGCGCGAACGCACCCGGGCGCCACGAACGCGTCGCGCGCGCGGCGAGCGAGCCGAAGGGCCGCTCCGTCGCGCCGGTCGAGCCGCACGAGCATGGCGGCAGAGTGCATACGCACGCGCGGCATCCCGTTCCTGACGCGGAGCTGCTGGCCGGCTCTCTCTCCAAGTTCTACCTCGCCCCCTCCACGACGCCCGAGCCCTCCTGGAACGCGGACGTCCGCCAGGCACGCCACCTCCCGCCGACGCCCCACCAGGCCGCCGCGCGGATCGATACGCCTCCCCCCCGACTGCCGGGCTGACAACCACCACAGGCCATTCGCCTGTCCCGCAGCGCGACCGCGCTCGCCGGGTCAGGCGTGGGATGCCGTTTTCGGCGGCCCGGTCTTCGTGCGCCCGCGCATCGGGCGGCGAGGCCGCAGCTGGAGGCATCCCGTGCCAGTCAGCCAGCACGGGGAACTCGCATGAATCGACACATCTGCACCGACGGACGACACGGCGCGCGCTGGGCACTGCAGGCCGTCCTCCTCGTGGCCGCGGCCACCACGCTGCACGCGCAGAACGCCCCGCCCCGGCGCGACACCGTCGCGGTGCTAGACACGCTGCGCGTCACCGGGCGCTTCGACAACCTGATCGGGATCGCCGCGACCGCGTCCGAAGGGCGGGTCGGCGCCGCGGACCTTCGCTCGCGCCCCATCACCCGCGATGGGGAGCTGCTGGAGACCGTCCCGGGGATGATCGTCACGCAGCACTCGGGCGAGGGGAAGGCGAACCAGTACTTCGTGCGCGGCTTCAACCTGGACCACGGCACGGACTTCCAGACGCGCGTGGAGGGGATGCCGGTGAACATGCCCACGCACGGCCATGGCCAGGGCTGGACCGATCTCAACTTCCTGGTGCCGGAGCTGGTGAGCCACCTGGACTACCGCCTGGGCGTGTACCACGCGGAGATCGGTGACTTCGGCAGCGCGGGCGGGGCCGAGTTCCACCTCGCGCGTACGCTGGAGCGCCCCTTCGTCACCCTGGGCGCGGGGCAGAACGGGCTGGCGCGCGTCGCCGCCGGGGCGTCCACCCGCGCCGCGGGCGGGGAGCTGCTGGCGGGCGGCGAGGCGCGCAGCTACGACGGCCCGTGGGACCGGCCGCAGGGAATCCGCAAGCTGGCGGCGATAGCGCGCTACTCGGCGGACCGGGGCGCGTCGCGCTTTTCGCTGCTGGCGATGGCGTACCGCAACCGGTGGGACTCCAACGACCAGGTACCCGTACGCGCGGTGGCGGGCGGCGCCATCGGCCGCCTGGGGCAGGTAGACTCCACCGACGGCGGCCGTTCCGAGCGCTACAGCCTGTCCGGCTCGTGGCGCCGCGCCGGCGCGCTCACCACGAGCGAAGCGCAGCTCTTCGGCATCTACTCCGACCTGGACCTGTACTCCAACTTCACCTATTTCCTGGATGATCCCGAGCGCGGGGACCAGTTCAACCAGAAGGACCGCCGCTTCGTGCTCGGCGCGAACGTCAGGCACACGCGCGGCGCGCGGGCGCTCGGCGCGGAGCACCGGCTGATGCTGGGCGCGCAGACCCGCGCGGACCTCATCGGCGGGCTGGGGCTCTACCGAACGGAGGCACAGGTCCGCCACGCCACCGTGCGCGAGGACCGGGTGCGGGAGACGGGGACGGGGATCTTCGCCGAGGCGGAGTCGCGGTGGCGCCCCTGGCTGCGCAGTATCGTGGGCGTGCGGGGCGACGGCTACACCTTTTACGTGGACAGCGACCGCCCCGAGAACTCCGGCAGCCGCCGCGCGGGGATCATCAGCCCCAAGGCGTCGCTGGTGCTCGCCCCGTCACCGGCGGCGGAGCTGTACCTGAGCGGCGGCTTCGGCTTTCACAGCAACGACGCGCGAGGCACCACCATCACCACGGACCCCGCCACCGGCGATGCCGCCGAGCGCGTGGATCCGCTGGTGCGGTCGCGCGGCGCCGAGGTCGGGGTGCGCGCGGCGCCGGTGCGCGGGCTTCGCTCCACGCTGACTCTCTGGGGGCTGCAGCTGGACAGCGAGCTCCTCTTCGTGGGGGATGCGGGCGCCACCGAGCCATCCGCCACCAGCCGGCGCGGCGGGGTGACGTGGGCCAACTTCTACCGCCCCACGCCCTCCCTTTCCCTGGACGCGGACGTATCCTTTGCCCGTGCCCGGCTCGCCGGCGTTCCAGCGGACGAGAGCCGCATCCCTGGCGCGCTGGAGCATGTCTTCGCCGGAGGGATCGCGTGGGAGGCGGAACGCGGGCCGTTCGGCGCGGTGCGCGTTCGCCACTTCGGCGCGTATCCGCTGGTGGAGGACAACTCCATCCGCGCTGATCCCGCCACTCTGCTCAACGCGGAGGCGGGCTGGCTGCTGGCGCGGGGCGTGCGCCTGGAAGCCACACTGCTGAACCTGCTGAACTCCCGCGCAGCGGACATCGAGTACTTCTATCCGTCGCGCCTGCGCGGCGAGCCGGCGGCCGGGGTAGGCGACGTGCACTTCCACCCGGTGGAGCCGCGCCAGCTCCGCGCGTCGCTCACCTGGACGTTCTGACCGCGCGCCGCTGAGAACGGCGGAGGCACAAAGGGTACGGAGATCACTTCATCTCCGTGCCCCTGCTTGCGTTACACGGTTGTGAGCGGTGAGCTCTTTGGATACCTTTGGGGCGCCCGAAGCGTCCCCTGCCCAGGAGAACGATGCTGCAACGCCTCAGCGCCGAGCCCGTGCGCCCCGCCCGTGTGGGGAGCACCGCGGAGAACCCGTGCACCGTGTCCGCGCTCGTGAAGAGCAGCGACAAGGTGCTGCGCGAGGCCGCGGGGACGCTGTGGGTGCGCGGCGAGGTGAGCGGGTGGAAGCAGTACGCCAGCGGGCACTGCTACTTCACCCTCAAAGACGACAAGGCCGAGATCCCCTGCGTGCTGTGGGCCGAGCAGGCGCGCGCGCTCCCCGCGCACCCGGAGAACGGGATGGAGGTGTGCGCGTTCGGGCAGGTGGGGATCTACGCCAAGAAGGGGCAGTTCCAGTTCACGGCCCAGCGCCTGGCCACCACGGGGATGGAAGGGCTCTGGCAGCTCGCGTACGACCGCCTGGTGCGCACCCTGCGCCAGGAGGGGCTGCTGGACGAGAGCCGCAAGCGCCCCCTCCCCGCCGTGCCGGACCGCATCGGCATCGTGACTTCGGCGCAGAGCGCGGCGCTCCACGACATGCACCGCGCGCTGCGCCGCAAGGCGTGGTGGGTGACTACCTTCGTGTCGCACTGCGGCGTGGAGGGCGCCGGCGCGGCCCCGGAGATCGCGGCGGCGCTGAGGAGGTTCGGCGACGGGCCGGGGCAGACGCCGGTGGACGTGGTGATCGTGGCGCGGGGCGGTGGGAGCAAGGAGTCGCTCTGGGCCTACAACCTGGAAGAGGTGGCGCGCGCCATCGCCGCCTGCCCCTATCCCGTGATCTCGGCCGTGGGCCACGAGACGGACCACAGCGTGGCGGACCTGGTGGCCGACGTGCGCGCCGCCACCCCCACCGCCGGCGCCGAGCGGGCCGTCCCCGAGGGGAGGGACATCCTGGCCGCCCTGGACGATTTTCCGCGCGCGGCATCGGTACCGGTGCGCCGTCTGCTGCGCGTACATGCCCAGACCGTCGCGCAGACGGAGCGCGAGGTGCGCCGCGCCGGCCTGCGCCGCGTGCAGCTCCTGCAGTCGCGGGTGGACGGCACGGGCGCGTACCTGGAGGCCCGCTCGCCGCGCCGGGTGCTGCAGCAGAGCGCCGAGCGGGTGGACTGGCTGGAGAGCGGGCTGCGCACGTCCCTCGCGCACCGCGTGGACGCGCTGGAGCGCGAGATCGCCACGGCCGCGGGCGCGCTGGAGGCCCGCAGCCCCCTCAGGGTGCTGGCGCGCGGCTACTCGCTGCTCAGCGACGAGGCAACCGGCCGCCTGGTGCGCGCCCCCGAAGACACCGCGCCGGGCCAGCGCCTGCGCGCCCGCCTCGCCCGCGGTGAGGTCATCGTCCGCGTCGAACCGTAACCCGCAGGAGAGGGATGCCGGAGATCGAGGAGTTCACGCTCACGCCCCCCGGGGAGCCGCCGCGCCTGGGCACGGTGCTGAAGCGCCTGGAGACGATCCGCCGCGAGATGGACCGCGACGACCTGGAGCTGGAGGACCACATGCGCCTCTACCGCGAGGGATGCGAGCTGGTGATGGCCGCCCGCGCCATCCTGCAGCACGCCGCCGCCGAGATCGAGGTGTTGATGGGAGAAGGCTCACACGGAGACACAGAGGCACAGAGATGACTTCATCTCCGTGCCTCTGTGTCTCTGCGTGGAACCTTTTCTAGCCCAGGATCGCCAGGCGCCGGCCGGCTTCCTCGGTGCGCACCACCTCGGGCCAGACGGGGCCCTCGTGGACGATGTGGCACCCGTAGCTGCACGCGTAATCCACCATGGTGCGCCAGCGGTGGTCCGGCGGCGGCGCGGAGCGGACGGTCTTGGCCAGGCGGGCCGGGCCGTTGTGCGGGCACCGCTCGGGGACGCGGAGGACGTCGTCCGCGCCCAGCTCCAGCGGCGGGGCGTCTTTCGGGAACGAGTTGGAGCTTTCCATGGTCGTCGCTTGAGGATCGATGCCCGCCTCTCTACGGTTCGGCGGGAAAGGGACGGTTTGGCCCTGCGCTGTAGCAGCTGGCGGCGGCGGAAGGGGATGAACGAAGGTGCCGGAGCACCTCCAAAAGCTCACGACGGTGCCGGACGGCCAACCATCTCGCCCCCCGCGCCGGCTCCCGGACCCCCCAAAAGGCCCCGTGGAAGCCCCAAAAGCGCCACGCGCGCTTGCTCTCCGCCATGGATACGACAGGTGGCGTAGATGCGCAAGCGTCCCGCTTGAATGCGCCTCAGCATCCACCGAAGTATCCGTAGCGTCCCGAAAGGCTCTCTCCCGCTCGTCACTCCGAAGGCACCAGCACGCCGTACACGCGGCGCCGGAACGCCTGCATGTCCACGTCCTCCACTTTGGGGAGATAGGTGCGGTTGGTGAGGAGCACCACCCAGCTGCGCCCCACGGGGTCGATCCAGATGGAGGTGCCCGTGGCGCCGGTGTGGCCGAAGGCGTACACCTGCTCGCAACCCGCGTGGTCCGGCACCTTCCCCTCGCGGCAGTACACCTCCCAACCCAGCGCGCGCGTCCCCGCCCCGGGCTGCGGCCGGGTGAAGTCGCGCACGGTGCGCTTCTGGAAGACGCGCACGTTCCCCAGCCGCCCCTCGTTGGCGATCATGGCCGCGAAGCGCGAGAGGTCGCGCGCCGTGCTGAACGCCCCCGCGTTCCCCGCCACCCCGTCCATCCGCCGGGCGACCTCGTCGTACGAGCCGCCGGTGTAGGGCTCCACCGGGTCCTCCAGCTGCAGCGTGGGGGCGCACCGGGCGCAGGGCGTGGGGACGCCCACCTGCGTGGACGCCATCCCCAGCGGCCCCCACACGCGCCGCTTGAGATACTGCGGGAGCGGCTCCCCCGCGGCGCGCTGGGCCACGATCCACAGGATGACGAAGCCGATGTCCGAGTACAGGACGTCCTCGCCGGGCTTCAGGGCGAGCGGGCGGGTGATGAGGTAGCGCCTCACGTCGCCCGGCACCTCGCTGGCGATGTCGCTGGCGCCCGCGCGCACCCCCGCGGTGTGAGTGAGGAGGTGGCGCACCGTCACGCTGTCCTTGTCGCCGCCGGAGAACTGCGGCACCCAGCGCCGTACCCGGTCGTCCAGCGAGAGGCGGCCGTCCTCCACCAGCGCCATCACCGCCGCCGTGGTCGCCACCACCTTGGTGAGCGAGGCGAGGTCGTACAGGGTGGAGTCGGCGCTGACGGCGGGGGCGTCCTCGTCCCAGGTGAGCCTGCCGTACGCCGCCACCCGCTGCACCAGCACCCGGTTGCCCACCGCGATGGCGCCGCTGGGGAACCACTCGCGCGCCACCCGGTTCTTCACCATCTGCTCCGCCTCGGCGATGGCCGGGGCGGGGAGCGGAACGGGGCTGGGCGTGAGGGCGCGCTCCACCACCCCGGGCGGCTCGTCGCGCACGTCGCGGGTGAGCGGGTCGGTGTCGCGGCACGCGGCCAGGGCGGCCAGGAGGAGGATCGGGAGCGATCGGGTCATCGGCCTCGGGGTGCGGGTCGGCGGGTCGCGTTGCAGGGAGCTTGCCGTGGGCGCGCAACAGCAAGTCTCACACAGAGACACAGAGGCACAGAGATGAAGGCTCCTCTGTGCCTCTGTGTCTCTGTGTGAGACTTGCTGTTTGTGTTGTCAGACCGGGGACCGCGCCGTAGACTGAGGCGTCTTCCGTGTGCCCCCTCCTTTCCCAGGACACTCCCCGTGCCCAGACCCGTGCAGCTCCACCAGCCCTTCACCCCCTTCGAAAAAGGCGACGTGCACTACGACGTCGCCGTCATCGGCGGGGGGATCGCCGGCGTGTACACCGCCTGGCGGCTCAAGCAGGAAGACCCCACGCTCAACGTGGCGGTGTTCGAGTACAGCGACCGCATCGGCGGGCGGCTCTACAGCTACGAGATGCCCGGGATGCCGCACATCAAGGCGGAACTGGGTGGGATGCGCTGGCTGAAGTCGCACGAGATCGTGGTGGGGCTCATCGACCACCTCAACCTCGCCACCCGCGAGTTCCCCATGGGTCCGGACGGTGGCGCCAACAACCTGCTGTACCTGCGCCGCCGCCAGCTTCGCGTGCGCGACCTCACGGACCCGGGGAAGGTGCCCTACCTGCTCAACCCCAACGAGCAGGGGATGAACCCCGACCAGATGCAGGCGTACGTGATGCGCAGCCTGCTCCCCTTCTACACGGAGCTGAGCGACAGCGACTGGTGGACGGTGCCGGTGCTGAACGGCACCCCGCTCTACCAGATCGGCTTCTGGAACCTGCTGTACCGGGTGCTGAGCAGCGAGGCGTACCAGTACATGAGCGACGCCAGCGGCTACTACACCAACGTGGCCAACTCCACGGCGCCCCTCTCCCTGCCCATCAGCGAGTACGACCCCACCAACAGGTACTACACGCTGGAGCAGGGCTACCAGGAGCTGCCGCTGGCCGTGGCGGACCGCTTCCGCGGGCTGGGCGGCGAGATCTTCCGCGACCACCGGCTGGATTCGTTCGGGCGGCGGGCGAGCGACGGCAAGTACGCCCTCTGCTTCGCGCGCACCGAGACGGAGGACGGCGCCACGCGCGACGAGCCGGGCGCCGAAGAGGTGCGCGTGGACGCGGACCGCGTGGTGCTGGCGCTGCCGCGGCGCTCCATCGAGCTGATCCGCTGGGACCGCATGGACGAGCACGACCCCGCGGACTGGGAGTACCCGGAGAGCACGGGCGAAGACACCAGCGTGACCGAGGCGGACCAGCGGGACCGGCGGCGGACGCTGCGGGAGCGGGTGGCGTCCGTGATCAGCCAGGCGGCGTTCAAGATGTTCCTGGGCTACCCGTATCCGTGGTGGCGCGCGCTGGGGGTGGAGGCGGGGCGCACCATCACGGACATGCCCATCCGCCAGACCTACTACTTCGGCACCGAGAGCGAGAACGGCGGCGAGGCGGAGAACCACAACTCGCTGATGATGGTGAGCTACAACGACCTGGGGAGCATCCCATTCTGGAAGGCGCTGGAGGCGGGCGAGTGCTTCGAGGGGCGCCAGGAGAACCCCGAGCACAGGGGCGACCCTACCGTCCCGGGCCGCACCTACTTCCTGCGCGGCGAGCACCCGGTGCCGCGCCACCGCTTCCAGATCAGCCGCGAGATGGTGCAGACGGCGCAGGAGCAGGTGCGCGAGGTGCACGGGCTCAAGTTCGTGCCCGATCCGTACACGGCCGTGTACCACGACTGGACCGACGACCCGTACGGCGCCGGCTGGCACGCGTGGAAGGCGGGCGAGGCGTTCTGGAAGATCATGCCGCGCATGCGCCGCATCCCCGGCGAGGACGTGTACGTGTGCGGCGAGGCGTACTCCATCGGCCAGGGGTGGGTGGAGGGCTCGCTGCAGACGGCGGAGCTGATGCTCAAGGAGCACTTCGGGCTCAAGCGCCCCGGCTTCATCCCGCGCAAGTACTACGACACGGAGATGGGGCCGTGAGCGCCGCGCCCTGCACGGTCGCGCGCTACCTGGCGCTGCGCCTGGCGGAGATGAACATCGCCCACCTTTTCGCCGTACCCGGCGACTACTCGGGCCACTTCCTCTCCACCATCGACAACGAAGAGCTCGGCATCGCGCGCGTGGGGACGTGCAACGAGCTGGAGGCGGGGTACTCGGCCGACGCGTACGCGCGGCTGCGGGGGGCGGGCGCCGCGTGCGTCACCTTTGGCGTGGGCACCTTCAGCCTGCTCAACGCGCTGGCCGGCTCGTACGTGGAGCAGCTCCCGGTGGTGCTGATCGTGGGGAGCCCGGCCTCCGCCTCACGCAACACGGAGCGGCGCGAGGGCGTCCTCTTCCACCACTCCGCGGGCACGCTGAGCGCCGACGAAGACTCGGTGAGGAACGTGACCGTGGCGCGCGAGGTGGTGCGCGACCCGCTTTGCGCGCCGGAGCAGATCGACCGAGCGCTCCGCGCCGCACTCACCTGGCGGCGGCCGGTGTACATCGAGGTCTACCAGAACGTGTGGACGCTGGAGTGCGAGGCGCCGCGCGGAACGCTGGAGCCGGGGTGCCTCCCCACCCTGCGCGAGTCCATCGACGCCGCCGCCGACGCCACCCTCAAGCACCTGTGGGAAGCCCAGCGCCCGGTGATCTGGGCGGGCTCGGAGCTCCAGCGCTTCGGGCTGCAGGATGCCCTGCTGGAGCTGGTGAACGAGATGGGGTTCCCCTTCGCCACCGACCTGCTGGGGAAGGGGCTCGTCCCCGAGAACACGCCCGGCTTCGTGGGCGTGTACGACGGCGCCTCGGCCAACGCCAAGACGGCGCGCCTGGTGGAGAACGCCGACTGGGTGCTGGGGCTGGGCAACCTGGTGACCGACGACTTCCTGGACCTGGTGAAGAAGAGCTACGGCACCATGTCCCTCGCCTGGAACAACTCCGTGCGCGTGGGCACGGACGTGTGGGACTGCGTTCCGCTCCGTGACTTCGTGGACGCGCTCCGGGGGCGCCTGCGGGAGCGCGGCTTCCGCGCCCCGGAGGCGGCGGCTCCCCTGCTGGCCGCGTCGGGGGCGCCGGAGCGGGCGCTGCTCTCCGCGAAGGCGCCGGACGCGTCGGCGCCGGTGACGTACGACGCGTTCTTCCAGCGCATGGAATCGTGGGTGGACGATTCCATGGTGCTGATGGCCGACACCACCATCGCGCTCTACTCGGCCGCGGAGCTCCCGGTCAACCGCCGCGACGGCTTCATCGCGCAGGCGGCGTGGAACTCCATCGGCTACACCACGGGCGCCTGCCTGGGCGCGGGCTTCGCGGACGAGCGGCGCCCCGTGGTGTTCACGGGCGACGGCGGCTTCCAGATGGTGTGCCAGACGCTCTCGGACGTGGTGCGCGCGGGGCACGGCACCATCCTGTTCATCTTCGACAACCAGCTGTACGGGATCGAGCAGGCCTTCGTGAACGTGAAGTACTTCACGCAGGGCGCCGAGCCCGAGGCGTTCAACCTCCTCTACGGCTGGGACTACGCGCGCCTCCCCGACGTCTTCCGCGGCGGCTGGGGCGCCACCGTGCACACCATGGCCGAGCTGGAGGATGCCCTGGAGACGGCCCGCGGCAACACGGACCGCCTCTCGGTGATCGCCCTCAAGATCGGCCCCAAGGACATCACCCCGCAGATGCTGAAGCTGGCCGGCGGCTGAACGGCGGGGGCTCACACAGAGGCACAGAGACGACTTCACCTCTGTGCCTCTGTGTCTCTGTGTGAGTCCCGCATCCTCAGCAGCCCCTCCTGCGCCACCGAGGCCACCAGTTGCCCCTCGCGGTCGTAGAGGCTCCCGCGCGTGAACCCGCGCGCGCCGGCCGCGACGGGGCTGTCGGTGGAGAAGAGGAGCCACTCGTCGGCGCGGAAGGGGCGGTGGAACCAGAGGGAGTGGTCCAGCGTGGCGGCCTGCAGGTCGGGGCGCTGGAAGGTGAGGCCGTGGGGGAGGAGCGCCGTCCCCAGCAGCCCGTAGTCCGAGGCGTAGGCGAGCACGGCCTGGTGGCGCAGGGTGTCGGCCGGCATCTCGCCCACGGCGCGGAACCACACGTGCTTGGCGGGGTCGCGCGGCGTGGGGCGGAAGGGGTCCACCGGCTCCACGGGGCGGAAGTCGATGGGGCGCTCCTGCGTGTAGATCGTCCGCAGCGGCTCGGGGATGCGGTCCGCCACGGCGCGCACCAGGTCCAGCTCGCGCGGGAGCCCCTCGGGGGCCGGCACCTCGGGCATCCCCATCTGGTGCTCGATGCCGGGCTCGGCCACCTGGAACGACGCGGCCATGTTGAAGATGGCGCGCCCGTGCTGCACCGCCGTCACGTGCCGCGTGGTGTAGCTCTTCCCGTCGCGCAGCCGGTCCACCAGGTACACGATGGGCGCGCCGATGTCGCCCGGGAGGATGAAGTAGCCGTGGAGCGAGTGGGCCACGCGGTCGTCCCCCACCGTCCGTCCCGCCGCCACCAGCGCCTGCCCCAGCACCTGCCCCCCGAACACCCGCCCCGACCCCACGATGTCGCGGTTCGCGCCGCGATAGATGTTCTCCTCGATCTCCTCCAGGTCCAGCAGCGCCAGGAGGTCCTCCAGCCGATAGCTCATGGGCTCTCTCTCGGGGTCCGGTTGCCTGCGTCGCCTCGGCCCGGCGCACGGGCAAGGGGCGGACCGCGGGGCTTCATGCGGTCTCTCGCATCGCGCCGCCAGCACCGGAGAACCCGGGCGCAACTCCGCAGGACCCCGGAAAACTGCTACACTGGAACGCAACAGGATACTTGACATTCGTGGCCGAGGTAGGGAGACTGCGAAGCGAGCTTGCCATGCGCCAGGGTTAACAATCCGCCCGTTTCAAGTCATTGCCCATGCCCGTTTCCTTCCCCCGGCGCGTCGGGTGCTTCATCATCGTCATCGCGGCAAGTCTCCCCCTCGGTGCACATTCCGTCGCGAGGCCCACTCCGTTGTCCCGTCTCGCTCACGTGGCGAGCCGGATGGAGGGGCGGATCGCGCCCCGCCTCTCCATCTCGCCCCGCTGGCGGGGCGAGGCCGCCGAGCCGGCGAGCACGGCCGAGGCTGCCAGGATCGTTTCCAGCCTGCGGATGGCGAGCCCGGGACCGGACGCCCTCCACGCTTCGGGGCTCATCGACCTCCTGTGGGCCGATTCGGCCGGGACCTCGGCCGGGCGGGCGGTGGCGAGCCTCGAGGCCGCGATGCGCCTGGGGAGGCCTTCCGCGTCACTGCTGGCGGATCTCTCAGCCGCTCACCTGGCGCGCGCGGATTTCGCCCGCACTCCACTCGATCTCCTGGTGGCCGTCGAGTACGCCGAAAGCGCCCTCGCGCTGCAGCCGCGGCATTCGGCCGCGCGCTACAATCGGGCTCTCGCGCTGGATCGGCTGGCGGTGGACGGCGAAGCCGCGCTGGCCTGGCGTGCCTTTCTGGCCGTGGACCCCGTCTCGCGCTGGGCGGACGAAGCGAGGCTCCGGCTGCGCGCGCTTTCGGCCCCCGGAGCGCCGGCAGCCCCATCCACCCGCGCGAGCGCCGCGGAGCTGGCTGCCTACGCGGCACGTGAGCCGCAGGGGGCTCGCGTCTTCGCCATGGACCGCCTCCTCGGCGAGTGGGGGGAGGCGGTAGTCCGCGGCGACGCCCCGCGGGCGCAGGAGCGGCTGCGGGCGGCGGAGGCCATCGCCGCCGCGCTCGAGCAGCGCGGCGGCGACCG
>DASVSA010000147.1:0-5432 GCA_036388335.1 Longimicrobium sp. | reverse complement strand
CGGCCTCGATGCGGGCCAGGTTGAGCACGTCGTTGATGAGCTTCAGCAGGTGCTTCTGGCTGTACGAGATCCGCTCCAGCGCCTCCACCTGCCCCTGGTTCACCGGACCGTGGATCCCCAGCGCCAGCAGCTCGGCGTAGCCGGCGATGGCGTTGAGCGGGGTGCGCAGCTCGTGGCTCATCACCGCCAGGAACTCGCTCTTGGCGCGGTTTGCCGCCTCCGCCTCGTCGCGCGCGCCGCGCAGCGCCGCCTCGGCCCTGTGCGCCTCCGTCACGTCGCGCACGATGCCGATGAGGCGCACGGGACGGCCGTCCGCGCCCAGCACCGGCTCGCCGCGTCCGTGGATCCACCGCACCTCCCCGTCGCCCGCGCGCACGATGCGGCACACGAAGTCCCACGCAGCGGCCGTCTCCAGCGCCCGCCCGAAGCGCTCAGCGACCGACTCCCGGTCGCCGGGGTGCACGTGCGCCAGGAAGTCTTCGTACGTCCACTCCGCCAGCGGCTGGTGGTAGCCGAAGATCTCGTCGTGCCGGGGCGAGCGCCACGAGCCGCCCCTCACCAGGTCCAGGTCCCAGGGCCCCAGGCCGGCCACCGTGAACGCGAAGCGGAGACGCATCTCGCTCTCGGCGAGCGCCGCGCCGGTCGCCTGGAGCTCTTCGGCCTGCGCCTGGAGCTCGGCGGCCTGCTCCCGCAGGCGCTCGTTGGCCAGCTCCAGCTCGCTGCCGCGGGCGCTCTGCGCGCGCACCTGCGCGGTCGTCTCCACGGTGGCCACGAAGATCCCGGCCGGGCGGTACCCGTCGTCGCGGATGGCGCTGTACGAGAAGGTGAACCAGGCCTCTTCCGGGTAGCCGTTGCGCATCGGTGTGAAGAGCAGGTCCTCTTCGTACACCGGCACGCCCGTGTCCAGCACGCGCTGGTACATGGGCCCGATCATCTCCCACAGCTCGGGCCAGCAGTCGCGGCCCGGCTGGCCGAGCCCCGCGGGATGCCTGCCGCCCAGCACCTTCACGAACGCGTCGTTGTAGATCTGCACCAGCTCCGGCCCCCACATCACCATCATGGGAAGCCCCGCCGACTGGCACATGCACACCGCCGTGCGCAGGCTCTGCGGCCACCCGTCCACGGCGCCCAGCGACGTGGCCGCCCAATCGCGCGCGCGGCATAGCCGCCGCACCTCCCCGGGGCCCGCGAAGAGCCGCTCCGCCTCGGTCGGTCCGCTTTCCACTGTGCTCATCCAGCCCTGCCGTTGCACGCATCGCGCCGTGATGGAACCGCGGTTTCGCACACGGACACGGAGGCACGGAGACGTCTTCATCTCCGTGCCTCCCTGTCTCCGTGTGATGCCTGCTTTCTACCTGCGCCTGGACCTCCACAGGTCGATCAGCTCTTCGGGGGAGATGCCGCGGCGGCCCTGCGCGGCGACCTCCCGGGCGTACTCGGGTGTGACCTGGAAGACCGCCATGTCCACCACGCCCCGGAAGGTGAGCGGCGTAACGCCCGCCGCCCTGAGCTCGCGGATGTCCGCGGCGGACATCCCGCCCCAGGCGAGGTTCTTCAGCTGGTGGTCCGTGGCCTCGCCGACGCCCTCCAGCCCCAGCGAGCGCAGGGTGGATATGAAGCCGCGGTTCGGATGGAAGCGGAACGGCCCCGTGCCGGTCCCGTTCTGGAACGCGCCGCTGAGCTCGAAGGTCCCCGCGTCCTGCTCGATTCGGAACGCGACCGGCGACGACGCCGAGTTGATGTCCGCGGCCGTGACGCCGCTCAGCGACGCGATTGGAATCCACCGGTCCCAGTTGGTGCCATCGTCCCAGTTCAGCTGCAGGTAGGCGAACGAGCCCCGCGTCTGGAGGACCACCCAGTGCCCCGCCAGCGGCGTGGAGCTGCTGGGTGCGGGAGCCGTGGCCTCGGGCGCGGCGGCCGGCGCGAACGAGGTGGGGGCGGCGGCGGCCGTCTCGCCGCGCTGGCGGAGCGCGACCAGCTCGGCCACGGAGAGGAGCCGCCCGGCGCGCGTGTTTAGCTGCCTCACGAGGTCGGCGGTGAGCGAGTGGTTCTGGAGCCGCACCAGGCTGGCGGCGGGAAGATCGCCGTACCCCATCTCCGCCAGCGCGCGGATGAACGCGGGAGTGACGCCGCTGTTGCTGAAGCTGATCAGCTCGCCCACGGTGCGGAAGCGGTAGCCCAGCGCCCCAACCTCGCGCAGGTAGCGCAGATCCGCCCCGCTCAATCCCAGCCGCACGAGCCCGGCGGCGTCCGGCATGGCGTATCCCTGCTTCGCCAGCTCATCGACTAGGGCGAGGGATACGTCATGGCGCGCCATCGAGAAGAGCTGCGCTGGCGTCGCCGCGGCGATGCCGCGCCGCGCCAGGGCGTCGGCGAAGGCGGGATCCTCCGCGAAGGTGAAGCGCCCCGTCCCCCGCCCGCCGCGGAACGCTCCCTCGAAGGTGAAAGTCCCCGCGTCCCCCTTCCACTGGAAGCGCACACCGTCGGCGGTCGACGCGATGCGCTCGGCGGAGAGGCCGTCCATCTCGCTGAGCGGCGCGTAGAAGGTGTTGAGCCCGCCGACGTTCATCATCAGGTGTACCGCCGGCACCTCCAGCCCCGACTCGGCCCGTGTCGCGGAACGCAGGTGCCAGATGCCGCCCTGCTGCTGGCCGGCGGCGGCACTCCGCACCGGGACCGGCGCCGTGGCTGCCGCCACCTCGACGCGCGGCTCCGCGGCGGGAGCCGGCACGTCGCGCGCGGCCCCGGACCGGATCGCGGCGACGGGGAGGAGGAGGAGCGCGGCGAGCAGCGCGCCCACCAGCCGGGCGCGCGGTCCGGGCGCCGTGCGGACGCGCGCCTCGTCGATGGCCGCCCGCAGGCGTGCTTCGAGGTTCGATGGAGTCGCCATGGAGACCGCCAGGTTGGAGAGGGCCCGGGGTGCCTGGAGCCCACGCGCGAGCTCCAGCAGGTGTCCCGCGTACTCGTGCGGACGGATGCCGCGCGCCAGCGCCTGGTCGTCGCACGCCAGCTCGCGCTCCACGCGCAGCCGGGCGGCGGCCCACCACGCGCCGGGATGCGGCCAGTAGAGCGCGCACGCGATGGCGGCGAGCGTCTGCGTGAGGCAGTCGTGCCGGGCGATGTGAGCCACCTCGTGGAGCAGCACCGCGCGCCGCCGCGAGTCGCACCACTCGTCCGCCTCCGCCGGAAGGAGCACCGCCGGGCGGATGATGCCCCACGCGAGCGGGATCGTGGGCGTGTCGCCGCGAAGGAGCGCCACCGGCCTGCTCACGCCCATCGCCGCACGCGCGGAATCCAGGAGTGCGCTCCACTGCGGATCGCGCACCTCCGTGGCCTCCCGCCGGAGCCGGCGCACGATCCACTGCTCCCCCGCCACCTTCAGGAGCAGCAGGAGCACGCCGGCCAGGTACAGCCCCAGCGCGACCGGGATCAGCGCCGCGAGGGTGAGGCGCGGAGCCGCGACGGGCTTCCGCGGCTCCACGTTCCGCGCGACCGCGGGTGACGCCTCGGGTGCCGCGCCCGCATCCACCACCGGCGGCCCAGCCGCTGGAAGCGCGACGGGCGCGTCGTAGACCACGGTGCGCGCCGGGATCAGGGGAGGGCTCCACCCGGGAAGCATCCACCCCAGCACCGGGAGGAGGAGGAGCCCGGCGATGGCGAAGGTCCAGAGCAGGTGCCGCGCGGCGGCAGATGCGCGCCCGCGGAGCACGTGGTCCGCCACGGCGGCGAGCGTGAGCAGCAGCGTCGCCTTGAGCGCGACGGAGAGGAGGAAGAGGGGGCTCATTTCTCCTCCGTGGGGCGGGCCTGTTCCAGGAGCTTCGCGAGGCGCTGGTACTCGGCCTCGGAGAGCGGTTCGTCCGCCACGTCGATGATGGCGGCCATCGCGGAGCTAGGCGAGTTGCGGAAGAAGGTGCTCACCAGGTGCCGCAGGGCGGACCGGCTCACCTCCTCGGGCTGGTCGACCGGGAAGTAGACGTAGCGCGGGCCCTCCTGCTCGTGCGCCACGTACCCCTTGGAGGCCAGGTAGCGCAGCATCCCGCGCACGCCGGAGTTGCTGATGGGCTCATCGAGCGCCGCCTGCACCTCGGCCGCGGAGGCACGGCCCTTCTGGAACAGGATGTCCATGATCTGCCGCTCGCGGCGGCCGAGCTGGTCGAGTGGGTGTCGCGCCGGCACGCAGCCTCCTTCCTGGTGTCAACCCGTTAACATCTGTCAATACGTTGACAGCACGAAGCGAGGAAGTCAAGGCCCACGTTCAAGACGCTTGCGCGGCGGGCGGAAGGAATGCAAGTTGACGGCGTCACCGAACAATAACCGAAACAGATGAGGTCAGCCGATGTCCGTCATCACCCCCGAAGGACTGCTGGAACACTGGCAGGGCCATCGCCGCCTTACGCGGCGCGTGATCGAAGCCTTCCCGGAGGATCAGCTCAACACCTTCTCGGTGGGAGGGATGCGCCCCTTCGGCCTGCTGGTGCTGGAGCTGCTCGTCATGGGGGCGCCCATGGCGCGCGGCGTCGCCACGGGCGAGTGGGACGGCTCGTTCGACCGCGAGCCCCTCGCCAAGGCGGAGCTCCTCCGCCAGTGGGACGAGGGGACGGAGCAGATCAACAGCTACTGGGCCCAGATCCGCCCCGAGACCTTCCACGAGACGCTCACCGCCTTCGGCCAGTACACGGACCGCGCCTCCACCCTCCTCCTCTACGTCATCGACAACGAGATCCACCACCGCGGGCAGGGCTACGTATACCTGCGCGCCCTGGGCATCGAGCCGCCGCCGTTCTGGGAGCGCGACTGAAGCGATCACACCCCTTGCTCTCGGGGAACTGCGGTGTTTAGGTACCAATGAACGTGCGTGACGTGATGCGCCTGATCGAGCGGGATGGTTGGCAACTGGCGCGCACGCGCGGGAGTCACCGCCAGTACAACCATCCTCGAAAGCCCGGTCTGGTCACGGTGCCGGGGCACCCGGGCGACGATGTCGCACCCGGAACACTCAACAGCATCCTCAAGCAAGCGGGACTGAAGCCATGAAGCGCTACCTCGTTGTAGTCGAGCCCACATCGACGGGATACTCCGCGTATTCGCCGGACCTCCCTGGCTGCATCAGCACCGGGCGCACGCGCGAAGAGGTGGAGGCGAACATGCGCGAGGCAATCGAGTTCCACATCGAGGGGCTCCGTTTGGAAGGGCTTCCGGTCCCCGAACCCACAAGCCTGCCGACCTACGTAGACGTGGCCGCGTAGGGGTTGAACCCCACCCACGGGGCACAGGGGAGCTTCAACTCCCTGTGCCCCTGTGTGAGCCCGCTGTCCATACTTTGGAGATGCCCTCGACACCTGTATCAGGGTAGCAAGGAACCGAGGCACAGGAGAAGAGGCACAGAGATGAAGTCATCTCCGTGCCTCTGTGTCTCCGTGTGATCCTATCTG
>DASVSA010000146.1:0-3811 GCA_036388335.1 Longimicrobium sp. | reverse complement strand
GACTCGTGGCGGCGCGCCAGCTCGTTCAGGCTCCGCTCCAGCGCGTCCGCCTGCAGGGCGCCCGTCAGCCGGAAGGCGGAGGGGATGTTGTAGAAGGGGTTCCCCGGCTCCATGCGGTCCAGGAACCAGAGCCGCTGCTGGGTGAAGGACACCGGGAACGTGTCCGTGTCACGGGGCTGCACGGGAATGCGTCCGCGCGGGGCGCCCGCCTTCCTGAGCTGCTGGAGCAGCCGGTTGCGCTGCTCGGGATCGAGGGCGGCAAGCCGCTGTGCGACGTCGTTCATCTTTCCACCTTTTCCTGATTTTGGAACGAGCCGTTCGCGAACCCGCGGATCCATGATCCCGCGGCGGTCCCGCGCCCCGGCCTCCGCCGGAGAGGTTCGTGTGCAAGGGGATAGGCGCGAGGCGGTGCAGGGCCGCCCCGCGTGAGGGTCAGGCGCGGCGGCTCAGGCCGCCACCGCCGCCGCCGGGGCCGTCTGCACCCCCTCGGCCTGGAGCGTCGCGCGGATTCCCTCCCGCAGCGGGGTCGGCTCGCCGCCGAACGCCCGCTGGAAGCGGGAGTGGTCCACCACGTACGGCTCCTCGAACTCGTAGAGCACTTCCTTCAGCTCGCGCATCTGCCGGTTCACCAGCGACATGAGCGAGACGACCAGGCGGGGCGCCACGCGGAAGCGCGGTTCCGTTCCCGCCTGGCGGCAGATCTCTTCCACGAACTGGCGGGTGGTGGGCGCCTCCGCGTTCGCCACGTGCCACGCCTGCCCGAGCGCCTCGTCGCGCTCGCCCAGCGTCACCAGCCCGCGCGCGAAATCGTCCACGTAGGTGAAGCTGTGGGGCAGGTCGATGTCGCCCAGCAGCTCCACCGGCTTCCCGCTGGCCGCCGCCTCGAACACCCGCCTTCCGACCACGGAATCGGCCACGCCGGGCCCGTAGAAGTTCGACGCCCGCCCGATGGCGGCCCACAGGTTCCCCCGGGCGTGCTCCTCCAGCAGGCGGCGGGCGGCCCCGGCGCGCGCGCGTCCCTTGGGGCCCGTGGCCCGGTAGGGAAGGTCCTCGCGGATGGGGCCGGACACCCGGCCGTAGGCGTACAGGTTGTCCGCGAACACCACCCTGGCGCCCGTTCCGGCGACGCCCTTCACCAGCGCCTCCATCATCCCGGGAAAGCGGCGCGGCCACTCCGCGTAGGGAGGGCTGGCGCAGTAGTAGACCACGTGGGCGCCCATACAGGCCCGCCGCACGAAGGCGGGGTCGCTCACGTCGCCGGCGGTAACCGGCACCGTGGGCGGCAGGGTGCTCCGGCCGGACCGGTTGACGGCGCGCACCGCACGCCCCCTGGCCGCGAGCACCCGGGCCACCGCGGTGCCCACGGGTCCGGTGCCGATCACTACGTCGTGCCTGCGCTGATCGTTCAAGAGGATGCCTCTTCGATGCGAGTTGTGAACTTTACGGCCGCGCCGGGCGGGGGCGGCTCCACGGGCGGCAGTGCCCGCGGAACGCGCCCCCGCCGGTCAGGTCGTGGCGCCGAGCTGGGCGCTCGCCAGGAGCTCTTCCACCTGCTCCGGGCTCAGCTGCTGGATCTGCTCCAGGATCGCCTGCGCCTCGGCGTCCATGGGCGCCTCCCGCTCCAGCAGCTGGGGCAGGATGCGGCCGGCGAGCTCGGCCACGCTCGCTCCCTTGAGCAGCTCCACCACCGCGACGCTCACACCCAGGCCATGCTCCATGCGGTTCTTCAGCTCGATGGCCATCATCGAGTCGAGCCCCAGGGTGGTGAGCGCGTCGCCGGCCTCGAACCGCTCCGCCTCCAGCCGCAGGACGAAGGCGGCCATCTCCTTGAGGTGCTGGGTCAGCATCGTCGGCTGCTCCTCCGCGCCCGCGGCCAGGAGCTGCGCCACGAAATCGCCCTCGCCACCGGCGCTCCGGCTGTCGGCGGCTTCCAGCTCGGCGGCCAGCAGCTCGCGCAGCATGGCCGGCGACCTGCCCATGGGGTAGTTGCGCTCCGCCACCACCGGCCACTCGGCGCCCAGCACCGTCGTCTGGGTCGCGCCGCCGTTCATCAGCGACGCCAGGGCGTGAAGCCCCTGCTCGGGCGTCATCTGGTAGAGGCCCCGCCGCTCGAAGAACTCCAGCAGGTCGAGCTGGGTGGCCATCCCCACCTCCGCCCACGGGCCCCAGTTGATGCTGAGCCCCGGGAGGCCGCGCGACCTGCGGTAGTGGGCCAGCGAGTCCAGGAAGGAGTTGCCGGCGGCGTAGTTCCCCTGCCCCGCCGAGACCACCACCGAGGCGACCGAAGAGAAGAGGACGAAGAAGTCGAGCGGGCGGTCCTCGAAGAGCCGGTGGAGCAGCCACCCCCCGGACACCTTGGGCCGCAGGGCGCTCCGGAAGTCGTCGGCCTCCATGTTGACCATCAGCTGCGGGCGGGCCACACCCGCGGAGTGGACCACGCCCCGGATCGCGGGCCAGCCCTCGCGCTCGTACTTCTCCAGCGCGGCGCGGAGCTCCGCCTCGTCCGACACGTCGGCCGCGGCCAGGTGCACGCTCGCGCCCATCGCCTCCAGCTCGCGGATGGCGGCGATCCGCGTCGCGAGCCGGCCGCCCGCCTCCGCCTGGCTCCACTCCTCGCGCGGCGGGAGCTTCTCGCGCCCCAGCAGCACCAGGCGGCGGGCGCCCCGCTCCACCATCCAGCGCGCCACCAGCAGGCCCAGCCCGCCCAGGCCGCCGGTGATCAGGTACGCCGCGTCCGGCCGGAAGGTGGGGGGCAGCGGGAGCGGCGGGACGTCCGCCGCCGCCAGGCGCGCCACGTAGCGCTCGCCATCGCGGAACGCCACCTGGTCCTCGCCGTCGCTCTCCCACGCGTCCGCCACCAGCTGCGCGGCTGCCTCGGCGGCAGCGGCGCGCGGGTCCAGGTCCACCACTCCGCCCCAGAGCTCCATGTGCTCCTGGTGCCCGATGGAGCGGCCCATCCCCCACAGCGGGGCCTGCAGGACGCTGGCGGCGTCTCCCGGGATGATGGCCTGCGCGCCACGGGTGGCCAGCCACAGGCGCGGCGCCCTGCGCCACTCGCGCCCGGCGAGCGCCTGCACCAGGAAGAGGACCGCGCCGCAGCCCAGCGCTTCCGCCTCGGCCAGCTCCGCCGTGCCCGCCCCGTCCGGGGAGGCGGCGTCCAGGCTCCAGAGGTGGATCACGCCGCGGAGGGACCGCTCGCCATCCACCCGCTCCAGCAGCTCCTGGAAGTGAGCGGGCTGGGACGGGTCGATCCGCCAGCGGCCCGCCTCCTCGGCGATCGGCTCGCCGGGGGCCGCCAGCACCTGCACGCACCGCTCTCCGCGCGCTTCGAGGATGCGGCTCACCTCCGCGCCGACCCCGCCGCGGTCGGCCAGGACCAGCCAGCTCCCGGCCGCCCGCGAGGGCTCTTCCACCGGGGCCAGGGGCTGGGGCCGCCACGCGAGCTCGTAGAACTCCTGGGCCCGCGCCGGGCCGCTGCGGTCGTCACGCAGCGACACCGCGCGGCAGCCGTCGATCTCCAGCAGCACGCGCCCCTCGGCATCAAGGAGGCGGATGTCGCCCCGCAGCAGGTGGTCGCCCTGCTCGCTGATGCGCGCGTGGATCCACCGCGGAGCCGTGGCGCGGCCGTAGAGCACCCCCTCGTCCACGCCCGTGGGCATGTAGACGGTGGCGGGGGTGTCGCTGCCCTCCTCCGGGAACGGGAGGGCGGCGGCGAGCACCTGGAAGCAGAGGTCCAGCACTGCGGGGTGGATCTGGTAGGTGCCCAGCTCCGCCTTCACCTCGCTCGGCACCTGCAGCTCCGCCAGCGCCT
>DASVSA010000145.1:0-14190 GCA_036388335.1 Longimicrobium sp. | reverse complement strand
ACGGAGGTGATCTCATCGCCGCTCCCATTCCCGCGAGCGATGGCTGCATGACGCCTATGTATTGGACGCCGCGCGCGCCCACGGCTATGCATAAGCACAGGAGGGGCGCCCGCCTCTCCTGAGCCGGACTCCCCGAGCCGTGAGGCACCACGAAATGGACATGAACGAAGCGACGCCCATGTCACGCCGGCGGTTCCTGTGGGCGGCGGGGGCGCTGGGCGCGGCGGCGGCGATCGATCCCGGGCGGCTGGCGGGCGCGCAGGCCACCATCCCGGACATCGCCCGCCGGGCCGCCGCGGCGGACCCGGTGGTAGTGCAGCGGCTGCGCGGCGGGCTCGCGGTGCTCACGGGGTCGGGCGGCAACATCACGGTGCTCCCCGGCGCCGACGGAGTGCTCCTGATCGACAGCGGGATCGTGGGGCGCAAGGTGGCCGCCGCCGTGGCGACCCTGACCAGACAGCCCATCCGCCACGTCGCCAACACGCACTGGCACTTCGACCACACGGACGCCAACGGCTGGTTCGCCTCGCGCGGCGCCAACGTGATCGCTCACCGAAACACCCGCGCGCGCCTCTCGCGGGACACGCGGGTGGAGGACTGGAGCTTCACCTTCCCCCGCACCGCCCCGGCGGCGCTCCCCCGCACGCTTTTCGACGAGGAGCGCGCGCTGCGGCTCAACGGCATGCAGGTGATGCTGGCGCACTACCCTCCCGGCCACACGGACACGGACGTCGTCGCCCACTTCGTCGGCCCCGACGTCATCAGCGCGGGCGACATCTGGTGGAACGGGATCTACCCGTTCATCGACTACTCCACCGGCGGCAGCATCAACGGGATGATCGCCTCCATGGAGCGCACCCTCGCCCGCGCCTCGGCGAGCACCGTGATCGTCCCCGGGCACGGCGCCACCGCCAGCCGCGTGGAGCTCCAGCGCGACCGCGACATGCTGGTGGCCATCCGCGACCGCGTGGCCGCCCTCAAGCGCCAGGGCCGCACCATGGCCCAGGCCGTCGCCGCCAAGCCCACCGCCGCCCACGACGCGCGCGCCGGCGGCTCCTTCATCAACGGCGACTTCTTCACGCGCCTGGTCTACAAGGGCGTCTGAAAACACACGGAGGCACAGGGGTTTCTCTGTGCCTCCGTGCCTCTGTGTGAGGTTCTTTTCCCTCAGCGCCCCAGAACGTAATCGGCCCCCTGCCACGCGGTGCGGAGCTCCGCATCGGTGCGCGCGGCGTCCGCGTCGCGGCCCTGCGCGCGCTGGGCGAGCGCGAGCCCGTGCAGCGACCAGCCGTTCGCGGGGAACCGCTTGAGGTCTTCGCGGAAGGCGGCCTCGGCGGCGGCGGCCTGGCCGGCGGCCAGCAGGGCCATCCCCAGCTCCTGCCGCACCGGTACGTGCCACTCGGGCGGCTCGCCGTAGGTGAGCGCGTCCTCCGCCTGCGCGGCGGCGCGCAGGTGCTGCACCGCGCCCGCGTGATTGCCCCGCGCGGCGTCGATGTGCCCGGCCAGCACGTGCTCGGCCACGGCGTGGACGCTGCGCGCCATGCTGAACTCCAGCTTCATGTTCGCCGTCGCGGGGCTCGCCGCCACGGCGCGGACCTTCGCCAGCTCCGCCTCGGCGCCCACGACGTCGCCCCGGGCGGCCAGCGCCCGGCCGCGCGCGTAGTGCCAGATGGCGCGCGCATGGACGAGCGGCTCCGCGGGCGCGGGGGCGGCCAGGATCTCGTCCCACATCCCGAACCGGGCGAGCACCTGCAGGCTGCGGGTAAGGCGGTGCTGGGTGAACTCCATCCCCGGCGCCCCGAGCATCGGCTCGGGGACGAGCGGAACGATGGCGCGTGCCGCCCTGACCGCCTGCTCCCGACGGCCCGCCATGCTCGCCGCGAACGCCAGGAAGTCGTGGTTGTGAGGAGCATACCCAACGGTATACGTCCCCACTCCCGGCTGCCGGTCGCGGATGTACGCCTCGTCGGCGTGGGTGGCGTGCTCGTTGGCGCGGATGGCGTCGGCGTAGCGCCCCACGCGGATGTAGATGTGCCCCGGCATGTGCACCAGGTGCCCGGCCCCCGGCATGAGCGCCGCCAGCCGTTCCGCGCAGGCGACGGCGCGCTGCGGGTGCACCGCCTCCACCGCGTGGATGTAGAAGTGGCAGGCGCCGGGATGGTTCGGGTTGCGCTGGATCACGCGCTCCAGCCCCGCGACGATCGTCTCCGTCCCGGGCTCCGGCTGCCCGTCGCGCTTCCAGTACTGCCACGGGCGCAGGTCCATGAGCGCCTCGGCGTGGAGCGTCTGGATCTCCGCGTCGTCGGGAAACCGGCGCGCCACGCCGGCCATCGCGCGCGCGTAGGCGCTGTCCAGCCCCGCGCGATGGGCCGTCGGCCGCGCCGCGTACCGCGTGGCGAGCGCGCGGATGAGCTCGCGCTCCCTGGGACTGGCGCGGCTCGCGAGCGCCATCGCGCGCTGCGCGTGGTGGTGGGCCCTCACCGCGGACGCCGAGTCCATGGGCGCGTTGATGTTGGGCCCGAGCGCGATGGCGCTGCCCCAGTGGCAGACGGCGCACGCGGGGTCGAGCTGCGCGGCCTTCTCGAACCCGCGGATGGCCTCCGCGTGGTTGAACGCGTAGTAGAGACGCAGCCCCTGGTCGAAGTACGCCTGCGCCCGCGGCACGCGGCTGGTCACCGGGTAGCTGTGTGTCCCCAGGTTGTCGTACAGGGGCACGTCCGCGGTGCTCGTGTGGGCACCGTGCCCGTCCTGCGCGAGCGCCGGCGCGGCCATCAGCGCGGCGCAGGCGAGAATCGGGAGAAGCGAGCGGATCATGGAGGGACCTCGTGATGCGAAGGTTCGTGGCGCCGTTCCTCGGCAGGAGGTGCCGGACGGGCGGTGCACCTGGCTCGGGATGGACGTGTTCGCGACGGGACGATTCGCTCGGGAGGCGTGATCCCACGGGCGGCGAGACTCGCGTATTAATGCATCGTGAACACAGGTGGGCAAGGAAGTTGTCCGCGAACAGTCAGGGAGTTCGAGATTGCTCTCGACGCGGACGGCGCAAACCTGATGACGGGTGACAGATCAGACCGGGAGGATGGGTAACACTTTCAGGATGGACGGAGGGTACGCCCACTCAGCCCACCTCGATGTGATAGAACCGCACGGCCCAGATCTCGTCCTTCACTGGCATGGCGCACCTCCGTCTTGTCCGCCGAGTCCTCCGCCGGAGTGTTACCTATCTTGCGGGTCTCAACCACCCTCACCCCCCGACCCCCTCTCCCGATAACAGGCGTTATCAGGAGAGGGGGCGATTTCCACGGATTCGTGCGGTGTCCCATGAGGTTTGTAGGGGGCGGCAGAATGGATGGATGACGGTGACACGCTGAGCTCCGCGGCACGCGGGTCGTCGCCGACGAATTGGCTTCGTCAGGGCGGAGGGCACGGTCAGCCACATGGGGCTGCCCCTACCGGCGCGGAGGCCTTCGCGCGCACTGAAAGTTCTCCCCCTCCCCCACGCTCCCCCGCGCGCGGGGGAGGGGGCCGGGGGGTGGGGGCCTCCCGCTGGTACGCATCTCGCCGGGGCGCGAGGCCTTTTCCGCGCCGGCCCAGACCAGGAGGAAAGAGCATGGAGATCAAGCGTGCGGGCTCGCAGCCCTCGACGCGGGGGCCGGCCGAGTGGTTCACGGGGACGGTGCGCATCGATCCGCTGTTCGGCGCGAGCGCTCCGGCGCGGGCGGCGGGGAACGCGGTGACCTTTGAGCCGGGAGCGCGAACGGCATGGCACACCCACCCGCTGGGGCAGACGCTGATCGTCACCTCCGGGCGCGGGTGGGCGCAGCGCGAGGGCGGGCCGGTCGAGGAGATCCGCCCCGGCGACGTGGTCCGGTTCGAGCCGGGCGAGAGGCACTGGCACGGCGCGTCGGCCACCACGGCCATGACCCACATCGCCATCCAGGAAGCGCTCGACGGCGGGGCGGTCGAGTGGATGGAGCACGTGACCGACGAAGAGTACCTCGCCGGCCCGTCGCCCGGCGGCCACGCATAGAGGAGCGGAACGATGAAGACGCGCGCGCTGGGGAGCAGCGGATTGGAGGTGTCGGCCCTCGGCCTGGGATGCATGGGGATGAGCCACGCCTACGGCGCCGCGGAGGAGCGCGACGACGCGGAGTCCATCGCCACCATCCACCGGGCGATCGAGCTCGGGTGCACCTTCCTGGACACGGCCGAGATGTACGGGCCGTTCGCGAACGAGGAGCTCCTCGCCCGCGCGCTACGGGGCCGGCGCGACCAGGTGGTAATCGCCACCAAGTTCGGCTTCAGGATCGAGGATGGCAGGATGGCCGGACTCGACAGCCGCCCCGGACACATCCGCGACGCGGTGGAGGGCTCGCTGCGCAGGCTGCAGACCGACCGCATCGACCTCCTCTACCAGCACCGCGTGGATCCCGCCGTCCCCATCGAGGACGTCGTCGGCACCATGGCCCAGCTGGTGGCCGAGGGGAAGGTGCGCTTCCTGGGCCTCTCCGAGGCGGGCGAGAGCACCATCCGCCGCGCGCACGCCGTGCACCCCATCTCCGCGCTGCAGAGCGAATATTCGCTGTGGGAGCGCAACCTGGAGCCGCACATCATCCCCCTGCTGCGCGAGCTGGAGATCGGCCTCGTCCCCTTTGCGCCGCTCGGGCGCGGCTTCCTCACGGGCGCCGTGAAGCGCGCCGAGGAGTACCCCAAAGGCGAGTTCCGCCGTGGCGACCCGCGCTACCAGGGCGAGAACTTCGACGCGAACATGCGCGCCGCCTCGGCCGTGCGCGACCTGGCCGCGCGCAGAGGGGCCACCGCGGGGCAGATCGCGCTCGCCTGGCTGCTGCACCGCGGCCCCGACATCGTGCCGATCCCCGGCACCAAGCGCGTGGCTCGCCTGGAGGAAAACGTCTCCGCCGCCGATCTGGCCCTCGACGCCCGTGAGATCGCCGAGCTCGACGAGGCGCTCGCCCCCGGCAAGATCGCCGGCCCGCGGTACGCCCCCGCAATGCAGGCCCAGATCGACCGCTGACCGTCGGCGGCGTCCAACCGCGCTGCCCGTCAGCATCCGGGTAGCCGCAGAATGGCGGTTCATCCCGCGCCAGGAGTTCCGTTGGAGCGGTGATGATCCCGGAACTCTCCGGGGCCAGGCGAGCGATTGAAATCGCCGCTGGACCTACGCGAAGTCCGCCTCCGCGGACTGGCTCCTCAAAATCAGCCGCAACCTTGTAGTCCCCGCAGGGGGACTTCGTGTAGTCGTTGCAGCGAATTCATTCGCCCGTGACCGACAGTTCATGGACAGTCGCTGAGTGACTGCCCCACAACATCGGCCAGGAGGACGACAACGCATATGACCCACGCCAGTCGTGCAGGTATGCGGGTACGGGTGCCGCTGCTCGCGATCGGCGCAGCGGCCTGGGCCGTGCTCGTCCTTGACCCGGCCGGAACCACGCACCGTTCCGCGCACGGCGCGCCGACGCCGCTGCTGGCGGAAGCGGCCCTGATGTTCGCGGCGATGATGGTGCCGCTCATCGGGGCTCCCGCGCGCTACGTATGTGACCGGAGCTTCGCCCCCAGGCGCCCGCGCGCGGTCGCGCTGTTCACGGCCGGCTACGCGGTGCCCTGGATGGCCGCCGCCGCCCTGCTGCTGGTGGCGGGTAGGTGGATCGTCGCGGCGGAATCGGCGGCCGTGCTGCCGGGCGCCCTCGTCGCGATCGGTGTCTGGCAGTGTTCGCCCTGGAAGCAGCACCTTCTCAACCGCTGCCACGCACACCCGGAGCTCGCCGCGTTCGGCGCCAGGGCGGATCTCGGCGTGCTGCGCTTCGGCTTCACGCACGCGCTGTGGTGCATCGGCTCATGCTCCGCGCTGATGGTGCTGCCCCTGCTCTTCACCCGTGGCCATCTCGCCGTGATGGCGGGCGTGACGCTGTGGATCGCGGGCGAGAGGCTCGACAAGCCGATGCCGCCGCGCTGGAGCTTGCGCGGGCCGGTGAGGATCGTGCGCGTCACGCCTGGACGGGCGCGCGTGTGGCTCAAGCGTTCGGGCAAGGACGCGATCGTGCCACCCGCGCCCACGTCCTGACATGCCCTCGGGCGTACTTTCGCCAGCGGTTCCAGGGAGGATTTCGTTCGTGGCGGGCAGACCCACCCCGGCTTCTTCGTCCAACGAAGCGCGCCCGCCGATCGGAAAGATCGGCGGGCGCGGCTGATTGCGGGCGACTGAAGTCGCTGCAACAACTACACGAAGTCCCCCTGCGGGGACTACACGGTTCCCGCTGGTGCTGGAAGACCAGTCCGCGAAGGCGGACTTCGTGCCGTTGTTGCCGCGAGTTCACTCGGCGGCTCCCCGGCTCCTTCACCGGCGCTTTCGGATGCGTATCGGCTCTGTTGGCTCAGTGTCGTTGCGTGCACAGCCACGCGGAACGGCGAGTCGGCACGTTGAACGTCGTCGGGAGCCGCTCACCGATGCGAATGACTTGCGCGCACTCGCCAAGCTCTTTATTGTATAAAGTACTATACGTCACCTCCCAGGGCTCCCCATCCTAGAGACACCGACATGATGAAGAAATCCGGCTCGCTGCTCACGATGTCCGCCGCGGCATTCCTGGTTGCGTGCGGGGGCAACCCGCCTTCGGCCGCGCCGACGCCCCAGGCAGCGCGGACGCCTCCGGCTGCCGCGGGGGTGGCCGTGCGGCCCGTGGCGACGAACGAGAGGCTGACCGACGAGCGCGTGATGGACCTCGCCCGCGGGTACGTGGAGATGCTTCATGCACGCGACTTCGAGAAGCTGTGGCACGCCATGGCGCCGGAGCCGAAGCAGCGCTTCGGCTCGCTGGAGCAGTTCCGTACCGGGGGCGAGCGCATCCTTACCGAGTTCGGCGCGGAGATGGCCGTCCTCAGCGAGACGGTGGAGCCGGCGAGGACCGGGATGATCGCGGACAAGGTGTACCTCCGATCCTCCTACTACGCGCGGTCGGGCGGAACCCCCGTGCGCATGATGATCGGGCTGAAGAGCGACGGCTCCATCGCGGGCTTCCAGCTCCGCCGGGCGGAGTAGCCGTGCCCGCTCCCCGCCTCACCCGGCGCCGCGTGCTGGTGGTGCTGCTCGCGCTCGCGGCCTTCCCCGCCTACGTGCTCTTCGGCGAGTGGCGCGAAGGGTCGAACCAGGGCGGGCAGCTCCCGGCCGAGCCGTTCCGCATCGCCGGGAACTTCTACTACGTGGGCGCCAGCGACGCCGCGGCGTTCCTCATCACCGGGCCCCAGGGGCACGTGCTGATCGACGGGGGCTACCCCGGCACCGCGCCCATGATCATGGCAAGCGTCACGAAGCTCGGGTTCGACATCAAGGATGTGAAACTGCTGCTGAACTCGGAGCCGCACCACGACCACGCGGGCGGCCTGGCGGAGCTGCAGCGGGCATCCGGCGCGCAGCTGTGGGCCAGCGGGCCCAGCGCCGACGCCATCGCCGCCGGCGGCGACGATCCCGACATCCTGCTGCCGCTGAGGCCCCTCTTCTGGATCGGGCTGCTGGGCTACCCGCCCGCCCGCGTCGACCGACGGATCAGGGACGGCGAGACGGTCCGCGTGGGCCCGGTCGCGCTCAAGGCTCACATCACGGGCGGCCACTCGCGCGGCTGCACCTCGTGGTCGTTCCCCGTGCGCGACGGGGACCGCGTGCTGACCGCGGTGAGCGCCTGCAGCCTGATCGTGCTCGGAGCGGTGCGCTACCCCGAGCAGGGCGCCGACCTGGAGCGCAGCTTCCGCGTGCTGCGGAGCCTCCCCGCGGACATCTGGGTGAGCTCGCACGCCAGGCTGTGGGGCCGGTACCGCAAGTTCGTCGCGAGCGACACGGCCAGGAACCCGGTGGACCCTTTCATCGACCCCGAAGGCTACCGCGCCTACATCGACACCGCTGAAGCGCGCTACCGCAGGGGCCACGTGCAGTAGCGCCCCCTGCCCGCTCCGGGAGCGGCAGAGCGTGCGGACGACCACACCGCGTCCAGGAGCGATTGAAACCGCCGCTGGAAACGCGCGAAGTCCCCCTGGACTGTACGGTCTGGCGCCAGCGGGAAGGCACAGACCGCGACGGCAGTCTTCGCGCAGGTCCAGCGGCGATCTCAATCGCTCCTGGGGCGGGACGCATGCATGCGCGAGGGGGTGAATCCCGGCGCTGCGGCGTGCGCCGATGTCAGGCGCCTCCAGGATCGGTTCGTCGCATCCAGAGAATAACCATGTAAGTCCGCCAGCCTTGCGCCTCGCTTCTTTGCAATGTAAAGTACTTCGCTGACCGGGCGCGGATCTGCTCCCGGCCAGGTACATCCGATCGGGTGCCGCTGCACCCGTTCACCACAGCGGCACTCGCGGACGACGGACAGCCATGGAATTGCAGATTCGCGACGTATCCAAGACCTACCCCAACGGCGTGCAGGCGCTCAGGGACGTGACGCTCACGATTCCAGCGGGGATGTACGGGCTGTTGGGTCCGAATGGTGCCGGCAAGTCCACGCTGATGCGCATCCTCGCCACGCTCCAGGAGCCGGACAGCGGCAGCATCCGCCTGGGCGACCTGGACGTGGTGCGGCAAAAGGATGCGGTGCGGCAGACGCTCGGGTATCTGCCGCAGGAGTTCGGCGTGTATCCCAAGGTGAGCGCGGAGGAGCTCCTCGACCACTTCGCCATCCTGAAGGGCATCCCCCACAAGAAGTCGCGCAGGGAGGTGGTGGAGGCGCTGCTGCGGCAGACCAACCTGTGGGAGGTGAGGAAGCAGAAGCTGGGCGGCTACTCCGGCGGGATGCGGCAGCGCTTCGGGGTGGCGGTGGCGCTGCTGGGGAACCCGAAGCTGCTCATCGTGGACGAGCCCACGGCGGGGCTGGACCCCGCCGAGCGCGTGCGCTTCCTGAACCTGCTCAGCGAGCTGGGGGAGAACAGCGCGGTGATCCTCTCCACGCACATCGTGGAGGACGTATCCGAGCTGTGCACGCGGATGGCCATCATCGACCGGGGCGAGATCCTGCTGGAAGCCGAGCCGCTGGGCGCCATCGAGGGGATGAAGGGGAGGATCTGGCGCAGCGTGGTCGAGAAGAGCGCGCTGGCGGAGGTGGAGCGCGAGCACGCGGTGATCTCCACCAAGCTCCTCGCGGGGCGCACCGTCGTGCACGTCTACGGCGACGCGGCGCCCGCGCCCGGCTTCGAGCCGGCGGAGCCGGACCTGGAGGACGTCTACTTCAGCACGATGGCGGGGCACATCGGCCGGCGGCGCGAGCGGCCGGTGGCGGAGGTGGCTCGATGAAGCTCCGCGAGGTCTTCCGGTTCGAGCTCGCGTACCAGATCCGCCGTCTCTCCACCAAGCTCTGCTTCGCGCTCCTGACGATCGTCGCGTTCCTGTTCGTGCGGGGGAACTACCTGGGCGACGCGCTCTACGCGGACTTCTTCCTCAACTCGCCCTTCGTGATCGCGAGCACCACGGTGTTCGTGAGCCTGTTCTGGTTCCTCATCGCCGCGCCCGTGGCCGGCGAGCTGGCCGCGCGCGACGTGGACACGCGGATGCACCCCCTCACCTACACCTCGCCCGTCAGCAAGACGGAGTACCTGGGAGGACGCTTCCTGGCTGCGCTCACGCTCAACGCGCTGCTGCTGCTGGCCATCCCGCTGGGGATCGTGCTCTCCGTGTACGCGTCCGGCGTGGACGCGGAGGTCGTGGGCCCGTTCCGCCCGGCGGCGTACCTCACGGCGTACGGCTTCATCGCGCTGCCCAACGCCTTCGTCGGCACCTCCATCCAGTTCGCCTGGGCGGCGCTGGGCCGGCGGGCCATCGCGAGCTACGTGGGGAGCGTGCTGCTCTTCTTCGTGGCGTACGGTGGGATGCTCGTCCTCAACATCTTCGTGGGCCGCCCAGACCTGGCGATGCTGCTGGACGTCTTCGCCCACGTGTACATCACGTCCGACCTGATCCTCAACTGGACGCCGATCGAAAAGAGCACGCGCCTGATCGCGCTGGAGGGCCCGCTGCTCCACAGCCGCCTCCTGTGGATGGGCATCGGCCTGGGGACGCTGGCGTTCACCTGGGCCCGCTTCCGCTTCGCCCATCACACGGCCAGCCCCTGGTGGAGCCGCGTCACGCGGCGGCGGGACACCAGCGCACCGACCCCCGCGGGCATCGACATGGCGCGGGCGCCGATCTCCGCGCCGCGGGTGCGGCCGGAGTTCGGCGCACGCACGTACGCGCGGCAGACGCTGGCCATCACCTGGACCTCGTTCCTCACCATCGCGAAGAGCCGGGTGGGGCTCGTGGTGCTGGCCGCCATCGCGATCATTGCGGTGCTGGTCCTCCCGCAGAACCTGGAGAACCAGGGCACTCCGCTGCTCCCCCGCACCGAGTATCTCCTCACCTTCCTCACGACGCCGCTCACCAACTTCCTCACCCCCTGGGTCCTCACGCCGCTGCTCATCATCCTCTACTCCGGCGAGCTGGTGTGGCGCGAGCGGGAGGCGGGGCTGGGCGCCATCACCGACGCGGCGCCGGTGCCCGAGTGGGTCACCTTCCTCGGCAAGTTCCTGGGCCTCGCCCTGGTGCTCGCCGCGTGGATGGCGATCCTGACGCTGGCCGGAGTGGCCATCCAGCTGAGGATGGGCTACCACCACTTCGAGCTCGGCCTCTGGCTGGGCGTCCTCTTCGGGCTGCAGCTCCCCGAGTACCTGCTGTTCGCGGTGCTCGCGCTGGTGGTGCAGGGGCTGGTCACGCAGAAGTACGTCGGCCACCTGGCGGCGCTCATCGCGTACGCGCTGATCGTGTTCGCGTCGCGGCTGGGCATCCAGCACAACCTGCTCGTCTACGGCGCCACGCCGGACTGGACGTATACGGACATGCGCGGGTTCGGGCCGTCGCTGGGGCCGTGGCTGTGGTTCATGGCGTACTGGACGGCGTGGGCGCTGCTGCTGGCGGTGGTGGCCAGGCTGATGTGGATGCGGGGCGTGGAAGGGGGATTCGGCGCGCGGCTGCGGCTGGCGCGCGGCCGGTTCACGCGGCCCACGGCGGGCGCCGCGGCGATCGCGGCGGGGCTCGTGCTGGGGCTGGGCGGCTTCATCTTCTACAACACCAACGTGCTGAACGACTACTCCGACGCCTCCACCCAGAAGGAGCGGCAGGCGGAGTACGAGCGGCGCTACGCGCGGTACGCGGGCGTCCCGCAGCCCCGGGTGGTGGGGAGCCGCCTTCACGTGGAGATCCACCCCCGGCGGCGCGAGGTGGAGATCCGCGGCACCTACCAGCTCGTCAACGGCACGCGGGCGGCCATCCGCCAGATCCACGTGGCTCCCCTGCCGGGCGTCCCCACCGCGCGGATCACCTTCGACCGCGCGGCCACGCCCCTGGTGGTGGACGACGAGCGCGGCCACCGGATCTACTCGCTGGCTCAGCCGCTGCGGCCCGGCGAGTCGCTGCGGCTGGGCTTCAGGGTGCACGCGAAGCCCCGGGGCTTCCGCAATGGCGGCATCAGCTCCGCCGTGATGGCGAAGAGCACCTACATCCGCAACCACTTCCTGCTCCCCGAGATCGGCTACCAGCGCGAGCGGGAGCTCTTCGGGCCCGGGGACCGGCGGAAGTACCGGCTCCCCGCGCGGCCCATCCTCCCCCGGCTGGAGGAGGTGGAGGGCGAGGAGCCCACCGCCGACGCGCTCGGCGCCACGCGCATCGCCTTCGAGGCGGTGGTGGGGACGGACGCCGACCAGGTAGCCGTCGCGCCCGGGCTGCTGCGCCGGAGCTGGACGCAGGGCGGGCGCCGCTACTTCCACTACGCCACCGACACCCCCATCGGCGGCGAGCAGACCTTCTTCTCCGCCCGGTACGCGGTGCACGAGGAGCGCTGGACGCCTCCGAATGGCGGACGGCCGGTCGCGATCCAGGTCTACCATCATCCCAGGCACGCCGCGAACCTGGGCCGCATGCTCCGCAGCGTGAGGGCGTCGCTGGATCACTACACGCGGGCGTTCGGCCCCTATCCGCACAGCTACATCCGGCTCGTGGAGAATCCCGGCCGGGGGATGGGAGCGCACGCCGCGGCCACCACCATCGACTACACGGAAGGCTACTCCCGCTACAACCCGGTGATGGACGAGCGGGGCCTGGACATGCCGTTCGCGATCATGGCGCACGAGATGGGGCACCAGTGGCAGCCTCCGTACGCCTTCGCCGAGGGGGCGCCGCTGCTCTCCGAGAGCTTCGCGTGGTACGCGGCGATGGGCGTCGTGGAGAACACCTATGGGCGCGAGCACCTGGAGCGGCTGCGCAGGTTCTTCCGGCAGCCGTCCCCCATCCCGCCCATCCGGCAGTCGCTGCCGCTGCTGCGGGCCATGGACCCGTACGCGGCGTATCGCAAGGGCGCCTATGCGCTGTTCGCGATGAGCGAGTACATGGGCCAGGAGCGGGTGAACCTGGCGTTCCGCCGCCTGCGCGAGAAGCACGACGGGGGAGCCCCTCCCCTGCCCACCTCGCTGGACCTGTACCGCGAGCTGCAGTCGGTGACGCCGGACTCGCTCCGCTACCTGCTTCACGACCTGTTCGCGGCCAACACCTTCTGGCAGCTCAAGACGGAGCGCGCCACGGCGAAGCAGACCCCCGCCGGCACCTGGCGGGTGACGCTCCGCATCCGCGCCCGCAAGGTGACCGTGAGCCCCGCGGGCGTGGAGACCGAGGTGCCGATGGACGAGTGGGTGCCGGTCGGCGTCTTCGCCCCCACGGGCGAGGGCGCGGAGTTCGGCGAGACGCTCTACCTGCGGAAGCACCGCATCCGCACGGGCCTGCACACCATCACCCTCACGGTGCCGCGCAAGCCCTCCGATGCCGGCATCGACCCCTACCTCCTGCTGATCGACCTGGAGCGGTTCGACAACGTCGAGGAGGTGGAGATCGAGAGCTGACGGCGCACGTCCGGTCCGGCCACAAGGGCCGTCTCATTCAATATTCGCTTGGCTGGCTGGATCGCCGGCCGAGTCGCACAAGAACAGGAGCTTCAGATGGCGGGGATCGCACGGCGGGTCACGATGGCCGGGCTGCTCGCGCTTGCGTTCGGCGTGGGAGAGGCAGCGGCGCAGGGGGAGTTCCTGGGGCCGGGCGCCGGGTTCGTCTCGGTGGGAGCCTCGTCCATCGCGACGGGGGAGCTGGACGATTACCTGGCGGCGCGCGGCTACCCCACCTTCGGCAGCACGGCGGTGACGGTCGGCCTGGGCGCGTACCGCCTCCTGCCGAACCGGGTGATGCTGGGCGGCGAGTTCAACGGGCTCATCATCGGAGAAGAGACGCACGAAGGCCGCGAGGTGGGGCTCGGCGGCGGCCACCTCACCCTCGGCGTCGGGTACATGGTGAACGTGTCGCCGCGGGCGCGGGTCTATCCGCGGCTGGGCGCAGGCGTGGGTGGGATGGGCCTGTGGGTCAACCAGGAGGACACCGTGGATTTCGATGACGTACTGGAGGGCCGCACCGCCATCCCCGATCGCGAGCCCGTGCTGAGCCGCGACGGCGTCGTGTTCGACCTGGGCGCCGGCGCCGAGTTCCTGCCGCGCGGGCGCCGCGGCCCCATGATCGGCCTCCGCGGCGGCTACCTGGTGGCCCCCTTCAGCTCGGACTGGGACGCGTACGAGCTCACCGCCACCGGCGGCCCGGACTCGTCGATCTCCGGCCCGTACGCCCGGCTGACGGTCGGCTGGGCGTGGAGGAGGTAGGGGAAGGGTCTCACACAGGGGCACAGAGACACAGAGAGGAAGCGGACCTGGCGCGACCGCCCCCTGGCGAGGGGGCGGTCGCAGTCATTTCAGTAGCTTACTTTGAGCTGGTAGGTCGTGCGCGTCGATGAATAGCGCCAGACGAGGATGTCGACGTTCACAGCCGACGTGCCCGTGTTGATCCACGACGCCTGGTCCGCGGTCGAGCCTCCGTTCTCCGAGTAGGCCAGGTAGTTCCCGGCCGCGTCGTAGAGATAGAGGTCGTAGTCCACGCTGAGGCCGTTGAGCAGCGCCGTCACCGTCTTGCCCGCCGGCACGCTCAGGCGGAAGTAGTCGTTCTGCTGCGTGGACGCGTCGTTCAGGAACGTTCCCGAGATCTGGCTGCAGCTCCCCGAGATCGCCTGCGGCGCGGTGGTGCTGTTGTTCGGCTCCGTGTCCGATACGGAGGTGCACGTCTGGTAGCTGGCCACC
>DASVSA010000144.1:0-4137 GCA_036388335.1 Longimicrobium sp. | reverse complement strand
TACTCGTTCTCGCGGGGTGCGCCGGAGGAGACGGTTCGCCCACGGCGATCCCCACCGATCCCCCCGTTGCGCCGCCCGCCGTCGTGGAGCCCACGCTGGTGGTCTCGCCCGGGACCTATACCCTGGAGTCGCTGGGGGATACGGTGAGGCTGCAGGCGTCGCTGCGCAATGGGAACGGCGAGGCGGTCTCCGCCTCGGAGGTGAGCTGGACGGCGCTGGACCCCGAGATCGCCACCGTGGACAGCGACGGCCGGGTGCGCTCGCTGGCGCCGGGCGAGGCGCGCGTGCTCGCCACGTCGCGCGGGAAGACGGAGACGGCGCGCATCCGCGTGAGCCAGGCCGTGGCCACGCTCAAGGTCGATCCCGCCAACCCCGCCATCACCGTCGACGCCTCCGTGCAGATGCGGGCGTTCGCGTACGACAAGCACGGGTCGCCGGTCACGGGCCTCCAGATCGATTGGAGCTCCTCCGATCCGGCCGTGGCGCCGGTGACGGCGGACGGCTCCGTCACGGGGAAGGCGCCGGGCACCGCCACCGTCACCGCGCGTGTCAGCGGGAAGAGCGCCTCCACCTCGGTGACCGCCACCGCGGCGGTGCCGGTGGTGGCCTCCATCACCCTTTCGCCCGCGAACCCCACCGTGGCCGTGGGCGCCACGCTGCTGATGCAGACGGTGGTGCAGGACGCGGCCGGACGCCCCATCGGCGTGGAGCAGGCGTGGACCTCCTCCAACCCCGGCATCGCCACCGTGTCGGCCACGGGGCTGGTGACGGGCAGGGCCCCGGGCACCACCGCGCTCACCATCTCGGCCGGCGGCAAGAGCCTCTCGACGGTCGTCACCGTCCCGGCGCCGCCGCCGTCGGTGGCGAGCATCATCCTCACCCCCGCTAATCCTACGCTCGCCATCGGCGCGTCGCTGCAGATGCTGGCGGCGGTGCGCGACGACAGCGGGGCCAACCTGTCCGGGGTCGCGCTGACCTGGAGCACGTCCAATGCGACGGTAGCGGCCGTGTCGGCGGGCGGCACCGTGACGGGCCTGGCGGCGGGCACGGCCACCATCACTGTGTCGGGCGGCGGCAAGAGCACCTCGACGCTCGTCACCGTCCCCGCACCGGCCGCGGTCCTCTCCAGCATCACCCTGACGCCGGCCAATCCGACGATCGCCGTGGGCGCCACGCAGCAGATGCTGGCGGTGGCGCGCGACGCGGGCGGGGCGGTGATGACGGGAGTCGCGCTCACCTGGAGCTCGTCCAACGCCACTGTGGCCTCCGTATCCGCGGCCGGCCTGGTGACGGCGCGCGCCGCGGGCACGGCGACGGTGACGGTGGCGGGCGGCGGCAAGAGCGCCTCCACGCTGGTGACGGTGCCGGCGGCGGCCCCGGTGGTGGCGAGCATCCTCCTGACGCCCGCCAACCCCACGGTGGCCATCGACGCCTCACAGCAGATGCAGGCGGTGGCGCGGGATGCGGGCGGCGCCACCATCGCCGGGGTGACCTGGACGTGGACCTCGTCCAACGCCACCGTGGCGGCCGTTTCGCCGGCCGGGTACGTGTTCGGGAAGGCGGCGGGAACGGCCGTCATCACCGTGGCCGGCGGCGGCAAGAGCGCCACGACCACCGTGACGGTGCCCGCCCCGCCCGCGCCGCCCCCGCCCCCGCCGCCCGCGACGGGAACTCCGCTCGCCAGCCACGGCTTCGAGGACGGCACGCTGGGCGCGTTCGTCTACCCCTGGACGCAGTTCCCGGGCGACGTGCGGGTGGTGGCGGACACCACCGGCGGCGGCAAGGGGAAGGTGCTGCGCATCCGCTACGCGCGGACGACCACCGCGCAGAGCAACGACGTGAACCGCGGCGTCTTTTACGGGTTCCCCGGCGGCCATCGCCCCGGCCAGACGCTGTTCGTGGGCGGCGACCTCTTCATCCCCACCCCCGCGCCCGGGATGGAGTCGCAGAACCGCAAGCTGATGTACTGGTTCCCGCTGGACGAGCCGGGGGTGGGCGATCCGGACTGGCTGGTGGTGCGGGCCTGGGGGCACGACCTGTCGGTGGAGGCGGCGGTGGGCACCGTTCCCACGGTGATCGGCACGTCGCGCGGCTCCATCGCCTTCGCCGCCTGGCAGCGCCTGGAGGCCCAGATCACCCTCAACAGCTCGCCGACCGCCTCGGACGGCGTGGTGCGGGTGTGGGTGAACGGGGTGCTGAAGATCGAGGCGACGGGCCTGCGGCTCATCACCAAGGCGAACCCCACGTACGCCGGGTACAAGGAAGTGGGCATCGGCTACCAGGTGAACGCCAGCACGCTGTACGAAGAGTCGCGCTACTGGGATCGCCTGATGGTCTCCACCGGGCGCATCGGGCCCTGAGCGGCGGGGCTCGCGCATAGGCACAGGGGCACGGGGATGAAGTCATCTCCGTGCCCCCGTCTTTTGTGGCGCGGGCGCGTCGGGTGTTGCGCGCGCGCCGCAGGTGTGATGCGGGAATCCCGCGTGCGCGCTGGCGCTTTCGCGGGCGTGCAACTTGTAACTGGGGGCTAGGCGCCGGCCGCAGTCTCCTCCCTCCGATCGACCGAACGTGCCCGAGTCCCTACCCACCCTCCGCGACCGCATCTCCGCACCCCGCATCGTCTCCGCGGCAAGGGTGTCGGTGGTGGTGCCCGTCTTCAACTCCCGGCGCTTCCTCCCCGAGACCGTTCCCGCGCTGCTCAACGCCGTGCGCCACGCGGGGGACGCGGAGGTGGTGTTTGTCGACAACGGTTCCACGGACGGTTCGTACGAGCTCCTCCTCGCGCTCCACGACGACTCCGTGCGCGTGTTCCGCCGGGAGGGCTCTTCCATCGGCGGCGTGAGGAACTTCGGCGCGCGGCAGGCGACGGGGGACCACATCGCCTTCATCGACGCGGACTGCGTGATCCCCGCACACTACATCGGGGAGGCGCTGGAGGCGCTCACGCGGACGGGCGCCGCGGCCACCGGGTGCCACGTGCAGATCCCCGCGGAGCCGCACTGGATCGAGGCCGCCTGGCACCACACCCATTTCGTGGGGCGCGACCGCTTCGTCCACTACCTCAACTCGGGCAACTTCTTCGTGAGCCGCGCCGCCTTCGAGGCGGTGGGCGGCTTCGACGAGGAGCTCCCCACGGGCGAGGACGCGGAGCTGGGGCAGCGGCTGGTGGACGCGGGGCACCGCATCTACGAGTGCTCGCGGGTGGAGGCGGTGCACCTGGGCAACCCGAAGTCCGTGCGCCAGTACTACCGCCGCTCCGTGTGGCACGCGCTGGGGATGTTCGGCACCGTGGGGTGGAAGCACCTCGACAAGCCTACCGCCGCCACATTCGCGCACCTGGCCGCCTCCGCCACCGGCGTGTGGGCCCTTGCGGCTCGCTCCTTTCCGGCGTCGCTCCTCCTGGCACTCGCCCTCCAGCTCCTGGTGCCCGCAGCCACCGTCGCCTTCCGCGCCGCGCAGACGCGCCGGCTGGGCCACGCGGCGCCCACCCTGGCGCTCTACTGGCTCTACTACTGGGCGCGCATCCAGGCCCTGGCCCTGATCGCCGCCGGCCGCGGCACCCGCTACCGCAAGTAGTCTCTCTGTGTCTCTGTGCCTCTGTGTGAGATATGAGGGTCCTGACGAACACCGCGTGGGTCACGGGGCAACAGATCGCGGGGCGGGCGGCGACCGCCGTCAGCCTGCGGGGGCGGCACAGCTGGCGCGAGCGGCTGGGCGTGCTGGCGCTGTGGAGGTACGACGCGGCGCTGCTCAACATCGAGTCGCGCTGGCTGCTGGCGATCTGCGCCGCAAAGAAGCTCCTCCCCTGGACGCGCTGCCGGATCCTGTCCGTGGACCTGATCCTCACTCACCCGCGCGGAGTGGCGGGACACCTGGCGTTCCGCGTGCGGCGCTGGCTCCTCCGCGAAGTGGACCGCTTCGTCCTCTACTACCGCGACACGGCCGAGCTGCGCGGCGTGTACGGCATCCCCGCGGAGCGCGTGAAGTACGTGCCTTTCAAGGTGAACACGCGCGACCGCGTGCTCGCCACCCCCGTGACCGACGACGGCTTCTTCCTCTCCTGCGGGCGCTCCAACCGCGACTACCAGACGCTCTACGCCGCGTTCCGGGGGCTGCCGTACCACTGCTTCATCCTCG
>DASVSA010000143.1:0-15958 GCA_036388335.1 Longimicrobium sp. | reverse complement strand
TCCCCCTCGACCGCATCCCCGCCGGGATCGAGGCCGCCGTGGACCAGCTCCCCAGGATCGGCACATGAGCAAAGAAATGAGGATCTCACACAGAGACACAGAGACACAGAGAGAAGTTCTCCTCTGTGCCTCTGTGTCTCTGTGTAAGCCCCGCCGTTCATGAGCTTCCTCGACCGCGCCGCGGCCGGCGACGAGATGCAGGTGGTGGCCTTCCGCATCGGCGGGGAGCTTCACGCGTGCGACATCCTGCTGGTGCAGGAGGTGGTGACGAAGACGCCGGTGCATCCGCTCCCCGACATGCCGGAGCGGCTGCTGGGCGTCATGCGGCTGCGCGGCGAGCTGGTGCCCGTGGTGGACGTGGCGCCGGCGCTGGAGCTGCGGCTGCGGGCGGGGGCCACCCCCGCCGTGCTCGTGGCCGAGACGGAGGGCGGGCGCGTGGGCGTGGCCGCCGAGGCGGTGGACGAGGTGATGACGGTGCCTCCCGGCGCCTTCCGGCCGGCGCCGCACGCGGGCGGGTACCTGGTGGGGGTGGCCCGCGTGGGTGCCCAGCTCGTGAACCTGATCGACCTGGCGGAGATCCTCCGCGACCAGGCAACCCTGTCCCACGGGGAGCAGACTTGAGAAAAGCAAGCCAGGCGGCGGTGCCGCAGGTGCAGCTCGTCACCTTCCGCGTGGGGGGAGAGGAGTTCGGGCTGGACGTGTTCGCCGTGCACGAGATCCTCCGCTACCAGGCGCCCACGCCCATGCCGCGCGCCCCCGAGTTCGTGGACGGAGTGCTGGACGTGCGCGGCACGCTGGTGCCCATCGTGGACCTGCGCCGCCGCTTCGAGACGCCGGAGGTGGAGTACGGCGAGGACACCCGCATCGTGCTGGTGGACTTCAACGCCGAGAAGCTGGGTCTGGTGGTGGACAGCGTCACCGAGGTGCTGCGCGCCCCCGAGACGGCCGTGTCGCCCCCGCCGGCCTACATCCGCGGGCTGGCAGCCGAGTTCGTGCGCGGCATCGTGCGCGTGGGCGAGCGGCTGGTGGTGCTCATGGACCTGGACCAGATCCTCTCCAGCGAAGAGCGCATCGCCCTGTCCCACGCGGACGCGGCGCCCGAAGAACGGGAATGACGCTCGACGATCTGGTGGCCACCCTAGAGGAGCGCCGGGGGCGCATCGAGGGCGAGCTGGAGGGAGCCGCCGATGCCCCGCGTGCCGAGCGCGAGCGGCTGCGCGCCGACATCGTGGGGCTCTTCCGCGAAACGGAGGCGGCGCTGGAGCGGCTGGGCGAGCTCAAGGAGAGCATCCGCGGGCTGGTGGAGCGCTACAAGCAGCTCCCCCCGGTGCCCAAGGCCGCGCCCACGGGCCCTCCCGTGTCCGACCACCTGGGCTCGTCCACCTACATCGAGCGCGGGTGGAGCGCCATCGCGGCCGGCGACCCCAGCCGCGCCGTCAAGGAGCTGGAGCGCGCCCTCTCGCTCGCCCCCAACGACCCGCAGGCCGAGTCGCTCATGGGGTGGGCGCAGATGCTGCGCGAGCAGTACGACGAGGCGCTCTACACCTACGCCAAGGTGCTGATGCGCGACCCCAACAACGCGCTGGCGCGGGTGAACCTGGGGTACATCTGCCTCAAGAAGGGGATCTTCGGCGAGGCCATCGAGCACCTGGCCCGCGCCATCCGGCAGGAGGAGGACCGCAAGGCGCAGCTCTACGCCAACCTTTACATGGGGCTGGTGTACCTGGACCGGGAGATGTTCGAGGACGCGCGGAGCTTCTTCCGCCGCACTCTGGAGCTGGGCCCCAACATGCTTCAGGCGTGGTGGGAGATCGGGCGGGCCTACTACCTGGAAGGGAACGCGGCCTCCGCCGCGGATGCCTGGCGGAAGGGGTTCGAGGCGAACCGCTTCAACCTGTGGGGGGAGCGGTGCGGGGAAGCACTCAAGCAGCTCGAAGCGGGCGAGACGGTCTCCTTCCCGGCCTGATCCGCGCGCTCCTCCTGGTGTTCCTGTGGGCCGGGGCGGCGGGAGCGCAGCAGGTGACCGAGGGTGGCGGCGTGCGCGTGGTGCACGCCCCCCGGCACGCGCCGCTCGCCCGCGAGGTGCTGGCGGTGGCGCGGCGCCCGTTCGTGCTCCCCGGCTTCGGCCCCACCCCCGCGCCGGACTCCACCACCATCATCCTGGCCGCCGACGCGCGGCAGTGGAGCGAGGCCACGGGCGGCCTGGCCCCCGAGTGGGCCGGGGGCGTCGCCTTCCCGCACGAGCGGCTGATCGTCCTCCCCATCTATCCCTCCGCCTCCGTCCGCCCCTCCCAGACGGGCACGGTGCTCCGCCACGAGCTGGCGCACGTCCTCCTGCGCCGCGGCCTGCCGGGCGACATCCCCCGCTGGTTCGACGAAGGGTTCGCCGAGCTCGCCGCCGGCAGCTGGGACGTGGAGAGCGCGTGGCAGCTCCGCGTGGCCTTCCTCACCGGCCGCGCGCCGCCGCTGGACTCGCTGGCCCTGAGCTGGCCGCGCGCCTCCGGGGACGCGCGCATCGCCTACCTCCTCTCCGCCACCGCCGTGGAGCACCTGCGCCGCCGCACGGGCGAGGACGGCTTCGCGCTGCTGATGAGGAACTGGCGGCGCGAGGGGTCGCTGGACCGGGCGGTGAGGTCCACCTGGGGGATGACGATGGGCCAGCTGGAAGACGAGTGGCGCGCGGACGTGCGCCGCCGCTACGGCTGGCTACTGGCGCTGGGGAACGTGGCCATGGTCTGGTTCGTGGCCGCCGTGCTCGTGCTCCTCGCCTGGATCCCGCGCCGCCGCCGCAACCGCGAGCGCATGGCCGCCATGCGCGCCGAGGAGCGCATGCTCCCGCCGCCCCGCGACGACGGCGTGGACGTGGAGTATCCGCTCTCCGAGCCGCCTCCCGTGGAGCGCTAGACTCGTTGGCCTCACACGGAGGCACAGAGACACGGAGAAAGGGGCTTGACCCTGCGGAGCGCACCCGGTTACTTTTTCATCATGCCGAGACCTACTCCCAGCACCCGCCCCACTCCGCGCGCCGCCACGGCGGTCGCGAGCGACACGGAAAGCTCGCTGCGCTTCTCCGTTCCCAACCTGGCGCTCCTCGCGGCCGGGCTCGCCGCCATCATCGTGGGGTACGTGCTCCTGGCCGGCGGCTCCACCGTGGGCGCCCCGCTCCTGCTGGTGCTGGGCTACGCGGTGCTGATCCCGCTGGGCATCATCTGGTAAATAGGGCGCTTAGCTCAGCTGGTTAGAGCACCTGTCTTACACACAGGGGGTCGGGGGTTCGAATCCCTCAGCGCCCATACATTTCCACCCGTCGTCCCGCGGCGAGCGTGGTGCAAACACCCCCCTCCAGAGCGCTCTGGAGGGGGGTGTTCGTTTAGGCGAACCCGTAGCGTCACGCGACTAGGGGCTCACACAGAGGCACAGAGACGAACCCTCCCATCAGGGTGCGTCCGTGCCGGGGAACTGCTCGGCGGCCGCATAGAGGTTCGCGACGGTGTAGAGACTCCGCTCGTCACGGCGGCCGTCTGTGAACACGGGGACGAGGATGCGGCGGTAGCCCGGGCCCTCGAAGCGGTCCAGACGCGGCCAGGCAGCCGGCAGCGTCGGCGCCGCAAGCACGTGCACCGGTACGGCGGGTCCGCCGGTGCGGGGGCGGAAGGCCGGGTAGCCGAGCGTCGCGCCCCATCCGGCCGCGATCAGGTCCCCCTCGATCCACCCCTCGGTCCACGCACCGCCCAGCGGGGCGACGACGTGGTGGTTGGACCGGCCGGGGGCGAGCGTGCCGTAGACGGCCAGGGTCTCGCGGGTCTGGAAGAGCGAATCCAGCCGCCGTTCGGGCTCGACCGCGCCTGGATCCTCCGGCCGAACGTCGCTCCGCCAGCGCGCCTCGTTCGCGGCGGCGATCAGGAGACTCACCTCTTGCAGGGAGAACTCAACCATATTCCACTCGATGTGTTCCGTGGGCTGATCCAACAGTCTGCCAGGTCTAGATGAACACGAGCTCGACCCCAGATCCGCCGCGCCCCGCGCCCCCCGGCGTTGCCCTCAAGACCGAGATCGTCGTCATCGGAGCCGGGCAGGCGGGGCTGTCGGCGGCGTACCACCTGGGGAGGCGGGGGGTGGAGGCGCATCGCGGGTTCGTGGTGCTGGACCAGGCGCCGGAGCCCGGCGGCGCCTGGCAGTTCCGGTGGCCGTCGCTGACGCTGAGCACGGTCAACCGCATCCACGACCTGCCGGGGATGCGCTTCTCCGAGGCGGTGGATACCAGCGCGCCGGAGGTGAAGGCGAGCGTGGCCGTCCCGCGGTACTTCGCGGCGTACGAAAAGAAGTTCGAGCTGCCGGTGTACCGTCCGGTACAGGTGAAGGTCGTCTGCGAGCGCGACGGGCGCTTCCGGGTCGAGACGGACCGGATCGAGATCTCCGCGCGGGGGATCATCAACGCCACGGGCACGTGGGAGAGCCCGTACATCCCGGAGATTCCCGGCGCGGAGCGGTTCCGCGGGCGGCGGATGCATACCAGGGACTTCCGCACCGCCGAGGAGCTCGCGGGCAAGCACGTGGTCATCGTGGGTGGCGGCATCTCCGCCCTCCAGCTACTCGGCCAGATCTCGCGCGTCACCACGACGACCTGGGTCACGCGGCGTCCCCCCGTGTTCCGGGAGGGGCCGTTCGACGAGGCGGCGGGGCGCTCCGCCGTGGCGATGGTGGAGGACCGCGTGCGCCGCGGCCTGCCGCCCGCGTCGGTCGTCTCGGTAACGGGGCTCCCCGTCACACCCGAGGTGCAGGCGATGCGGGAGCGCGGCGTGCTGGAGCGGCTCCCGATGTTCAGCGAGATCACGGAGGACGGGGTCCGCTGGGAGGACGGCACCGAGCTGCGGACCGACGTGATCCTCTGGTGCACGGGCTTCCGCAGCTCGCTCGACCACCTCGCGCCGCTGATGCTGCGCGAGCCCGACGGCGGCATCATCATGACGGGCAGGCTGGCGACGCAGGTCGCCAAGGACCCGCGCGTCCACCTGGTCGGCTACGGCCCGTCCGCGTCGACCATCGGCGCCAACCGGGCCGGGAGAGCCGCCACGGACGAGCTGATGGCCTTTCTGGGGCTCGAGTGACAGGGCTCACACAGAGGCACGGAGACACGGAGGAGATCATGCCCCCGTGGTCACCTCCTCGTACGCCACGGTGAGCGGGTCGCGCGGGCCCGCCTGTCCGAACGGGCCCCACGCCTCGAAGCCCGGCAGCGGCGTGCGCATCGCGAGGATCTCGTCGCGCGAGCGGCCCGCGGCGACGTGGCGCTCCACGAACGCCAGCACGCCCGCGAGGTAGTCGCGGAACTGCAGCAGCTCGGCGGAGCTGCCGGTGACCGGGAGGCCTTCCGCGGCGTGGCCGAAGATGTAGATGGTGTCGCGCGCGTGAGTGTTCGCCACCTGCTGGAGGATGCGCGTCCAGTTGCGCATGGAGGCGCCGGCCGCGCGGTCCACCACCGGGTGGCGCCGGTGGAAGGCGAGGTCGCCCATGTGCACCACGTTGGCGCGCTCGAAGGTGATGACCGCGTCGCCGCTCGTGTGCCCGCGTCCGTGATGCCGCGCCACGATGCGCTCGTCTCCAAGCTCGGTGGACCACATGTGTGTGAAGGTGGTGTCCGGGTACAGCGGCTGCGGCGCGGGCGTCTGGGCCGGCGGCTGCTGCGCGGGAGGTTGCTGCGGCGCCGATTGCTGCGCCGGCTGGGACGGCTGCGGCGCGCGCCTCATGTGCTGGTCCGCCATCCCGTGCGCCACCACGCGCCGCGCCACGTCGCGAAAGACGCCGTTGCCGCCGGTGTGGTCGCCGTGGTGGTGCGTGTTGATCAGCACGTCCACGCCGCGGTTCCGCGAGCGCTCCCGCAGCCCCGCGAGCAGCGCCCGCGCCTCGGCGGGGAACTGCGTGTCCACCACCGCGACCCCGCGCGGGTTCACCAGCCAGCCCACGGTGCCGCCGCGCAGCGTGAAGGTGCCGACGTTGCGGCGGACCGGCGTGAACACGCCCTGCGCCTGCTGGGCTGCGAGCCCGTGAAGCGGCCCCGTCAGGATGGCGCCGAGCGTTGCGGCGGAGGCAGCGACGAAGTCGCGGCGGCTGGGATGCATCGGCCACTCCTTGGGTTGGTTGGGTTCGCGTGCGGCACGCACAGCGTCATGCTACCACAAGAATGGCTCCAGCATCAATAGGCGACCCCAAACGCGCCGCCGCTACCGGTCGCGGATACAAACGTTTGGTTGCTCCTCCGCTGCTGTGAGACCACCTTTCACAAGCAGATGATGCCGCGCCGAACAGCCAGGCGACGGCTCTCCACGATTCTCGCGAAACACCGCCCGGCTTCCCCCGTATCACGCCGGGCACGCACGCCGCAGACCCCCCACTCCATCAGGTCCCGGATGCCCGTCCAGGCAGCGATCCGTCCCACGCCCACCGTCCCGCCCGCGTCCGCGCCGTCACGCGCGAACGCGGGGCTGGCGCACGCGCTGGAGCGAGCCGCGCGCGCGTCCGCCGCCGTGGTGACGGTGGGGGGGTGCCTGGTGGTGCTGGGATGGGCGATGGACGTCCAGCGGCTGCGGGCGCTGGGGCCGGTCAACGTGGTGATGAATCCCACGGTGGCAGTCCTCTTCGTGCTCGCCGGGGGGCTGCTGCTGCTGGGCGCGCGTCCCCGCCCGCGGGCGTGGGTGGCGGCGTGCGCGCTCACCATCGCGCTCTGCGGCGCGCTGGTGCTGGCGCGCTCGGTCGCGGGGTGGAACGCGGGGGTGGACGAGTGGCTCTTCCGCGACAAGGTGCTGCGGGTGACGCCGCCGGACCACATGGCCCCCAACACGGCGCTCAACTTCGTGCTGCTGGGGCTGGCGCTGCTGGTGCGCGAGGTTCGGGGGCGCAGGGGGTGGCGGCCCGCTCACTGGCTGGTGCTGCCCGTGGCGCTCACGTCGCTGCTGGTGGTGGTGGGCTACCTGTACGGGGCGGCCGGGTTCATCTCGTTCGAGCTCGAGCTGCCGATGGCGCTGAACACGGCGCTGTTCTTCCTCGGCGCCTGCTTCGCTCTCGTCGGCTCGCACCCCGACAAGGGGGTCATCGCCCTGTTCGTGAGCGACAGCGCGGGCGGGGCCATCATGCGCCGCCTGCTGCCGGCGCTGCTGCTCGTTCCGCTGGTGGTGGGCGTGCTGGTGAACGTGGGGATGGGGGCGGGATGGTACGGCGCCACCGTGGGCCTGTCGCTGCTCACGCTGGCCACCCTGGTGCTGTCGATCCTCCTCACCCTCACGGCCGCCCGCGCGCTCCACGGCAGCGACCTGGCGCTGCGGCGCAGCGAGGAGCACTTCCGCGCGCTGATCGAGAACGCCAGCGACTACGTGATGATCGTGGACCGCGGGGGGGCGATCCAGTACGCGAGCCCCTCCATCGAGCGCATCCTGGGATACCGGCCGGACGAGGTCCTGGGCGACACTCCCGATCAGCTCGTCCATCCGCACGACCTCGCCCGGGTGCGCGAGGCGCTCCGGCAGGTGTTCGCCCGTCCCGGCGAGGTGATCCGCACCGAGTTCCGCATCCGGCACCGGGACGGCGGGTGGCGGGTGTTCGAGAACGTGGGGCGCACGCTGCGCGACGACTCCGGCGAAGCGGGCGCCATCGCCAACGCGCGCGACATCACCGACCGCCGCCGCGCCGAGGACGAGACGGCGCGGCAGAAAGCGTACTTCGAGGGGATCCTGGACAGTCTGGACGCGGGTGTGGTGGTGTACGACCCGGCGGGGCGCTTCGAGTACGTGAGCGCGGCGGCGGTGCCCCAGCCGCACATCCGGCGCTGGGCGAAGGGCAAGACGCTGGAAGAGCTCGGGCGCGCGACCAAGCTTCCCGCGGAGACGGTGGGCGCCCGCCGGGAGTGCCTGGACGTGGCGATGAAGACGCGCTCCCCCGGCCACTTCGAGGAGGACCGCGCGCGGCCGGACGGCACGCGGGAGCAGATGCTCCACCGCATCGTGCCCATCGTGAACGAGGCCGGCGAGCTGGTGCGCCTGGTGGAGATCTGCGTGGACATCTCCGAGCGCAAGGCCGTGGAGGTGGCGCTGCAGGAGGCGAAGGAGGAGGCGGAGCGGGCGAACCAGGCGAAGAGCGAGTTCCTGTCGCGGATGAGCCACGAGCTGAGGACGCCCATGAACGCCATCCTCGGCTTCGCGCAGCTCCTGGAGCGCAGGGAGCTGACGCCTCACGACGCCAAGCTCCTGGCTCACATCCTACGGGGAGGCAGGCACCTGCTCCGGCTCATCAACGAGGTGCTGGACCTCGCGCGCATCGAGGCGGGGGGGATGGAGCTGTCGCTGGAGCCGGTGGCCGTCAACGGCATCGTCCGCGAGGCCATGGAGCTGGTGAGGCCGCTCTCGGGCGGCACCGGAGTCGGGCTGTCGTTCGAGGAGGGGCCGGAGGTGTTCGCCTCGGCGGACCGGCAGCGGCTGTCGCAGGTGCTCATCAACCTGCTCTCCAACGCCATCAAGTACAACCGCGCCGGCGGGCAGGTGAGGATACGCGCCGACGTGTCCGAGCAGGGCGTCTCGATCCGGGTGAAGGACCACGGGAAGGGGATTCCCGCGGACCGCCTGGGCCACCTGTTCACCCCCTTCGCGCGCCTGGGCGCCGAGCAGACGGAGACGGAGGGCACGGGGCTGGGCCTCGCCCTCTCGCAGCGGCTGGCCGAGGCGATGGGGGGAGGGCTGGTGCTGGAGGAGACGGGGCCGGAGGGGAGCACCTTCCGGCTGGACCTGCGCCCCGCCGCCGATCCGCTCCAGGGGCCGCACCTGGCCGCGCGGCGCGTGCAGGTGGGGCCGGATTCCGGCGCGCCCGCCAAGATCCTCTACATCGAGGACAACCTCACCAACCTCAGCCTGGTGGAGGCCGTACTGGAGTCCCGGCCGAGCTGGAACACGCTCTCCGCACTGCGGGCCGAGGCGGGGATCGAGATGGCGAGGGAGAAGCAGCCGGACCTGATCCTGCTCGATCTCCACCTGCCGGACCTGGGCGGCGACGAGGTGCTGGACCGCCTGCGCGCGGACCCGGCGACGGCGAGCATCCCCATCGTCATCATCAGCGCCGATGCCACGGCCACGTCGCAGGCCCGGCTGAGGGCGGCCGGCGCCAACGACTATCTCACCAAGCCGCTGGACCTGGACGTGTTCCTGTCGACGGTGGAGCGGTATCTTCCCGGCTGAAAACCAGCTCACACAGAGACACGGAGGCACGGAGATGACTTCATCTCCGTGCCTCCGTTTGTTCACGCGGGGAGCTTGAGGGTGAAGAGGCTTCCCTCGCCGGGGGTGCTCTCCACCACGAGGTTGCCGCCCATGGCGCGGGCGAGCTGGCGGCTGATGGCGAGGCCCAGGCCGGTGCCTTCCTGGGTGCGCCGCAGGTCGGAGCGCACCTGCACGAACGGCTCGAACACCGCCGCGATCTTGTCCGCGGGGATGCCGATCCCCGAGTCGCGCACCGAGAAGCAGATGCACTCGCCGGAGCGCTCGCACTCCAGGTCGATGCGGCCGCCGGGCTCCGTGAACTTGACCGCGTTGGAGAGCAGGTTCACCAGGATCTGCCGCAGCTTGTCCGGGTCGGCGCGCACCGACAGGGAGGGCTCCGTGTCGCCGACCACAAGCTGCAGCTCCTTGGCGGCGGCCTGGGGGGAGACGAGCGCCTCGGCGGCGGCGAACGCGTCGCGCACGGGCACGTCGCCCAGGTGGAACTCCACGGTCCCCGTCTCCAGCTTGGTGTAGTCCAGCACCTCGTTGACGAGGCCCAGCAGGTGCTTCTGGCTGAAGCGGATGCGCTCCAGGTCCGCCCGCTGCTGGTCCGTCACGGGCCCCCGGATCCCCATCTCGATCAGGTCCGTGTAGCCGCCGATGGCGTTGAGCGGTGTCCTCAGCTCGTGGCTCATCACCGAAAGGAACTCGCCCTTGGCGCGGTTGGCCTCGTCCGCCTCGGCGCGCGCCTCCTCGTACTGGCCCAGCAGGTCGCGCAACGCGTACTGGCGGGCGCGGTTCTGCAGCGCTGCCCTCATCACCGAGATCAGCGAGGCGGGGGGGACGGGGCGCTCCAGCAGCACCACGCTGCGGCCCGCGCTCAACCCGGCCAGCGTGGCGAGGGGGCGCGACGGATGCTCCGAGCTGGCCACGAACACCTGCACCGGGCAGTCGGACCACGCGGGCTGCTCCGCGAGGGTGGCGGCAAGCAGCCGCACCGCGGCATCGGACGAGAGCGCTTCCTCCACCAGGAGCGCCGCGCCCGCTCCCTCGCGCAGCGCCGCGCAGAACTCCTCCATCCCCGTGCACACGCTGGACGCGAGCCCCGCCCGGTCCAGCGTCCGCCGCGCCAGCTCCGCGGTGCGCCCCACCGGCGCGAACACCAGGATGCGGAACTCGAACGCGCCGAAGTCCACCCGCGCTCCGGCCGGCTCAGTCGGCGGGGGGTGCATCGTCCAGCTCCATCAGGGAAGCGTCGGGGCCGTCGAAGGTGGGGCTTCCCGAGAGCACGCCGCGGAAGCCCGTCAGCGGCTCGCCCACCTCGATGCCGTGCGGCGTGATCTGGAACTCGCGGATGCCGTGGCCGTGCCCTCCGTAGCGCTTCTTGAACACGGAGATGGCGCGCCGGATGGAGCCGTCCGCCTCGAAGTGGCGCAGGAGGAGCACCGTGTCCGCCAGGTAGCTCACGTCCACGGGGCCGCCCAGGGTGGGCCCCAGCACGCCGTGCTGCGCCACGATCAGGATGGAGAGCACGGTCTGGCTGCTGAGGTAGGTGAGCAGCTCGTGCATCTGGGTGATGAGCATCCGCTCGTCCGGCATGGCGCTCATGTAGCCGGTGAGGCTGTCGATGACCACCATCCTCACCCCCCGCTTCTGCACCTCGCTGCGCACCAGGTCCGCGAACTCGCCCGGCGACACCTCGCCCGTGTCGATCTCGCGCAGCGTGATGGTGCCCGCGTCCAGGAACGGGCGGATCTCCATCCCGATCCCCTCCGTGCGGTGCACAAAGGTCTCGGGGCGCTCGTCGAACAGGAAGATGATGGAGCGCTCGCCGCGCTCCGCCGCCGCGTACGCGTAGTGCGAGGCGAGCGAGCTCTTCCCCGTTCCCGACGGCCCCAGGAAGAGCGTGGAGCTGCCCTCGGCCAGCCCGCCGCCCAGCATCTTGTCGATCTCGTCGATGCCGCTCTCGTGCGCCCGCCACGCGTTGTGGAGCCGCTCGCCCGTGCGCAGGCGCGGGAACACCTTGAGGCCGCCCGTGCAGATGCGGAAGTCGTGGACGCCGTCGTCGTAGCGGATCCCCCTCACCTTGAGCACGCGCAGCTGCCGGCGCTCGTTGCCGTAGGAGGTGGGGGTGTGGTTGAGGAGGATGACGCCGAACGCCAGGTGCTGTAGCTCGCTGTGCCCCGGCCTCACCGGCTGGTTGTCCAGGAAGAGCACGGTGGCGCCCCGGTTGGCGAACAGCTCCTTGAGGATGAAGAGCTGGCGCTGGTACCGCCCCGCGTCGTTGGAGAGGATGCGGAGCTCGGAGACGGCGTCGAAGACCACGCGGGTGGGCCGTACCTCCTCGATCACGGCGCGCACGGACGCCATCATCTCGCCCAGCTCCACGTCGGCCGTGTGGAAGAGCACCTGCTCCGACCCCAGCCCCGGCACGAGGTTGTCCGCGGCGATCTCGAAGACCTCGATGCCGTCCGTGCTCCAGCCGTGCGATGCGGCCAGGCGCCCGATGGCCTCCTTGCTCTGGCTGAGCGTGATGAGGAGGCACCTCTCGCCCCGGCTGGCGCCGGCACGCAGGAAGTGGAGCCCCACGAGCGACTTGCCCGTGCCCGGCTCCCCCTCGATCAGGTAGATCTCCTCGGCGGGGTAGCCGCCTCCCAGGATGCGGTCGAGCCCTTCGATCCCGGTGGACGCACGGGGCACTTCGGGCGGCTTGATCTCGCTCATGGACGGTCCTGGAGGGGTGGAACTTCGGAAAGCCGGGGTGGCGCCGCCCCTCGCTACCGGAGCAGCGGATAGGGGTTCTGGGAGACTCCGCCCCAGTACCTGGCCGGGTCGCGGGTGGTGGACACTTCGAAGTGCAGGTGGTAGTTGCCGGGGCCCGCGCTCCCGGTGTTCCCCACGTACCCCAGCACCTCGCCGCGGCGCAGGGAGCGGCCCTCGGCCATGCCGGCGGCGTAGCGGTCCAGGTGCGCGTAGTAGTAGATGGTGCGGCCGTCGGGCGCAAGCTCGTACAGCGTGGTGCCGCCGCGGGCGCTGGTGAACAGCTTCATCACCACGCCGTCGGAGGTGGCCAGCACCGGGGTGCCGCGCGGGGCCATGATGTCGATGGCGTCGTGCCGCTCCCCCTTTCCGCGCGCCTGGAGGTAGGTGTCCACTAGGCTCGCCGCGGCTACTCCCTGCACGGGGATCAGGAGCCCCGCCACGGTCGCCGGCACCATCGGCAGCACCGCGGGTGCGCGGTGCACCACGGGTGCGCTCGCAGCCGGCACGACGGCGGGCGGCGCGGCGGCGGCTTCCGGGGCAGGGCCGCCGGAGCCGAGCACGGCCAGCACGCGCGGTTCGGCGCGGCCGGCGGCGAACACCGCCGCAAGCATCGAGAGCGCGCCGAGAGTGAAGGCGAGGAGGAACCGGGAGGTACGCATCGAGCACCGTCCGCGTGGCGGGCTGCCGGAACTGCTTCCCGGCGGGCGCGGGCGTAATCGCGCCGGTGCCACACTCAATCTAACGGCATAAGGACGTTGCGGGCTAATCACGAACAACCGCTTCTCTCCGTGTCTCCGTGCCTCCGTGTGAGACCGCCGTTCTACTCCTCCTTCAGCGTGCGTCTCCTAACAGCGGTCTCACACAGAGACACAGAGGCACAGAGATGAAGTCGCGGGGCCGGTGATGGGGGCGCTCGGGACGGGCCGGACGAGACGGCGCTGATCCTGGGGATGAGGGGCGATCCGTAGCGGAAGCATGCTGGGTGGGCGCGCAGGAACGGGGAAGCTGAAACAGGCGGGTAGTAGTTGGACGGGAGCGGCCTTTTGCGATATCGTACAGGTGGGGCATGCCGTGCGCGCTGGGCGGCCGCTCCCCCCCCCAAACAGCACACCCCGGTACTCCATGCTGCTCCGCCGAACGGCCGCGCTTCTCCTCGCGGCGCTGTCCATCGCGTCGTGCGACAACCCCGCGGGCCCCGGTCCCGACCCCGTCGCCACCCCCACCGTGCCCGCGAAGCTGGACGTGGTGTCCGGCGGCGACCAGCAGGCCACCGTGGGCCAGGAGCTCGCGCAGCCGCTGGTGGTGCGCCTGCTGGACGACCGTGGCCGGCCGGTGCGGAACCACATCGTCAACTTCCGGGTGATCGCGGGCGGCGGAACCGTGTTCGCCGGCAGCGCGCTCACCAACAACGACGGCGAGGCGCGGGAGCGCTGGACGCTCGGCACCGCCGCGCGCGACACGCAGCGCGTGGAGGCGCGGGCGGTGGACCCGGCGACCGGGCAGCCGCTGGTGTTCGGAACCTTCAAGGCGGTGGGCACGGCGGACGCTCCCGCCAACATCGCGCCCGTGGGCCCCCCGGCGCTTACGGCGAGCCCCGGCTCGACGGTGCCCGTGGCGGTGCGGGTGGAGGACCGCTTCGGCAACCGCGTGGCGGGCGCGGTCATCGCCTGGCAGCTGCCGGAGGGACAGGGCACCGTGACGCCCACGCAGGCGGGGACGGATTCCACCGGGGTGGCCGCGGCGCAGTGGACGCTGGCGTACTCGGTGGGGGCGCACACCATGACCGCGTTCGCGGGGGTGTCGCTGTCCACGCAGTTCACGGCCGCCGCCGAGACGCCGGAAGGCTCGCGGCTGGCGGTCGTCTCGGGCGACGGGCAGGTGGTGGCGGCGGGCTCTGGGCTGGCGCAGCCGCTGGTGGTGCGGCTGCAGAACGCCGCCGGCCAGCCGATCCGCAACGCGGCGGTCGCCTGGTCCGTGAGCGCGGGGAGCATCACCCCCGCGGCGACGGTCACCGACGCGCAGGGTCAGGTGTCGGCGAGCTGGACCCCCGGCACCGGCGTGGGGGTGCCCACGGCCACGGCCAGCGCCGCGGGCGCCGCGTCCACCGTGTTCAGGGCCCACGTCGGGCCCGGGGCGGCGGCGGAGCTGCGCAAGGTCTCGGGCGACGGCCAGACGGCCTTCACGGGAGGGGAGCTTCCCGAGGGCGCGCGGGTGGCCGTCGTGGACGCCTACGGCAACCCCGTCGCCGGCCGCGAGGTCCGCTGGCGCATCGTGTCCGGCGGCGGATCGGTCTCGTCGGCGGCCTCGCTCACCGGCGTGGACGGGCGCACGGAGACCCGGTGGACGCTGGGCGCCACGGCCGGGCAGCAGGCGCTCGCGGCCGAGGCCGGCTCGCTGAGCGTGCAGTTCCTGGCCATGGCGAGCGTCACCCCTCCGCCGCCGCCGCCCATTCCCTCCGTGGAGATCGTCTCGCCCGTGGACGGGAGCCGCGTGGGCGATTCCTTCGTGATCACGGTGAAGGTGAGATCGCCCGAGGCGGTTGCGGGCGTGAACGTGTCGGTCGAAGACCGGACGTACCCCCTCACGTTCTCCGGCGACGTGTGGTCGGGAACCATCAACGCGGCGGGGCTCCCCGCCGGCTCACTGGCCGTAACGGCGTGGGCGAGCTCCGCGAGGAGCCAAATCGGCACCGCCTCCGCGACGTACATCCACGACGCCCCCGCGCCAGGGCCCGTCCGCATCCTGTCCCCCACGGATGGGAGCCGCGTGGGGGATTCCTTCCGGATCTCGGTGTCGGCGACGTCCAGCGAAGAGGTGACGGGCGTGACCGCGGCGGTCGCGGGCCGGTCGTTCCCCCTCGCGTTCTCCGACGGCGCGTGGTCGGGGAACGTCAGCTTCGCGGGGCTCTCCGGATCGCAGACGGTGACGGTGACCGCGCGCACCGCGTCGGGCGTGGCCGGCACCGCCTCGGCGACGTACATCAAGGACGCGCCCCCGCTCGTGGGGGTGGAGCTGCCGGTTCTCTTCCAGGTCGCGTCGCCCTCCATCCGGGTGAAGGCGACGTGCTCGGACGACGGTGCGGCCGGGTGCGCTTCCCTGTCGGTGCTGGTGGGCACGAGCACGGTGCTGGCCCAGGGGACCAGCTCGGTGGACGCCACCGTGTCGCTGGCGGCCTACAACGGCCAGCAGGTCACCCTGCGCTTCGTGGGCCGCGACGCGGCCGGTCAGACGTCCACCGCCACGCGTGACGTCTACGTGGAGACGAGCGCCGCCTGGAGCAACCCCGAGCACGGACCCGGCTTGCTCCTGGACGTGGACGCGGGACGGCTGCTCGCCGCCGGCGCCGGGAAGCTGGAGGTGCGGTCGCGCTCCACCGGCGCCGTGCAGACGATCTTCTACGAGGCGGGAACCGAGTTCCCCAAGGGGTTCCTCACCCCCCGGGGCGCCATCTTCATCGAGGGCCCGAGCACGCTCAACCGGCGGGTCCGTGACTGGAGAGACGGGGCGGTCGTGACGTTCCCGGCCACCTTCGTCACGATGCTGAAGGTGGCGGGTGACTATGCGCTCTGGCATCAGAACAACAACTCGCTGATCCGGCGCGACCTGCAGGCGGGAACGAACGTGGTGGTCTCCACGAACGCGGGGAACGTCGACAACGACGTAGCGGCGAATGGGGACGTGGTGTTCACGTCGAGCGGTACGTACGACGTGTTCCGCTACCGCGCGGGCGTGGCGGCCGCGCTCACCAGCACGGCGGACCCCTTCTGGAACGTCCACCCGCTCACGGACGGCTCCACCGTCGTTTTCCGGAAGCAGGACCCGTGCTGCGCCGGGAACTTCCGCGTCATGATGATCGGGGCGGCGGGCGGCGAGGTGCCGCTCTCCGACCCGAACGGCGAACAGATCGATCCCGGATCAGGCTACCAGGTGGCCGGCGGGTGGATCGCGTTCACGCG
>DASVSA010000142.1:0-8718 GCA_036388335.1 Longimicrobium sp. | reverse complement strand
CTCTTCGAGGTGGCCAAGGGGATCGTCACCGGCAGCGAGCCCAACGTGGGCGAGACGCGCATGCTGTCTGGCGAGGAGATGCACGGGAACCGCTAGGCTCACACAGAGACACAGAGGCACAGAGATGATGTTCTTTCTCTGTGCCTCTGTGTCTCTGTGTGAGATTTAGAAGGAGATGTTCAGGCCGACCCCGCCGGTGAGGTACGACACGTTGCTGTCCGTGTTGATCAGGCCGCCGAGGGTGGAGCGCTCGACGTTGTACTGGCGGTAGCCGACCGCGGGGGTCACGCGCACCCGCTGGCCCAGCGGGATGGCGATCCCGGCTCCTACCTCGAAGCCCATCTTGGCGTCACCCTGCTCCACCTCGTTCACCTCCAGCTCGTGGAAGAGGAGGCCGGCGCCCACGAACGGCGTCGCGCGCCCCGGGGTGCCGCCCAGCGAAGCGGTGAGCCCCGCCGCCCAGCCCTGGTCCAGCACGTCGTCGTCGCTTCCGTCCAGCGAGAACTCCGTGCGGCTGTAGCTGCCGTACGCCCCGAAGCCTGGGACGAGCTGAAGCGACGCGCTGGCCGTGAAGCCCAGGCCGTTCTCCACGCCCGCGTCCGAGAAGTCGCCCACCGGGAACGCGGCGTCGCCGCGCACTTCAACCGAAAGCGGGATGGAGGACTGCGCCGAGGCCGCACCCGCCGAGCCGAGCAACGCAAGAGCCGCAAGAACGAACGTAGCTTTCTTCATCGTCAAAACTCCTGGAAATGGAATGCGTCCCGCGCCGGATCTGCGCGGGACGCATCCACGCTAAGCAAACGGCGGGCCAACATCCTCACAAGCCCATATCCCGCAACAGCTTACGTGGGTGTCACCTTCGCCAAGGCAAACAAACAGAGGCACGGAGACGTCTTCATCTCCGTGCCTCTGTGTCTCTGTGTGAGCTCGGCCGTTTACCGGATCAGCCGCCGCGACGCCTCCACCAGGTTCACGAACTCGGCGCGGTGCCCCTGCAGGTCCGCGCCGCGGGCGGCGCGGGCGCGGGCCAGCACTCCATCGAACGACGCGGTGCCGCGGTAGGAGGAGCCGCGCAGCAGCATCCCCCACTCCGCCACCGCCGCGGCGAAGCGGAAGTCGTTGGAGGTGCGCGGCGGGGTCCGGTCCGCCACGGTGAGGGCGAAGCCGCGGCTCTGGACGCCGGTTGGCGCCTTGTAGCGCAGCCGCACCGTGGCCAGCGCGCCGCCGCCGGGCGCTCCGCGGCGGGGGACCACCTCGTACAGCGCAGTCACCGAGTGGCCCGCGCCCAGGTCGCCGGCGTCCTTGCGGTCGTCGCGGAAGTCGCGCGCGGCCAGGGCGCGGTTCTCGTACCCCACCAGCCGGTAGCTCTCCACGCGCGCGGGATCGAACTGCACCTGCACCTTGACGTCCTTGGCCAGCGTGTGGAGCGTGCCGCCCATCTCCTCCACCAGCGCCTTGCGCGCCTCGCGCAGGTCGTCGATGTACGCGTAGTTGCCATTCCCGTGGTCGGCCAGCTGCTCCATCCTGGCGTCCTGGTAGTTCCCCGTGCCGAAGCCCAGCACGGTGAGCGCGATGCCGTCCTCGCGCTCCCGCTCGATCAGCTTCACCAGCTCCTCGTCGCTGGAGATGCCCAGGTTGAAGTCGCCGTCGGTGGCCAGGATCACGCGGTTGTTGCCGCCGGGGATGTAGTTGTGGCGCGCCATCTCGTACGCGGCCACGATCCCGCCCGCCCCGTTCGTCCCGCCCCCCGCCGACATGGCCTCGATGGCGCGTAGGATGGTGCCCCGCTGCGCCCCCGAGGTGCTGGGGAGCGCCAGCCCCGCCTCGCCCGCGTACAGCACGATGGAGACGCGGTCCTGCCGGCGGAGCTGCTCCGTGAGCATGCGCAGGCTCTCCTTCACCAGCGGCAGCTTTGCGGGCTCCTGCATGGAGCCGGACACGTCCACCAGGAAGACGAGGTTGCTGGGCGGAAGGCGCTCGGTGCTCATCCGCCGCCCCTGCAGCCCCACGTGCACCAGGCGGTTGCGCGGATTCCACGGCGCCGCGGCCACCTCGGTGGTGATGGAGAAGGGGTGCGGCCCCGTGGGATCGGGGTAGTCGTAATCGAAGTAGTTGACGAGCTCCTCGATGCGCACCGCCTCGGCCGGCGGCAGCGTGCCGCCCGCCAGGAAGCGCCTCACGTTGCTGTACGAGGCCGCGTCCACGTCGATGGCGAAGGTGGAGAGGGGCTGGCCGCGCGCGCTCACGAACCCGTTCTCGGCCAGCCGCGCGTACCGCTCGCGCCCCATCCGCTCCACCCCCGCATCCACGCTCTGGGCCAATCCCTCCGCCCCCGGCTCCGGCTCAGCCGGCACCATCGACTGGGTCCCGCGCACCACCGGCGGCGCCATGTGAACCGTGCCGCTCGCCGACTGCGCCACCTGGTCCTGGAGCGTAACGCTCGCCGGTTCCACTTCCATCAGCTCCACCCTGTCCTGGTGCCTCGAGCCGCTCTCGCGTCCGCCATCTCCGCAGGCGGCGAGGAGCGCGAGGAGAAAAAGGGATTGCTTCCGCATGCTCACCATCCGGCTGGGGAGTGTCCGCTATGCCGGCGACCGCCGGGGCAGTGGCCCGGTTTGCATCGAAGGGGCCCGCCCCGCCGCATCCGCCAACCCTCTGCGGCAGAGCGGCTTACGGGATCTCCCCACCGCCCCCGCGAGTCCGCGCAAGCGTTCGGTCGCCGTTCGCATGAACCGTCGGGTTCGTTCATTGAACGGAGGAAGCAGGGTAGGTTCTGACGGGCGGTGGCGCGCCGACGGTGGCCCTCACCCCCCGACCCCCTCTCCCATGAATGGGCGAGGGGGCGATTTCCACGGATCGGCCGGCCGCGGCGACCGCCCGCCGTGCCCAACGACCCAAAGTCCCCTCTCCCACGCGGTTTGTGGGAGAGGGTGGCGGCTCTCAGGCCGCCGGGTGAGGGCCCCCCGAGCAACCATCCCGGGCGCCGCGGAATCCAACATGGCATCTGAATCCCTTCACCCCGCCTCGCCCATGAGCAAGCTCGCCATCCTCCCGCTCCTCCTGCTGGCATCCTGCGCACCCAGGGCGGCCATCGCGCGCGACGCGGAGCCCACGCGCGAGTTCGCGGGGGTGTACGAGCTCGGCTTCGAGCGGCAGACCTTCCGGCCGTGCGGCTCGCGCGAGACGTGGTGGGTGGGGATCGCCCCGGCAGAGCTGCGAACGGGATTCGGGACGCGGGAGTTCGTGCGCGTGCGCGGCACGGTGGGCAAACGCGGCGGCTACGGGCACCTCGCCCGCTACCCCCGCCAGATCATCATCACCGAAGTGGTGAGCACCTCCGAATCGTCCTGCGCGTAGATGCGGGGCACGTAAAGAAGAGGCACGGAGAAGAAGTTTCTCCGTGCCTCTGTGTCTCCGTGTGAGTCCAGCGTGAGCCTCAGCGCGATGGAGCCCTGTGCAGCCGGGCGCGGGTGGCGCGCAGCGACCGGACCGCCGGCACGCGGTTGAAGAGGCCGGGCGCCTCCCGCAGCGACAGCCCCACACGCCCAGAGGCGCTCACCGCGCGCCCCGTCGGTTTGCCGGCGTGGTCGTACTCCGCCAGCGTCAGGGTCAGCGTGCCGCGGATGGCGTCGGGGGTGGCGGCGTCCACGCGCAGCTCCCCGGAGCGGGAGACGTACGCCGACGAGCGGTGGGGCATGGTGTCGGAGTCCAGGTCCAGCCCCGTGAAGAGCTGGAGCATGGCGACGCTCATCGTGTCCGTGCCGGGCCCGTAGAGCCGGTCCGGCGCCACCTCGGAGAAGCGGAGCGTCTCCCCCGCGGCGGGGATGCGCGCCAGGCGCAGCGAGAGATGGCCAGCGGGCAGCCCCGACTCCGCGACGACGAAGCCCCACTCCCTGCCTCCTCCCAGCATCCCGCCGAACACGTTCCCCAGCAGCTCGCGCGGGGTGCGGCCGTTGAACGCGCCGGTAAAGGTGATGTCCGCGTCGCTCGCCAGGGTGGCCATCATCATCCCGTCGAGGGCGCCCTTGCCCGTGGCCTGCTTGCCGTACACGGCGGGGAGGCGGTCGAAGTACAGCTCGCGCAGCTGCAGGTCCACCCGCGCGCGCAGGTGCCCGGGCATGCGCCCAGTGGCCGCGTCCGCCCTCACCACCTGCACGCTCCCGCCGGTGCTGGTGAAGTAGTCCACGTCGTCGCCATCGGGCTCGGGCGCGACCACCGAGGCGAGGACGCTGGTGGTCCCGTCCAGCACCGGGATCTCGTCCGTGGTCAGGTCCAGCGAGCCCACCGGGTAGGTGCGCGCCGCCGGAGGCCCGGGGATCAGGAGCTGCAGCATCGGCGGCATCGACTGGAGCGTGTCCATGCCGAACAGGTCGCCGCCAATCACCAGGGTGAGCGCACGGTCGGCGTCGAGCGCGCTGGTCACCTGGAGCGCCATCAGGGGAGCGTCCAGCTTCAGCTCCTCGCCCGACTCGGCCTTCTGGACGCGGGCCACGACCCGGTTGGCCACGAACTCGTCGCCCGCGCGCGGGGAGCTTCCCTCGCAGGCGGAGAGGGCCAACACGGCCGCAATGACGGGGAGGGAGCGGTTCATCGAAGTTCGTCCGGTGGAGTGTGCGGAGGGGTAGAGCGAAGGTAGCGGCGTCAGCGGAGAACGCGCAACCATTCGTTTCCCGGACGGACCGCGGTCTCACAGAGGCACGGAGGGGAGGTTCTGGCGTCCGTCGACATCGCCGGTATCTTGGTGCTGAGATGAAGACACCCGAACCGCCCGACGCGGCGCCCGGCGAGGCGCAGACCCTGGCGCTCCGCCTGTGGGCGGCGCTGGCGCGCGCGTACGGCGCGGTGGAGGCACAGGCGGCGGACGAGGTGGCGCGCCACGAGCTGACGCTTGCCGAGTTCGGCGTGCTGGAAGCGCTCTTCCACGGCGGCGCCCTCCCGATCGGCGACCTGCAGCGCCGCGTCCTGGTGTCCAGCGGCGGGATCACCTACCTGGTGGACCGTCTGGAGCGGCGCGGGCTGGTGGAGCGCCGCGCACACCCCAACGACCGCCGCGCCCGCATCGCCGCGCTGACGCCGGAGGGCGAGGCGCTGGTCCGCCGCATCCTCCCCGATCACGCGGCGCGCATCAAGGCCGCGCTTTCCGGCCTCGGCAAGAAGGAGAAGCGCGAGGCCCTGCGCCTGCTGCGCGTGCTGGACCGGAGAGGTGGCTGAGGCCCCCCCGCCCCCCCTTTCCCGACAACGGGAGAGGGGGCCGCATCTTCTGTGTGCGCGCGGCGATGAAGCCCGGCGGAACCGCGGCTCGGGGCCGCGGCCTTCGAGATCCATGGGTGCGCCTGGATGGCCGGAGTGCGCCCCCCTCCCCCAAACTTGGGGGAGTGGGGGTCGGGGGGGTGGGGGCCTTTCAGCGCGTTCCTCGAATTGGAGAGCACGATGGAGCTCACGACCATGGGATTCCACCACGTGGGGCTGGTAGTGGCGGATGCGGAGCGGGCGCTGGGGTTCTACCGCGACGTGCTGGGGATGGCGCTCGTCTCGCGCAGCGGCGCAGCGGGCGCCGAGGACCTCTGGTTCGGCGACGCGGCGGGGACGCCGGGGACGCTCCTCTCGGTGGTGGAGGCCCGCGTGCCCCACGGCAACTGGGGCCTGGGCAGCGTTCACCACACCGCCTTCGTGGCGGAGGACGACGAGGCGCTCCTCAGGTGGAAGCGCCGCCTCAACGACCACGGGCACCACGTGTACGGCCCCGTGGACCGGCGCTGGTTCCACTCGCTCTACTTCAGCGACCCGGACGGCCAGGTGCTGGAGATCGCCACGCGCGGCCCCGGCTACACCCTGGACGAGCCCATCGGCCAGCTGGGCGAACAGGACATCATCCCCGGCCCCGAGAACCTGGCGGGCCAGCGCGACGAGCAGGCCATCGAGACGGCGACCTGGCCCGATCCCGTGCCCGAGATCACGACCGAGATGGCGCTGGGCGGCATCCATCACGTGAGCGGCATCACCGACCACGTGGAGCGGGCGGACGCCTTCCTGACGGCGGCGCTGGGGCTGCGCCTGATCAAGCGCACCGTGAACCAGGACGACCCGCGCACGCCTCACTGGTTCTGGGCGCGCTACGACGGCCAGGCCGTGGCGCCGCACAGCTCGTACACCCTGTTCGGCTGGCCGCGCGGCGGGCGCCCGTCGCGCCCCGGGACCGGCCAGACCCACCACGTAGCCTTCCGCGCCGCCGACGCCGACGAGCTCCTCGCCTGGCGCACCCACCTCCTCTCCCTGAAGATCGAGGTGTCGGCGGTGACGGATCGCGGCCCCTACCGCGTCATAAGCTTTCCGTCTCCCGACGGGCTCCTGCTGGAGATCGCGACCGATTGATCTCACACGGAGACACAGAGGCACAGAGATGAAGTCTTCTCCGTGCCTCTGTGTCTCCGTGTGAGATTTCCTTAGTCGGAGCGCATCGCCCGGCTCGGATCCACGCGGGTGGCGCGGCGGGCGGGGAGGAGGGTGGCGAGGAGCGCGACGGCGACCAGCGCGACGGGGCCGGCTGCGAACGAGACCGGGTCCGCGGGGCTCACGCCGTACGCGAGGGTAGCGAGCGCGCGGGTGAGGGCCCAGGCGCCCGCCAGCCCCAGCACCGCGCCCGCCGCGGCGAGTGCCAGGCCCTCGCCCATCACCGACCTCATCACCTGGCCCTGGCGCGCGCCCAGCGCCAGCCGGATGCCGATCTCCCGCGTGCGCCTCACCACGCCGTACGCCACCACTCCGTACACACCCAGCGCGGCCAGCGCCGCCGCGAGCGCGCCGAAGAGAGACAGCAGCAGCGTGTTGGTGCGGCGCGGGGCGATGGTGCTGGCGATCACCTCCTCCATGGTGCGCACGTTGTAGACGGCCTGGTCGCGGGCGGTGGCGCGAACGGCCTCCTGCAGCACGGCGGGGAGCACCTCGGCCGAGACGCGGCCCCGCGCCAGCAGCGCCATGTTCTTGTACGGAGTCACCGCGAGCGAGTGGTACATCTGCGGCATCACCGAGTCCTCGTCCAGCTTCGCCGCCCGCGCGTTCGCCGCGATCCCCACCACCTCGATGGGCTCGCGGGTGCCGGGGAAGACGAGCCGCTTCCCCAGCGCGTCCTGCCCCGGCCAGAGGCGGCGGGCCAGCGCCTCGTTCACCACCACCTCGGCGGGCGCGAGGGAGTCCGCCACGGCCGCGAGAGTCCTGCCGCGGCGCAGGGGGATGCCGGCGGTGCGGAAGTAGTCCGGCGTGGCGCGCAGGTCCTGCGCGAACACCGGCTCCTCGGCCGTGCGCCCCTCCGCCTGCACGGTGATGCGGATGCCGCCCTCGCCGCGCAGGGGGAGCTCGTTGATGAAAGCGGCGGACTGCACCCGCGGGTCCGCCTGCAGCCGCTGCAGCACGGAGCCGATGAAGGCGCGCCGCGCCGCCGGGGTGGCGTAGCTGGCCTGCGCCAGCGTCAGCTCCAGCGTGGCCACGCGCTCGGGCTGCAGCCCCGCGTCGATGGAGGTGAGCGCGTGGAAGCTGCGCAGCATCACCCCCGCGCCGATCAGCAGCACGAGCGCCGCCGCCAGCTCCCCCACCACCAGCGCCCGCCGCACCCGCGTTCCGCCCCGCGACAGGCCCCCCGTGGCCCCGCCGGACCTCACCACCTCCCCGCCCTGGATGCGCCGCGCGCGCGCCACCGGCGACAGCCCGGCCACCAGGCCGGTGAGCAGCACCAGCGCCAGCGCGAAGAGGAGCACCCGCCCGTCCAGCCGCAGCGGCGCCGCGCCGGCCAGCCCCTCGGGGATCAGCGCATCCAGTGCGCGCAGCCCGCCCACCGCCACCGCCACGCCCAGCACCCCGCCGATGGCCGCCAGCAGCAGGCTTTCCGTGAGCAGCTGCTGAAGCACTCTGCGCGGCGATGCGCCGAGCGCCGCCCTCACCGCGAGCTCCGGGCGCCGCGCCGCCGTGCGCGAGAGGAGGAGCGTCGCCACGTTGGCCGCCGCCACCAGCAGCAGGAGCAGGGTGGCACCGAAGAGGATCCAGAGCGCCCCGCCACGCTCCCCCACCAGCGTGGCGCGCAGGGGGCGCACCAGCTCCCCCGCCGTGGGAAGGGGCTCGTCCTTCGGCTGCTCGCGCTGCAGGAGGAGGGCGCGGAAGCGGCTCCCCGCCTCCTCCACGGTCACGCCCGGCGCCAGGCGGCCGATGACCGTCGTGGGCATGTACTGGCGGAACGGCTCCCAGTGGTCGAAGGTCATCGGCACCGGCAGGGGGAGCCACACCTCGCTGCGCGCCGGGAAGGCGAAGCCCGGCTCCATCACCCCCACCACGCGGTAGCGCCGCCCGTTGAGAGTGGCCGTCTTCCCCAGCGCGCCCGGATCGCCGCCGAAGTGCCGCAGCCACAGGCCGTGCGAGAGGATGGCGGCGGGCGCGGCCTCCGGCGTCCCCTCGTGGGGACGGAAGGCGCGGCCCAGCGCCGGCTTCACGCCCAGCGTGGGGAAGAAGCCCGGGGTGACGAGCGCCACGCGCACCCGCGCCGGCTCGCCCACGCCGGAGAGGTTGAGGCCGCCCGGCGCGTACGCCGCGTACCCGGAGAACGCGTCACGCAGCCCCGCCAGCTCGGTGATCTCGGGGCTCGGCCCGCGGTGCTCGCCGAAGCCCGGCACGCGCAGCGGGATGTCCACGCGGCTGATCTCCACCAGCCGGTCGTCGCGCGCAAAGGGGAGC
>DASVSA010000141.1:0-12692 GCA_036388335.1 Longimicrobium sp. | reverse complement strand
CCGTGGACCGCGCCGCCGGGTGGGGTGGACGCGGAGCAGAGGTAGAGGCCGTCCACGGGCGTGGTGTACGGGTTGCGGCGGAGCGCGGGGCGGAAGAAGACCTGGCGCAGTGTCATGGCTCCGGCGCTGATGTCGCCGCCCACCAGGTTGGGGTTGTGGCGCTCCAGCGCGGAGGGGGGCATCACGCTGCGCGCGACCACCACGTCGCGGAAGCCGGGGGCGAACCGCTCGATCTGCGCCTCGATCGCCTCCGTCATGTCCACGTCGTTGCCGAAGGGGACGTGGCAGTACGCCCACGCGATCTGCCCTCCGGCGGGCGCGCGCGTGGGATCGAAAAGCGTGGGCTGCACCAGGAGGACGAACGGCTTCTCGGGAATCTGGCCAGCCAGCGGCGCGTGCTCGGACGCGGCGATCTCGTCCAGCGTGCCGCCCAGGTGCACGGTGGCGGCGCGGCGGCACTCGGGCGAGCGCCAGGGGATGGGTTCCGAGAGCGCCCAGTCGATCTTGAACGAGCCCGCGCCGTACCGGTACCGCTCCAGCACCCCGCGGTAGCGCGCCGGCAGCCGGTGCCCCGCGATGCGCAGCACCTGCCGCGGCGTAAGGTCCAGCAGGATCGTCCTCACGTCGCGCAGCTCGTCGATGTCGTCCACCGGCGCGCCGGTGATGATCTCGCCGCCCAGCGAGCGCAGGTGCGACGCGAGCGCGTGGGCGATGCTGCGCGACCCGCCGCGCGCGATGGGCCACCCCACCGCGTGCCCGGCGGCGGCCAGCGTCAGCCCAAAGGCGGCGGTGGGCGACTGGGTGAGCGGCACCATGGAGTGCGCGGCGTTCCCCGCGAACAGGGCCCGCGCGCGCTCGCCCCGGAAGGTGCCCCTGGCCAGGCCGTACGCGGGCCGCAGCCCGTACAGGCCGAAGTGCGCCAGCATGAAGGGGTGGTCGGGGAACTCCAGCGGCCCCAGCACGTCCTCCGCCAGCACCAGCCAGCGATCCGTCCACTTCCCCAGCAGCTTCTTCCACGCGCGCGCATCGGGACCCAGCGTCGCCCCCGTGGCCTCCAGCGAGCGCTCCAGCAGCGCCACCGAACCATCGTCGAAGGGATGGGCCAGGCACGCGGGCGAGTGCACCCACTCCAGCCCGTGCTCCGCCAGCGGCAGCGTGCGGAAGAACGGCGACGAAACCCCCAGCGGGTGCACGATGGAGCAGACGTCGTGGAGGTAGCCGGGGAGCGTCAGCTCCTCCGTCCTCATCCCCCCGCCGATCGTATCCGCCGCCTCGCGCACCACCACCGAGCGCCCCGCCTGCGCAAGCGCGATCGCCGCCGCCAGCCCGTTGGGCCCCGATCCCACCACCACCGCATCCGGACGTGCCACGCGCGTCTCCTTGAAGAAAGTCGACGTGACCCCGCTGCACGAAGCGTTCTTCTCTCTATGTCTCCGTGCCTGTGTGAGACATCTGTATATCGTACGTTCAGTATTGACTAAACGCTCATGGCGATGTAGCTTCCATCCAGCCAACCAGAACCCGGGGAGCGATGTCGCAGGCCGAGGACGAATTCATCGAGATCATGGGCCGCCACTTCGAGGAAGAAGGAGTTCCGCGGATCGCCGGCCGGCTCTTCGGGCTGCTGATGCTGGGGGAGCGCGACTGCTCGCTGGACGAGCTCTCGGAGCGGCTCCAGGTGAGCAAGGGGAGCGTAAGCTCCAACGCGCGCCTGCTTGAAGTCTGGGGCGTGGCCGTGCGCGTCACGCGCCCCGGCGACCGGCGCGACTTCTACCGCATCGCCCCGGACATGCGCGACCGGCTCATCCAGCGCCAGGTCTCGCGCATCGAGCTGTTCATCGACCGCATCGAGCGCGCCCGCGAGAAGCTGGCCCCGCTCCCCACGGAAGTGGCGGAGCGCTTCGACGGCACCGCCAACTTCAACCGTGCCGCCATCCGCTCCCTCCTGGCTCTCCAGGAAGAGTTGCGCGGCGGCGAAAACTGAAGTCCTGAGTCCTGAGTCCTGAGTCCTGGAAGAACAGCACTTCGCACTCAGGACTTTCCTCGGCCAAAGCGTTTAATGGATACTGAACGTACTGCACTCGCGCGAGAAGAGCTGGCCCGCGAAAACGAGTTCATCGAGTACTTCGCCCGGCTGGTGGAGCAGGACGGCGGCTCCCGGATCGCCGGGCGCGTGGCCGCGCTCCTCCTGCTGAGCCCGGAGGACCTGGCGCTCGACGAGATCGCGGAGCGGGTGCAGGCCAGCAAAGCCAGCATCAGCACCAACGCCCGCCTGCTGGAGCAGTGGGGGATCGTGGAGCGGGTGAGCCGCCCGGGCGACCGGCGCGACTACTACCGCGCCCGCCCCGACGGAGCGGTGATGATGCTGGAGCGCCGCCTGGAGTGGATGAAGCGCCTGCGCGATGCGGCCGACCGGGGCGCGCGCACGGCGGCGGCGCGGCACCCGGTAGTGGGCGCGCGCTTCCGCACCCTGTGCCGGCTCCACTCGTTCGCCACCCGCAGCGTGGAGCGCACCCTCCGCCAGCTCCGGCGGAGCGCGGCGGCGGCCCGGTGACTTTTCCAAATCTGACGAACATACCGGCGCTCGTGCGCCCTCGAGAAAGAAGATAAGGAATGAGAAGATCGATCCTCCTCCTCGCTGCACTGACGGCGGGGGCACCGCGGGCCCTGCCGGCGCAGACGGCGCCCGCCGCGCCGGCGTCGGCGCGGGACACGGTGGGCATCTCGCTGGAAGAGGCGCTCTCACGGGCTCTCTCGCAGAGCAACGACGTGCGCCTGGCCGAGAGCGAAGTACGGCTGGCCGCCACGCAGGTGACCGCCGCCCGCTCCGCCGCGCTCCCGCAGCTCAACGCGAACCTGGCCTACACGCGCACCTTCCAGTCGCCCTTCGGCGGCGGCGGGGGCATCAGCATACCGGACTCGCTCCGCTTCTCGCCGGACAGCACGGCGCCGCTGGCCGAGCGCGTGGCGTACCTGGAGCGCAACACGCCGCTGGCCGGGCTGGGCGGGATCGGGGCGCTGTTCAGCGGACTCCCGTTCGGGCAGGTCAACAGCTACACCGCCACGCTCAGCGGCTCGCAGACCCTGTACTCGGGCGGGCGCACGGGCGCCGCGCTCCAGATCGCCCGCGACTACCGCGCGGCGGCGGAGCTGGGGCTGGCCGAGCGCCGCGCCGACATCGAGCTTCAGGTGAGGAGCGCTTACACGCAGGCGCAGCTGGCGCAGGAGCTGGCCGGGTTCGCCCAGGCGGCGCTGCAGCAGGCGGAGGCGTTCCTGGCGCAGGAGCAGCTCCGCCAGCGCGCCGGCGAGTCCAGCGACCTCGAAGTGCTGCGCGCGCAGGTGTCGCGCGACAACCTCCGCCCGCAGCTGGTGGCGGCCACCAACGCGGCCGAGCTGGCGCTGCTGGAGCTCAAGCGCCTGCTGGACCTCCCGCTGGAGCAGCCGCTGAGGCTCACCTCCCCGCTGGACGCCCCGGCCGAAGCGGCGGCGACGCTGGCCGCGGCCGAGGCTACCGCCGGGCGCGCCTCCATCGCGGCGGCGCAGCGGCAGGTGTCCATCCGCGAGCAGCAGATCCGCATCGCGCAGGGGGCCTTCCTCCCCAGCGTTTCGCTGCAGGCCCACTTCGGCCGGCAGCTGCAGCCCTCGTCCGTGTTCGGCTTCAACGAGGCCTCGCGCGGCGACGCGGCGGCCACGCTGGCGGTGCAGGTGCCCATCTTCAACGGCGGGCAGCGCGCGGCCGAGCTTCAGCAGGCCCGCATCGAGGCGGACCGCGCGCGGCTCCAGCTGGAGCAGCTCCGCGAAGGAGTGCAGGTGCAGTACGAGCAGTCGCGCGGCGAGGCGGAGCGCGCCCGGGCCGCCATCGCGGCGCGGCAGACCACGGTGCAGGCCGCGCAGCGGGTGTACGACCTGACGGTGCTCCGTTACCAGCGCGGGCTCGCCACGCAGCTGGAGGTGTCGCAGTCCCGCCTGGAGCTGCTCCAGGCGCGCAGCAACCTGGCGCAGGCCACGGCCGACCTGCGCATCGCCACCGCGCGCGTGCAGCGCGCTACCGCCGGCACGGTGGCCCCGTGAAGACGCAACCCAACCTACTGGAGACGGTGATGAAGATCGATATGCCGCGCGTTCTCGCTCCCGCGGCCCTGGCGCTGGTGCTGGCGGGGTGCGGCGGCGGGGGGAGCACGGCCGAGGAGGCCCGCGCCGACACGGCGGCGGCCTCCCCCCAGGTGGTGCTGGCGCCCACGGACGTGGCCACGGTGGGGACCACCCAGCTGCAGGGCGGGGTGGCGCTCACCGGGTCGCTGGAGCCGTACCGGGTGGTTCAGCTCAAGGCGCAGGTGCCCGGCGTGGTGGCCGGGCTGGCGGCGGACCGCGGCACCCGCGTGAGCCAGGGGCAGGTGCTGGCGCGCATCGAGGCGCAGGGGATCCAGAGCCAGGCCGGCGGCGCCGCGGCGCAGGTGGCCGGCGCGCAGGCGGCGCTGGCCCAGGCGCAGCGACAGCTGGAGTCGGCGCGCACCCTCCACGAGGCGGGCGCCATGAGCGAGATCTCCTTCCGCGCGGCCGAGACGCAGGTGCAGGCGGCGCGGGCCCAGGTGGCCGCGGCGCGCGCCGCGTCGGCGGGCGCCAGCGAGCAGGCTTCGCGCACCCGCGTGGTGTCGCCCCTCACGGGCAGCGTAAGCGAGCGCACCGTGGAGCCGGGCGAGGCGGTGAGCGTGGGCCAGGTGCTCCTCACCATCGTGGACTCGCGTGCGCTCCAGCTCCGCGGCCAGGTGCCGGTGGAGCAGGCGGCGTCGGTGAGGCAGGGGCAGCCGGTGGAGTTCACCCTCAACGCGCAGCCGGGGCGCACCTTCCGCGGCACGGTGTCGCGGGTGGACCCGGTGGCCGACCCCACCACGCGGCAGGTGGGCGTAACGCTCAACCTCCCCAACGCGGACGGGGCGCTGATCGGCGGGCTGTTCGCCACGGGGCGCGTGCTCACGGGCACCACCCGTGAGGCGGTGGCGGTGCCGGCGGCGGCCATCCGTACGGCGGGCACCGAGTCGTTCGTGTGGGTGGTGAAGGACGGGAAGGCCGAGCGCCGCGTCCTCACCCTGGGCGAGCGCGACGACGCCCGCGGGATGGTGGCGGTGGCGCAGGGTCTCTCGGCCGGCGAGCAGGTGCTGGTGGCGCCGGGCGAGATCGAAGAGGGCGCGCGGGTAGTGGTGCGCGCCGCCAACAACGGGAGCTAGAGCATGAGCCATCTCAACGACAGGGCGGCGGGCGGCGGGGGGCTCAGCGCCCTGGCCATCCGCCGGCCCGTGTTCACCACCATGCTCATGCTGGGCCTGATGGTGCTGGGGATCTTCGGCTACCGCCGGCTCCCCATCGACCAGTTCCCCGAGGTGGACATCCCGGTGGTGACGGTGCAGACCGTCTACCCCGGCGCCAGCCCGGAAACCATCGAGCGCGAGGTGAGCAAGCGGCTGGAGGAGGCATTCAACCCCGTGGAAGGGGTGGACCGCATCAACTCCATCTCGCTGGAAGGCGTAAGCCAGGTGATCGTGGAGTTCGACCTGGGGCGCGACGGCGACCAGGCGTCGCAGGACATCCGCGCCCGCATCGACGCGGTGCGCCGCACCCTGCCGGCCGACATCGAGCAGCCGGTGGTGCAGAAGTTCGACCCCTCGGCGCAGCCCATCATCTCGCTGGCGCTGTCGTCCAAGACCACTCCCATCGCCGAGCTCACCACGCTGGCCGACGAGGGGATCCGCCGCCAGCTGGAGTCGGTGAGCGGGGTGGGGCAGGTGCAGATCGCCGGTGGGCTGGCGCGCGAGGTGCGCGTCTTCATCCAGCCCGACCGCATGCAGGCCACCGGCGTCTCCGCGCAGGAGGTGATGGGCGCGCTTCAGCGGCAGAACCTCGAGGTCCCCGCCGGGCGGCTGGAGAGCGGGTCGCAGGAGCAGCTGGTGCGCGTCACCGGCCGCATCGTTCGTCCCGAGCAGTTCGCGCGGGTGATCGTGGCCAACCGCCAGGGCCAGCCCGTGCGGCTGGGCGACGTGGCGCGCGTGGAGTACGGCACCGAGGAGGAGCGCTCGCTGGCGCTGGTGGACGGCACCCGCGCCGTCTCCATGGACGTGCTCAAGGTGTCGGGCGCCAACACGGTGGCCGTGGCCGACGGCGTCAACGAGGCGATCGCAAAGATCCAGGGCACGCTCCCGCAGGGGACGCAGCTGCAGGTGATCCGCGACAACTCGGTGAGCATCCGCCGCTCGGTGGACGACGTGATCCACGAGCTGGTGCTGGGCGCCATCCTCACCATCGTGGTGGTGATGCTGTTCCTGAACGACTGGAAGGCCACGGCCATCACGGCGCTGGCGCTGCCGGTGTCGGTGATCTCGTCGTTCATCCTGATGAGCGCGCTGGGGTTCACCCTCAACGTGCTGTCGCTGATGGCGCTCTCTCTCTCCATCGGAATCCTGATCGACGACGCCATCGTGGTGATCGAGAACATCGTGCGCCACCGCGAGATGGGGAAGGACCACTTCACGGCCGCCAACGTGGGGACGCGGGAGATCTTCCTGGCGGTGATGGCCACCACCTTCTCGGTGGCGGCGGTGTTCGTGCCGGTGGCGTTCATGGGAGGCATCATCGGCCGCTTCTTCTACCAGTTCGGGATGACGGTGGCGTGGGCGGTGCTCGTCTCGCTCTTCGTCTCCTTCACCCTCACGCCCATGCTGGCCGCGTGGTGGGGCGTGGAGGCGCACTCGGCCTCGCACACCCCCTCGCGCAACCCGGTCACGCGCGTGATCGCGGGCTTCAACCGCTGGTTCGACCGGCAGGCGAAGAAGTACCGCGGGGTGGTGGAGTGGGCGCTGGGGCACCGCAAGTCCACGCTGGGCCTGGCCGCGGCGGCCTTCGTGGGGGCGATGATGCTCTTCCCCCTCATCGGCGGCGGGTTCATGCCGGACTCGGACAACTCCGAGTTCGCCGTTACCTTCGAGACGCCCGAGGGCTCGTCGCTGGCCTACACGCGCCAGCGCGCGGAGGAGATCGGCGCGCGGATCAAGGCGCTCCCGGGGGTCGACTACACCTACACCACCGTGGGCGCCGGCATCACCGGCACCGTCACGGGCGGAAACGTGTACGTCAAGCTGGTGAAGCCGGACGAGCGCGAGCGCTCGCAGGACGAGCTGATGGTGGCGGCCCGGAAAGCCCTCAGCGGGTACTTCGGCACCACCGTGGCCGTGCTGGACGCGGGCGGCGTGGGCGGCGCGCAGAAGCCGCTCATGGTGAACCTGCGCGGGCCCGACGTCGCCGAGCTTCAGCGCATCTCGGCGCAGATCGCCGCCAAGATGAAGGCGATCCCCGGCGTGGTGGACATCGAGAGCTCGCTGGGCGCGCCGCGTCCCGAGTACCGCATCGAGGTGGACCGCGACGTGGCCAACGAGCTGGCGCTGGACGTGGGCCAGATCTCCGGCACCGTGCGCCCGCTGCTGGCGGGGCAGACCGCCACCACCTGGCAGGACCCCTCGGGCGAGGAGCGCGACGTGGTGGTGCAGGTGGCGCCGGAGCAGCGCAGTGGACTCAGCAGCCTCACCTCGCTCCCGGTAACCACCGGGCGGCGCGACGCGGCGGGCGCGGCGGTAACCGTGCCGCTGGGGCAGGTAGCGCGGATCGTGCAGGGCACGGCACCGTCGCAGATCGACCGGCAGGACCTGGAGCGCGTGGCCACCGTGTCCGCGGGCACCACGCCGGATCTCTCGGTGTCCGAGGCTTCCGCGCAGATCCAGGCGGCCATCGCGGACGTGCGCATGCCCGCCGGGTACCGCGTTACGCTGGGCGGCGAGACGGAGCAGATGATGGAGACGGTGGGCTACGTGCTGGAAGCCATCATCCTGGCCATCATCCTGATCTTCCTGATCCTGGCGTCGCAGTTCGAGTCGTTCACTCAGCCGTTCGCCATCATGCTCTCGCTGCCGCTGTCGCTGATCGGCGTGCTGCTGGCGCTGCTGATGACCAACGACACCTTCAACATGATGTCCATGATCGGACTGATCATGTTGATGGGCCTCGTGGTGAAGAACGCGATTCTTCTCGTGGACAACGCAAACGAGCGGCGGGCCGACGGCAAGGACCGCTGGACGGCGCTGGTGGAGGCGGGCGAGGTTCGCCTGCGCCCCATCATGATGACCACGCTGGCCATGATCTTCGGCATGCTCCCCGTCGCCATGGCGATGGGCGAGGGCGGCGGGTTCCGCGCCCCCATGGCGCGCGCCGTGATCGGCGGGCTGATCACCTCCACCCTGCTCACGCTGGTGGTGGTGCCGGTGGCCTACACCTACTTCGACGACTTCGGCGGATGGGTGAAGCGCAAGCTGGTGTCGCCCTCCCGCGAGCGGGAGCTCCAGGAGGAGCGCGACCACTCCGGCCTGGCTCCCGAGCCGGCCTGGGGCGACTGACCGCCGTATGGTGAAGACGAGGGTGGTCCACGGAAGGGCCACCCTCGTCGCTTGCTCCTTTCAACCTGGTATGCGATGAGCGTCGCGCGCTCCCCCCGCCGCGAAGTGCAGGTGGGCCTCTTCGTACTCGCCGGCATCTTCGCGGTGCTGCTCGCCCTCTTCCTCCTCACCGACCCGGGCACCTTCCGCGGCCGGTACTACGTCAGCACGCTGGTGGAGACGGCCGGCGGCATCCGCAAAGGCGATCCCGTGCAGCTGCGGGGGGTCAACATCGGCCGCATCCGCTCCTTCGAGATCGAGGAGAACGGCGTGCGCGTGAGGATGGAGCTGGAGGGCGAGTACCCCGTCCCCGCCGACTCGAAGGTGTTGCTGAGCAGCAACGGGCTGCTGGGTGGCGTCGTCGCCACCATCCAGCCGGGCCGCTCACGCGAGCGTCTGGACGATGGCGACATCCTGGCCCCCGCTCCCCCCGCCGCCGGCTCGGCCGACATCATGGCCACCGCCGCCGGCCTCGGCACCCGCGCGGACACCGTGCTGGGCCGCGCGCAGGCCCTGTTGAGCCAGCGGACGATCGGCAGCGTGCAGACGAGCGCCACCGAGCTGCAGGGGCTGCTGGTGGAGCTCTCCGCCCTGGCGACGGAGCAGCGCAGTGAGCTGCAGGGCGTCTCCAGCTCCCTGCGCCGCTCGGCCGCGGGGGTGGAGGGCGCCGCCACGCGCCCCGAGCTGGCGCGCGCCATCGCCCGCACCGACAGCATCTCGGTGCAGCTGGACGCCGCCACCCGCTCCCTGGACGCCGCCAGCCGCTCGCTCGCCGGCATCGTCGGCCGCATCGACCGCGGCGAGGGGACGCTGGGCAAGCTCAGCAAGGACGAGTCCCTGTACAACAACCTCAACACCGCCGCCGCGAATCTAAACACGACGGCGGCCCGTTATGGTGCCCTGGCCGAGGACATCCAGGCCAACCCGCGGAAGTACGTGAACCTGCGCGTCTTCTAGGTTCGTGTCTCTGTGTAAGCCCGCCGTAGCCCTCCCATCCCCTCGCGAAAGGACCCATGCACCGTACCGTCGCCGCACTCTCGCTCGCCACCCTCGCGGCCTGCGCCGGAAGCGCGGGCACGTCCGCTCCCGCCACCTCCGCCGCTCCCACCGTGCACACCGGCACCTTCATCCAGCTGCGGGGCACCGACACCATCGCGCGCGAGACCTTCACCCGCACCGCCACGCGCCTGCAGGCGGACATGCGGATGTCGGGCGACAGGCGGATGGCGTACACCTCGGACCTGGCGGCGGATGCGTCCGTGACGCGGGTGGAGCTGCGCGCCTACTCGCCCGGCGCGGACACCACGGCGGCGCAGCGCGCGGTCGTCACCCTGCGCGGCGACAGCGCGACCCTCGAGGTAACCCCCCGCGGCGGAGCGGCGAACACGGAGCGGTTCAGCACCACGGCGGGCGCCGTGGGGTACGTCAACCCCAGCCCTTCCTCCCTGGAGCAGATCGTCCGCCGCGCGCGCGCCATCGGCGGTGACAGCGTGCAGGTGCAGATCGTGGGCGTGCCCGGCCGGCAGACCCGGGCCGTCAACGTCCGCTTCGTCGGCGCGGACAGCGCCATCGTGTCGCTGGGCGGTGTCGCCCTCCACCTGCGTACGGACCGCGCCGGCTCCATGCTGGGCGGATCGGTCCCCTCGCAGGGCCTGGTGATCACCCGCGTCCCCTGAGCTTTACTCCGTGCCTCTGTGTCTCTCTGTGAGGCCGCCGGTCATCCGTTCCTCGTCCCTGGGCAGCGCGGCCCGCACCCGCGGGTCGCGCGCGAGCTGTTCGATGGGGGCCGACAGCTTCCGCGTCCAGGCGCGGAACTCGCTCGGCCCCACGCCTGGCACGTTCACCGGCTCCGCCTCACCCAGCAGGTCGTCCAGGCTCACCCCCACCAGCGCGGCCGGCGTGCGCGAGAGGAACTCGTGCACGGCGCCCCGCAGCGCCGCGCCGCTCTCCGGCTCGTCCGCGCTGGGCAGCACCCCCTCCGAAGCCAGCCGCTCCAGGATCGCCCGGCGCTCCTCCTCGCGGGCCTGCCGCTGCTCCTCGGCGGCCTCGTCGCTGGGGATCACCCCCACCTCGCGCTTGACCTCGATGTCGCGCCCGCGCCAGAACCCGGCGAGCGTCGCCATGTCGTGCGTGTTGGCGGTGGCCAGCGACATCGGCTCGTACTCCGCGGCGGGGCGGAACTCGTCGCCCTCGCGCTCGAAGTAGAAGACGCGCGACGAGAGCACGCCCCAGCGGCGCAGCACGGGCGGCACCTCGGGCGGCACGGTGCCCAGGTCCTCGCCCACCACCAGAGCGCGGTGCCGCCGCGCCTCCAGGGCCAGGATGCCCAGCAGGTCCTCCACCGGAAAGCGCACGTAGGCGCCATCCTTCCCGGCGGCGCCCTCCGGGATCCAGAACTGGCGGAACAGCCCGATCGCGTGGTCGATGCGCAGCGCCCCCGCGTGCCGCATGGAAGCGCGCACCAGCCGCACCCAGTAGCGGTACGCGTCCTCGCGCAGCGCGCGCGGATCGAGCGGCGGGAGCCCCCAGTTCTGCCCCTCGGCCGACTAGTCGTCGGGCGGCGCGCCGATGCTGGCCCCGGTCACGAACAGGTGGGGATTCGCCCACACGTCCGCCCCCGCCGGCGACGTCCCGATCGCCAGGTCCTGGTAGAGCCCCATCGCCAGCCCGGCCCGCTCCCCCCGCGCCGCCGCCTCGCCCAGCTGCCGGTCCAGCTCGAACTGCAGCCACTGGTGGAAGCCGATCTCCTCCGCGTGCGCCTCCGCGAACTCCGCCACGCTGCCCGAGTGCGGATCGCGGAACCCTTCCGGCCACGTCCTCCAATCGCCGCTCCCCAGGTGGTCCGCCAGCGCCTCGAAGGTGGCGAAGTGCACCAGCGCCTCGCCCTGCGCCTCCAGGTAGCGCCGGTACTCGGCCCCGTCGGCGGACTCCCGGTAGAGCACCTCCAGCACTCGCCGCTTCGCCGCCATCACCTCCTCGTACCTCACCTCGCCGCTCGCCCGCAGCATCTCCAGCTCCTCCCGCCACTCCGCCGACTCCACGATGCGCCGCACCTCTTCCGACTCCGCGAACCCCGGGACGGCGGGGACCTCGATGTAGATGGCGTTGCGGAAGACGCGGCTCACCGGGCTGTACGGGCTGATGTCGGCGCCCTGGTTGCGCAGCGCGTGGAGGGGATTTACCCCCACGAATGCGCCCCCCACCTCCGCCGTCCACTCCACCAGCCTCCCCAGGTCGCCGATGTCGCCGATCCCCCAGTTGGCGTCGCTCCGCACGGTATAGAGGTTGACGATTACCCCGAACACGCGGTCCTGCCCCGCCACCTCCCGCACCGGCGGGCACGTGCCCGGCACCACGATGAGCGACTGCTCGCCCTCCCATCTGCCCGTGTCGAAGCCCACCCCCACGCGCAGCGTGTGGTACCCGACCGGCGGAGCTGCCGGAAGGGATAGAAGAAGCGTCCCGTCGCTCTCCGGCGCCCCCACACCCTCCGCCCGGTGCGGCTCGCCGTCCTCGGGGACCAGCTCAATCACCCATTCCGCGCGGCTCGTCTCCTCCGGCACGCGCACCGTCACCGAAGTGACCTCGGGATCGTCCCGCCGCACCACGCGCACCGGCGCGATCACGCGGGTGCGGTCACGGCCCTCCCACTCGTCCAGGGCCGCCGCGGCATCATCGGGCGTCGAAGCATCGACCCCCATCGCGCGCAGCAGCGCCACCCTCGTCTCGTCGGACGTGGTGCGCGTCTCGGTCCCGGTCTGGTCCACGTAGCTGGGCAGGATCCCCGCCACATCAGCGAGGCGATGAAGATGTTGCATCTCACACGGTTTGAAGAAGCGGCTGGTGGAAAGCTCCGCGGACAGGGCAATCCCGATGCCTCCCCCGAAACACCTCTCCTCTGTGTCTCCGTGGCTCTGGGTGAGATCTTCGGTGGGGGGTTGACGGGTACGGGACCCAGGGATATCTTGATCGGCTGTCGCTCGAAACGTGGACGGGCTGGAGACGGATATAAAAACTTCCGTTTCTACTCTTGACGAATCCGGATAAGTCCAGTATATTCAACGAGTTCGCCGCGGCTCGGGTGCGGCGGAAGTTGGAAAAGAGGGGTTGACGGAAACGGCGGTAGCGGTTAGATTGGTAGACGCGCGACGGACCGGGTGAAACTGGTCGGGTTGCCATGAAGGACAAGACGCGGCATCTGCGCCGCGCGGAGATTGA
>DASVSA010000140.1:0-3682 GCA_036388335.1 Longimicrobium sp. | reverse complement strand
ACCCTGGACCCGCTGGAAGACATCCGCGAGCGCATCGACGCGGCCCTCGCCGAAGAGCCGGCGAACGGCTTCGCGGACGGCGAGGTGGTGATCCGCGACGGCTTCGACGCGGAGCTGGACGAGCTGCGCGCCCTGCGCACCGGCGCCACGGACTGGATGGCGCACTTCCAGGCCAGCGAGCGCGACCGCACGGGCGTCCGCCAGCTGAAAGTGGGCTACAACCGCGTCTTTGGTTATTTCCTGGAGGTGCCCAAGTCCGACACTGGCCGCGTCCCGGCCGAGTACGAGCGGCGCCAGACCCTTTCCACCGGCGAGCGCTACACCACGCCGGAGCTCAAGGAGCGCGAGGCCCGCATCCTGGACGCCGAGGAGCGGATGGCCTCGCTCCAGCAGCGCGCCTTCGAGGAGCTCCGCCGCGCCCTGGCCACGCAGGTCAAGCGCCTGCAGGACGCGGCCTTCCGCGTCGCCACGCTCGACGCGCTCGCCGGGCTGGCGGAGTGCGCGGTGCGCCGCGGCTACACCTGCCCCGAGGTGGACTCCGGCTATCGCCTGGAGATCCGCGCCGGCCGCCACCCCGTGGTGGAGACGATGATGCCGGGCGACCGGTACATCCCCAACGACGTGGTGCTGGACGAGGACTCGCGCATCGTGGTGCTGACGGGGCCCAACATGGGGGGCAAATCGACCCTTCTGCGCCAGGTGGGCCTTGTCCAGCTCCTGGCGCAGGTAGGCGCGTTCGTGCCGGCGGACCATGCCCGCGTCGGCGTTTGCGACCGCATCTTCACGCGCGTGGGCGCGTCGGACAACCTGGTGCGCGGCCAGAGCACCTTCATGGTGGAGGCGAGCGAGTGCGCCACCATCCTCAACGGCGGCACCCGGCGCTCGCTGGTGCTGATGGACGAGGTGGGGCGGGGGACCGCCACCTGGGATGGGGTGAGCCTGGCCTGGGCCATCACCGAGTACCTTCACGGCCAGGTGGGCGCCAAGACGATCTTCGCCACCCATTACCACGAGCTCACCCAGCTCGCCGAGCTCCTCCCCGGCGTAGTCAACTTCAGCGTGGCCGCGCGCGAGCACGGCGACCGCATCGTCTTCCTCCACCAGCTCGTCCCCGGCCGCGCGGACCGCTCCTACGGCATCGAGGTGGCGCGCCTGGCCGGCATCCCCGCGCCCGTCGTCGCCCGCGCCCGCGAGATCCTGGGCACCCTCGAAGGCTCCCGCACCGCCGAGAGCCGCGCCATCGAGCACCTCGACCCGGCCGAACCCGCCGACTCCGCCGCCTCCGAAGTCGCCGCCCGCATCCGCTCCCTGGATCTGGACCGCCTCACGCCCCTCGACGCCCTCGTCCTCCTCAACGAGCTGCGCGGGAAGCTGTAGCAGATGATGTTCTTCTCCTTGCCTCTGTGCCTCCGTGTGAGGTAGCCGTTAGATTGCCCGGCTCGCACCGTGGATCACCTTCTAGAAAGACCGGCATGGCGGATATCGCAGTCGACCTGGGCACAGCCAACACCCTCATCCAGATCAAGGGCCAGGGCGTCGTACTCAACGAACCGTCTGTGGTGGCGGTGGACCGGGCCACCGGCAAGCTGGTGGCCGCCGGTCTCGAAGCGAAACGGATGCTCGGCCGCACCCCCATGGGCGTAATCGCGTCGCGGCCGATGCGCGACGGCGTCATCGCGGACGTGGACCTGGTGGAGATGATGCTCCGCGACTACCTGGGCCGCGTGCGCCGCCGCGGGCCCTTCCAGCAGAAGCCGCGCGTGGTGGTCGGCGTCCCGTCGGGGATCACGGAGCTGGAGCGGCGCGCGGTGAGGCAGGCGGTGCTGGCCGCGGGCGCGCGCGAGGTGTTCCTGATCACCGAGCCCATGGCGGCAGCGATCGGCGTGGGCCTCCCGGTCACGGCGCCCACCGCCAGCATGGTGGTGAACGTGGGCGGCGGCACCACGGAGATCGGCGTCATCGCCCTCTCCGGCCTGGTAGCCGAGCGCTCGGTGCGCGTGGCGGGCAACGAGATGGACGACGCCATCGTGGGCGCGCTCCGCAAGCAGCACAACCTGCTGATCGGCGACGCCACGGCCGAGGCCATCAAGATGCAGATCGGCTCCGCGCTGCCGCTGGACGAGGAGCAGGTGATGGATGCCACCGGCCGCGACCTGGTGACGGGCATCCCGGCCAGCGTGCGCCTCCACTCGGAGGAGGTGCGCGAGCTGATCCGCGAGCCCATCCGCGCCATCGTGGCCGGCGTGCGCGCGGCGCTCGAAGTCGCCCCGCCCGAGCTCTCGTCGGACCTGGTGGACAGCGGCCTGGTGCTCACCGGCGGCGGCTCCCTCATCCGCGGCCTGGATCGCCTCCTCACCGAGGAGACGGGTCTCCCCGTGCGCCGCGACCCGGACCCCATGACGTGCGTGGTGCGCGGCGCCGGAATGGTACTGGACGATTGGGCCAAGTACCATGGCGTGCTCTCGCTGTAGCGGAGGCTCGATGAACGACGCCCGCGAGTATGGAATCGCCCCCTCCGGCTACCGCCTGCCAGACGCGACGCGCCTCGGACGCGTGCGCCTGCAGGTGGCCGACCTGGACCGCTCCCTTGCGTTCTACGAGGGCCTCGTCGGCCTCCGCCTCCTGAGCCGCGCCGACAGCGTGGCCGAACTCGGCGCGCAGGGCGGCGGCGAGGTGCTGGTGGAGCTCGTGGAGCGGCCCGGCGTGAGGCCCGTTCCTCACCGCGGCCTCCTGGGCCTCTACCACTTCGCCGTGCTGCTGCCGGACCGCGCCGCGCTGGGCCGCTTCCTGCGCCACCTGGGGAGCGCGGGCGTGCGCGCGGGGATGTCCGATCACCTGGTGAGCGAGGCCATCTACCTCACCGACCCGGACGGGCTGGGCCTGGAGGTGTACGCGGACCGCCCCCGCTCCACCTGGCTTCACCGCGACCGCCAGCTTGCCATGACCACCGCGCCCCTCGACGTGCGCGAGGTCCTCGCCGCTGGCGGCGAGGAGCCCTGGACCGGCGCGCCGGCGGGAACGGTCATCGGCCACGTTCACCTGTACGTGGACGACATCGAAAAGGGCGCGGCCTTCTACCACGAGCGCATCGGATTCGACAAGGTGGTGTGGAGCTACCCGGGCGCGCTTTTCGTCTCCGCGGGCGGCTATCACCACCACCTGGGGATGAACACCTGGGCCGCCGGCTCGCCGGTCGCTACCGACGATGACGCGCGCCTCCTGGAATGGGAGATCGTCGTCCCCGGCGCCGAGAGCCTCGTCCTCCAGGATCCCTGGGGCACGGCGGTCCGCATCCGCAGCTGAAGCCCTTTCTCCGTGACTCTGTGCGACCCATCTGTTGACATCCGCCCGCCAACCGTTTATACTGTGCACCCCCGACCAACGTCGCAACGGTGGGGGGTTGACGCCACGGGTCATCGGTTTTACGTTGAAGGGCTCCACCGGATGAGCCTGGCGGCGCGAGGGGAGAAGTTGGAAACGGAAGTTTTCTTCCCTTGACGAAGTGGCGCAAACCCAGTATATTCAACGAGTTCGCTGCGGATCGGGTGCGGCGGAAGTTGGAAAAGAGGGGTTGACGGAAACGGCGGTAGCGGTTAGATTGGTAGACGCGCGACGGACCGGGTGAAACTGGTCGGGTTGCCATGAAGGACAAGACGCGGCATCTGCGCCGCGCGGAGATTGA
>DASVSA010000139.1:0-2449 GCA_036388335.1 Longimicrobium sp. | reverse complement strand
GACAGGTTTGCTGGACTTTGTCCAAAACGATGGTCTGCAACTCGGTATCGATCCTCCGTCCGCCAGCAACGAAAAGCGCCCGCCAAAGCTGACGGGCGCTTTCCACGCGTGCAATCCCAATGCGGTCACAGCCGGTAGGCGGTGGTCACCAGGCGCTTCTCGGCCTCACCCTCGATCAGGGCCTCCACCTCCACGTAGGGCTCCAGGCCGCTGCCGGAGAGCTTCTCGCGGAAGAGCTGGTCGAGCTGGAAGACGCCCGCCGAGTTGGACATCTCGATCCTCACCCGCACCGGCTTGTTGACGCCCGGCTCGATGTGCACCGCCTCGATGGCCGCGGCCGAGACCGAGTGGATGCTGGCCGCGCCCGTGGCGAAAGGGATGCGCGAGCGGCCCTTGGCCATGTCCAGCGCGTCGGCCACGCGCACGATCCCCGCCTCGATGGTGAGCGGCTTGCCGCCGGAGCGGTGAGCGATGATGGCGTGGAGGATCTCCGAGCGCAGGATGGTGGCCGTGGGGACGTCGTAGAGCTCGGAAAGGAGCTCCTTGATCTTGTGCTGCGCCACGAAGAGCGAGAACCCCTCGTGGTCGGCGCGGTGGATCGACATCCCCAGGTCGTGGCAGAGCGCGGCCAGGATCACCACCACCTCGGCGTCGTCGTTCCCCATCCCGTAGTTCTCCACTACGCCGGGCTGCACGCCGTGCTCGGTGAGCATGCGCAGCAGCTTGATCGCGATGTTCATCACGATCTTCACGTGCACGGGGCCGTGGTCCGTCATCCCCAGCCGCTCCACCGCGTTGACGTTGGCCGCCAGCCAGAGCGCGTACAGCTCCTCGTCCTGGTTGATGCGCTGGATGAGCGCCGTGACCTTGCGGTTGTTGCGGCTGGGGACGTTCAGCGAGAGGCGGTGCCCCAACCGCTCCTCCACCGTGCGTCCCCACTGCGCCAGCTGTTCCTGCGGGTCCAGTCCTTCCGACATCTCGGGTCCCTGTTCTCGTTGGTCCGTTATCGCAGCAGCTCGCCCACGAAGGCGATGACGAGCTCCAGCACGATCAGCAGCACGATGGCTGCCTCCAGCCACTCCGCGCGTGTGGCGACCGCCTCGTCGTAGAGGGCGGTGTACGTGTCGCGGATCAGCCCCAGCTTGTGGTCGATGCTCTCCGCCCAGAAGCGCACGCGGAAGAGCTCCAGCGCCGAGCTGTACACGCGCGCCAGGTACACGTCTTCGGTCACCTTGATCGCGTTGTCCACCTTCTCGGTGATCCGCGTGACCTCCGCCACCAGCGCCCGCATCTCGTGCGCCGTGCGCGAGTATTGCCGGCTCAGGCGTGCCCGCCTCCCCTGCACCGCCGCCGCCGCCTGGTAGGTGCGCGGCAGCTCGGCGTCCATGAACGCATCGTACACGCGCAGCTCCAGCAGCTGCGCGTTCGCCACCTCCAGCACGTCCGCGATGTCGTCGTCGTCCGAGGGCTCCAGCACGAACGCGCGGTCCCAGGTGAGCACCACCAGGTCGTCCAGGTAGTAGCCGTGCGCGTGGCGCAGCACCTCGGCGCGCGCGGCGGCGCTGAGGGGGCGATGCTCGTGCGCCAGCAGCGGCACCAGGTCCACCGCTTCCTGCAGCTCCGCCGCGGAAAGGGGCGGATCCAGCTCGCGCACGGTCACGATTGCGTAGTCTTCCTCCAGCCGCACGGGGCTGGGGTCGTGCATGGCGGGGCGCATCGCGTCCAGCAGCCCGTGAAGATGCCCGCGCCAGAAGGGAAGCGCCACGGCCTCGCGCTCCGCCTCGCGGGCGAAGCTCTCCCACTCCGCCCACGGCATCACGCGTGGGAGGCGCACCTCCAGCGACACGGAGACCACACCGAACGAGTGGATGCGCGCGGTGGCCCGCGTGTCGCAGCGCATCCCCAGCACCTCCACCGCGGGAGCCAGCAGGTCGGTGACGATGGGCGGATCGCCGAACGCGATTGCCTTGGGTGCCACACGCGCCAGGCGGATGCGCGCGTAGTTCTGCCGCCCCGCGAGGAGCTCCTCCACTCTGCGCAGGTCGATGTCGTCCGCCACGTCGAAGATGCGGAGCACCTCCACGTGGCCGCGGCGCACATTGGGCGGTGGCGGGCTGGTCGTCACGCCCGCCGTGCATGCGAAGGGCGTACCATGCGTGAGTGAAGGAGGCCAGCCTTGCGCGGATGGGTGCGCTCGCGGGAGCCCGGCCGTTTCACGAAATCCGTTCGGCCAGGAACCGGGCCGCTTCGCGCTCCGCCCAGAACTCCGGCGCCCAGGGCGTTCCCTGGATGAACCCCACGTGCCCGCCGTGCGCGGTGAACACCGCGGCCAGGTGCGGGTTGGCCTCCACCGCTGCGCGGGGGATGACGTCCGGCGGCACGAACGGGTCGTCGGCCGCGTGCACCAGGAGGGTGGGCACGCGGATGTGCGCGAGGAACTGCGCCGAGC
>DASVSA010000138.1:0-13893 GCA_036388335.1 Longimicrobium sp. | reverse complement strand
GATCCTGGAGAGCATCACCGACGCCTTCGTGGCGGTGGACCGGGAGTGGCGCTTCACCTACCTCAACCGCCGCGCGGACGAGCTCGCCCGCCGCACCGTGGGGCGCGACGAGCCGTTCGCGGGGCGCTCCGTGTGGGAGGTGTTCCCCGGCTCCATCGAGGGGCCCTTCCACAGCGAGCTCAACCGCGCCCTGGACACCGGGGTGCCCGTGGCCTTCGAGGCGCACGCCCCGCTGCTGGACGTGTGGTTCTCCGTGCGCGCCTATCCCGCGGCGGACGGGCTCTCCATCTACTTCAGCGACAACACCGAGCGCCGCCGCGCGGAGGAGGAGCGCGCCCGCCTGCTGCGCGAGGCCGAGCGGGGGCGCGCCTTCCTGGAGGCGGTGGTGAGGCAGATGCCCGAGGGGGTGCTGATCGGCGAGGCGCCGGACGGGCGCATCGTCATCCACAACCCCGAGGCGGAGCGGCTGCTGGGCCACCCCGTGGGCGAGGACACGCGCCTGGCGGACTACGCGAGCCACGGGATGCTTCACCCCGACGGCCGGCCCTTCGCGGCCGAGGAGTACCCGCTGGCCCGCGTCCTCCTCCGCGGCGACACGCTGGCGGGCGAGGAGGTGCACTACCGGCGCGGCGACGGCACGCGGGCCGTGCTGCAGATCCGCGGGGCGCCCGTGCTGGACCCGGGCGGCGAGATCGAGGCGGGGGTGGTGACCTTCACCGACGCCACGGAGCAGCGCAGGCGGCGGCGGGCGGACCAGCTGCTGGCACGCACCAGCGAGCTTCTCGCCTCGTCGCTGGAGTCGGCGGCCACGCTGCAGCGCGTGGCGGACCTGGTGGCGGGGAGCCTGGCGGACTACTGCATCGTGCACGTGGAGGAGGGCGGGGAGCTGCGCGCCCCCGGCATCGCCCACTCCGACCCCCGCAAGCGCGAGATCGTGCGCGGCCTGCTGCGCCGCTTTCCCGTGGACCCGCGGGGCGCGCACCCGGCCGTGGTGTGCCTGCGCACGGGCGAGCCGCAGCTCATCGAGCAGGTTTCCGACGAGATGATGGGCGCCATCTCCACCGGCCCCGAGCACACCGAGATGCTGCGCGACCTGGGGCTGGGCTCGGCCATGGTGGTGCCGATGCAGGCGCGCGGGCGCACGGTGGGCGCCATCTCGTTCGGCCGCACCGGCGGCTCGCCCCCGTACGGCGAGGCGGACATGGAGGTGGCGCTGGAGCTTTCGCGCCGCGCCGCCCTGGCGGTGGACAACGCGCGCCTGTACGAGGAGGCCCAGCGCGCCTCCCGCGCCCGCGAGGAGGTGCTGGCGGTGGTGTCGCACGACCTGCGCAACCCGCTCAACGCCATCGTGCTGGGCGCCTCGCTGCTGGAGGAGTTCTCGGGCGACGCGTGGAGCGCGCGCGACCGGCAGCAGCTGCGCGCCATCCGCAACGCGTCGCAGCAGATGGAGGGGCTGATCCAGGACCTGGTGGAGGTGGCGGCGCTGGAGTCGGGCTCCAGCGCGCTCTCGCCGGAGCCCCTCTCGCCCCGCGACCTGGTGTCGGGGGCGGTGGAGCTGTTCGAGGAGATGGCGGCCCAGCACTCCCTCACCCTGCGCGCCGAGGTGGCGCCGGACCTCCCCGAGCTTCAGGCGGACCGGGCGCGAGTCCTGCGCATTCTCTCCAACCTGCTGGGGAACGCCCTCAAGTTCACCCCGGCCGGGGGCACCGTAACCGTGTCCGCCGCGCCGCTGGAGGGCGCCGTGCGCTTCTCGGTGGCCGACACGGGGCCGGGGATCGCGCCGCAGCACCTCCCTCACCTCTTCGACCGCTACTGGCAGGCGCGGCGCGGCGAAAAGCAGGGGCTGGGGCTGGGCCTGGCCATTTCCAAGGGGATCACGGACGCGCACGGCGGCCGCATCTGGGCCGAGAGCGAGCCCGGGAAGGGCGCCACCTTCCACTTTACTCTGCCCGCGGGGAACTGAATTGACGGCACACGGAGACACCGAGGCACAGAGCGAGAACGCGGAGCGCGAGGCGGCCTACGAGCGCGGGCGGCTGCGCCGGCTGGGGGAGCCGACGAAGCGGCGGGCCATCCGCGAGCGGGTGCGCGCGGCGAACCCCGCCCTCGCCGCGCTGGCGGAGAACGTGCGCGACTACGCCATCTTCCTCCTGGACCCGGACGGGGTGATCACCTACTGGGGCGAAGGGGCCCACCTCCTGAAGTGGTGGACGCTGGACGAGGCGGAGGGCGCTCACCTCCGCCTCCTCTACCCGGAAGGCGGTTCGGACGACGGCACCGCCGAGGAGCACCTGCGGCAGGCGGCGGAGAGCGGCGAGTACGTGGGCGAGGGGTGCCGCGTGCGGCGCGATCAGTCCACCTTCTGGGCACACGTGAGCCTCACGGCGCTGCGCAGCCCCGGGGGAGAGCTCTTCGGCTTCGTGAAGCTCACGCGCGACATGACCGCCCGCCGCGCCGCCGACGCCGCGCTGGCCGCCGCCATCGGCGCGCTCACCGACCGCGACCACGCGCTGGCCATCGCCCGCGAGGCCGAAGCCGCCCGCCAGCGCGCCGAGGAAGCCGCCGAGTTCGAGCGCGCCCGAGCGCTGGGGGCCACCGAGTACATGCGGCACAGAGACACGGAGGCACAGAGATGAGCCAATCTCCGTGCCTCCGTGCCTCTGCGTGAGCCGCTCTTATCCTTCCAGCACCACCGCTCCCGGGCCCCGCAGCTCCAGCCGTCCTTCCGGTGCCAGCGTGGCGAGGCGGCCATCGCTCTCGCCGCCGAAGCGCGCCTCTTCCGTGGACAGGAGGAGGCGCCAGCCGCCTTCGGGGCGCGTCTCGTCGATGGAAGCGAGATCGGCGCTGAGATGATCGCCGAAGGAGGCGACGACCAGGAGGTCCGGCTGGCCCTCGGCGCCGCGGCGGCGCAGGGCCACGCCGTCGTCGCCGATGGGCGTGACGGCGAAGTCGGAGCGCCCGCGGCGGAGCAGGGCGGGGTGCGACAGCCGGAGCCGCAGGAGCGTGCGGTAGAGCTCGAGCATCCCCGCGTGCGGCGGGCGGCCCGTCTCGTCCCAGCGCAGCCGTGACCTCTCGAACGTCTCCGGCGACTGCGGGTCGGGGATGCGCTCGCGGTTGGCCGGGTCCGAGAAGGCGGAGAAGCTCCCGAACTCGTTGCGCCGCCCCTCCGTCACCAGCTTCCCCAGCTCCTCCGGGTGGTCGGTGAAGTACTGGAAGGGGGTGGAAGCGGCCCACTCCTGCCCCATCCACAGCATGGGCGTGTAGGGGGAGAGGAGGAGGAGCGCGGAGGCGGCCCGGTACGCCGGCAGCCCCACCACGTCGTGGAGGCGGTCGCCCAGCGGGCGGTTCCCCACCTGGTCGTGGTTCTGGATGCAGTGAACGAAGGCTCGCGGCGGAAGCTCCGCGGCGGGGGTTCCGCGCGCCTCGCCGCGGTGCTCGGCGAGCTGGCCCTCGAAGTACCACCCCTTGCGGAGCGTGTCCGCCAGGTCCGCGGCGCTGCCGGTGAAGTCCGCGAAGTAGCTCTCGCGGTCGCCGGCCGTCTTCACGCGCACCTGGTGGTGGAAGTCGTCCGCCCACACCCCGTCCAGCCCGATCCCCCCCTCGGCCGCCGGCGTCACCACCATGCGCTCGTTGCGGTCGTCCTCGGCGATGAGCACGAAGTGGCGGCCGTCCAGGGAGGCGCGCACCCGCTCGGCCATCTCGGTGAGGATGTGAGTGGGCGAGTCGTCCATGATGGCGTGGGTGGCGTCCAGCCGCAGGCCGTCCACGTGGTACTCGCGGGCCCAGTGCAGGGCGTTCTGGACGACGAACTCGCGGATGGCCGCGCCCCCCTCGCCGTCGTAGTTGACGGCCGCGCCCCAGGGGGTCTGGTGCGCCTCGTTGAACACCCGGCCGCTGGTGAAGGCGGGGAGGTAGTTCCCCTCCGGCCCGAAGTGGTTGTAGACCACGTCCATCACCACGGCCAGCCCCCGCGCGTGCGCCGCGTCCACCAGCCGCCGCAGCCCCTCGGGCCCGCCGTACGCCGCCGACGGCGCGAAGAGCCCCACGCCGTCGTACCCCCAGTTGCGCTCGCCGGGAAAGGTAGCCACCGGCATCGGCTCGATGGCCGTCACTCCCAGCTCCACCAGGTAGTCCAGCCGGCCGATCAGCGCGTCGAAGGTCCCCTCGTCGGTCATGGTGCCCACGTGAAGCTCGTAGATCACCATGCTTTCGAGCGGGAGCCCCTTCCACTCCGCGTCCGTCCAGCGGAACGCGGCGGGGTCCACCACCTCCGAGGCGCCGTGCACCCCGTCCGGCTGCGAGCGGCTGGCGGGGTCGGGGAAGGTGTCGCCGCCGTCCAGGCGCAGCTTGTAGCGCGCGCCGGCGCCCAGCCCCTCCACGAAGGCGGCGAAGTACCCCTCGCCCTCCTCCTCCATCGGCACCACGCGCTCCGCGTCGGGCCCGTAGAGCACCACGTCCACGCTCCGGTGGCCGGGCGCCCACACCCGGAAGCGCGTCCCTCCCGCTTCGACGCTCGCCCCGATCGGCTGCGTATGTACATCCACTGCGCTCATCCCGGTTCTCTCCAAGTCCAGAAGCAAATCTCGCACAGCGCGCTCTCGGCTCTCTCCCGTGCGGTGGTCGTTGAAATCCTGCAGCACCACCATCGCGCGCCCCTCCAGCGTGAGGGTGTCGCCGCCCAGGAAGCGCCTGCTCCCCTCCTCCATCTCCGGCCGGCTGGTGTCGAGCACCATCTTCCACCCGGCGGCGGGGCCCACGCCGGGGAGGGTAAAGTCGATCCCCCCGCCGTCGGCGTTGAAGAGGAGGAGGAAGGTGGCGTCCACCACGCGGCGCCCCTCGTCGTCCCACTCCTCCATCGCCTCGCCCCCCAGCACCATCCCGAAGCAGCGCACGAAGCCGGAGTTCCACTCCTGGTCCGTCATCTCGCGGCCGTCCGGGCGCACCCAGGTGAGGTCCTTGACCTCCGACCCGCGGATCTCGCGCCCGCGGAAGAACTTGCGGCGGCGGAAGGTGGGGTGGTCGCGGCGCAGGCGGGCCACGCGGCGGGTGAACTCGAGCATGGCGCGGTCCGCCTCGGTCAGCTCCCAGCTCACCCAGGAGAGCTCGTTGTCCTGGCAGTACGCGTTGTTGTTGCCGCGCTGCGTGCGCCCCATCTCGTCGCCTCCGCAAATCATGGGCACCCCCTGTGACAGGAGCATGGTAGCCATGAAGTTGCGCTTCTGGCGCTCGCGGGCGCGCAGGATGTCCGGCCGGTCGGTGGGCCCCTCCACGCCGAAGTTGTACGAGCGGTTGTCGTCCGCCCCGTCGCGGTTGGCCTCGCCGTTCTCCTCGTTGTGCTTGTGGTTGTACGACACCAGGTCGTGGAGGGTGAACCCGTCGTGCGCCGTGATGAAGTTGACGGAGGCGTGAGGGCGCCGGCCGTCGCTCTCGTACAGGTCGCTGGAGCCGGTGAGGCGGTAGCCCAGCTCGCCCAGCGTGCCCGGCTCGCCGCGCCAGTAGGCGCGCACGGTGTCGCGGTACTTGCCGTTCCACTCCGCCCACAGCACGGGGAAGTTGCCCACCTGGTAGCCGCCCTCGCCCACGTCCCACGGCTCGGCGATCAGCTTCACCTGGCTGATGACGGGGTCCTGGTGGATGACGTCGAAGAACGACGAGAGCCGGTCCACCTCGTGGAGCTCGCGCGCCAGGGTGGAGGCAAGGTCGAAGCGGAAGCCGTCGACGTGCATCTCCTGGATCCAGTAGCGAAGCGAGTCCATCACCATCTGCAGCGTCTGGGGATGGCGCAGGTTGAGCGAGTTGCCCGTCCCCGTGTAGTCCATGTAGAAGCGGCGGTTGTGCGGCACCAGCCGGTAGTACGTGGGGTTGTCGATCCCCTTGAACGAGAGGGTGGGCCCCAGGTGGTTCCCCTCGGCCGTGTGGTTGTAGACCACGTCCAGGATCACCTCGATCCCCTCCGCGTGCAGGCGCCTCACCATCTCCTTGAACTCCTTCACCTGATCGCCGTAGTCGCGGGCGTGCGCGTACCGCCCGTCCGGCGCGAAAAAGTTGATGGAGTTGTAGCCCCAGTAGTTGCTGAGCCCCTTCTGCTGGAGGAACAGGTCGTCCGCGAACTCGTGGATGGGGAGGAGCTCGATGGCCGTTACGCCCAGCGACTTGATGTGCTCGATGATGGACGGGTGCGCCACCCCCAGGTATGTGCCCCGCAGCTCCTCCGGCACGTCGGGATGGAGCTTCGTCAGCCCCTTCACGTGCGCCTCGTAGATCACCGTCTGGTGCCAGGGGATGCGCGGCGGCCGGTCGCCCCGCCAGTTGAACGAGTTGTCGATGACCACGCCCTTGGGCACGCCGCGGTCGTCGCGCTCGTCGTCCAGCACCCAGTCCTCGCCCGGCTGGTCGAAGGGGAAGGCGAAGGGGTGCTGCTTCCAGTCGATGCGCCCGGCCAGCGCGCGGGCGTAGGGATCGACGAGGAGCTTGAAGGGGTTGCAGCGCAGCCCCCGCGAGGGGTCGTACGGCCCGTTGACGCGAAAGGCGTAAAAGGTCCCCGGCCCCACTCCCGGCACGTAGCCGTGCCACACGAACGCCGTCCGCTCGCGCAGCCTCACCACGCGCGAGGGCGACGGGTCGTCGGGGTGGTCGTACAGCGAGAGCTCCACCTCGTAGGCGAGCTCGGAGTAGACGGCGAAGTTGGTCCCGTGGCCGTCCCAGCAGGCGCCGAGCGGGTACGGCTTGCCGGGCCACGCGGTCTGCGCGTTCTCCAGGAAGCCGGGGACGGTGGGGAAGGGGTTGCCCCGGCGGGGCAGTCCGGCGGGCGGTGAAAAGTCGGGCATCGGGCGAAGTGTAGGGAAGGGTTCTCACACAGAGACACGGAGCCACAGAGAGAAACACTCCTCCGTGTCTCTGTGTGAGGCCCACTTTCTCTGTTCTGTGGATGCGCTCACTTCTTGCGAGTGGCGGCGCGGCTCACCACCCGTTTCCATCAACAGCAGACTACAGTGCAGCGAATTCCGCGGGCCACCTACCGCATCCAGTTCAACCGCGGCTTCACCTTCCGCGACGCGGCGGAGATCGTTCCGTACCTGGCGGAGCTGGGGGTGAGCGACCTGTACGCCTCGCCGTACCTGCAGGCGCGGCCCGGCAGCATGCACGGCTACGACATCACCAACCACGAGGCGCTCAACCCCGAGATCGGCACCGAGGCCGACCACGCGCGGCTTTCGGGGCTGCTGCGTGAGCACGGACTGGGCCACCTGCTGGACATCGTTCCCAACCACATGGGGATCGCGGGGGGGAGCAATCCGTGGTGGATGAACGTGCTGGAGAACGGCCCCTCGTCGCCGTACGCGCGCTACTTCGACATCGACTGGGACGCGCGCAGCCCCGAGCTCAAGGGCAAGGTGCTCCTTCCCGTGCTGGGCGACCAGTACGGGTGCGTGCTGGAGGGCGGCGAGCTGAAGCTCGTGTACGACGACGGGCAGTTCCGCGTGGAGTACTACGACAACTGGTTCCCCGCGGCCCCGGGCTCCACCGCCGCCGTGCTGCGCACCGCGCTGGAAGGGCTCCATCTCAAGGAAGACCACGAGGACCGGATGGAGCTGGCCAGCATCGTCACCGCGCTGGAGCGCCTCCCCCCGCGCCGCAGCACGGACCGCGCGAGCATCGAGGAGCGCGACCGCGAGCGCATCGTGGTGCGCCGCCGCCTGCGCGCGCTGTACGCGGGGTGCCCCGAGGTGAAGACGGCGCTGGACGCGGCGGTGAAGGCCTTCAACGGCACACCCGGCGACCCGCGCTCCTTCGACCGGCTGGACGAGCTTCTCAACGACCAGCCCTACCGCCTGGCGTTCTGGCGCGTGGCGGCGGAGGAGATCAACTACCGGCGCTTCTTCGACGTGAACGACCTGGCGGGGCTGCGCACCGAGGTCCCGCAGGTCTTCCAGGACACCCACCGCCTGATCCTGCGCCTGGTGCACGAGGGGCGCGTCACGGGGCTGCGCATCGACCACCCGGACGGCCTCTTCGACCCACGCGGCTACCTGCGCGAGCTCCAGCGCGAGACGGTGGGGATCGATGGGAAGGAGCAGTTCTACGTGCTGGTGGAGAAGATCCTCACCGGCGACGAGACGCTCCCCGACGAGTGGCTGGTGGCCGGAACGGTTGGCTACGAGTACATGAACCGGGTCAACGGCCTGTTCGTGGACCCGGCGCAGGCGCAGCGGATGGACGACCTGTATCACCGCTTCGCCCGCAACCGCTGGAAGTTCCACGACCTGGTGTACGACAAGAAGAAGCTGATCCTGCGCTCGTCGCTCATCAGCGAGCTCACGGTGCTCAGCGGGATGCTCGACCGCCTCTCGGCCGAGAACCGCTGCTACCGCGACTTCACCTGGGGCGCCCTGCGCGACGCGCTGCGCGAAACGGTCGCATGCTTCCCGGTCTACCGCACCTACGTGGACGCGCACGCCGGCTACGTGACCGACCGCGACCGCGAGTACGTGGACCAGGCCATCCGTCTGGCGAAGCGCCGCAACCCCAGCGTGAGCGCCTCGCTCTTCGACTTCCTCCACGACGTGCTGCTCCTCCGCTGGCCGGACGAGCTGAGCCCCGAGGCGCGCGAGGACCACGCGCGCTTCGTGATGAAGTTCCAGCAGCTCACCGGCCCGGTGATGGCCAAGGGGGTGGAGGACACCACCTTCTACCTGTACAACCGCCTCATCTCGCTCAACGAGGTGGGGGGCGAGCCGGACCGGTTCGGCATCACGCCGGACGAGTTCCACGCCTTCAACATGGAGCGCGCGGAGCGCTGGCCGGGCTCCATGAGCGCGTCGTCCACGCACGACACCAAGCGCAGCGAGGACGTGCGCGCGCGCATCAACCTCCTCTCCGAGATGCCGGACATCTGGGAGGAGCACGCCTTCCGCTGGGCGGACATCAACCGCGGCCACAAGCTCCCCGACGGCGACGGCGTGGTGCCGGACGCCAACGACGAGTACCTGCTGTACCAGACGCTGGTGGGCGCCTGGCCCTTTGGCGAGGTCAACGACCAGACGCACCAGGACCTGGTGGGCCGGGTGCAGGCGTACATGGAGAAGGCCACGCGCGAGGCCAAGCTCAACACGAGCTGGATCAACCCCAGCGTGCGCTACGACGAGGGCCTCAAGGAGTTCGTCGCAACCATCCTGCGCCGCGGCGACAACCCGTTCCTGGACGACTTCATCCGCTTCCACCCGCCCATCGCGCGGCTGGGGATGGTCAACTCGCTTGCCCAGACGCTGGTGAAGCTGACCTCGCCGGGCGTGCCCGACGTGTACCAGGGCCAGGAGATCTGGGACCTGTCGCTGGTGGACCCCGACAACCGCCGCCCGGTGGACTTCGCCCTCCGCCGCGAGCTTCTCGCCCGCCTCACCGCCGACCTGGAGGAGCGCGACCGGCGCGAGGTGGCCCGCTCGCTGGTGGAGGGGTGGGAGGACGGCCGCATCAAGCTTTACCTCACGCAGACGGCGCTGCGGCTGCGCCAGGCGTACCCGGACCTGTTCGCCACGGGCGAGCACCTCCCGCTGGGCACGGGCGGGGAGCGCGGGGAGCACGCGGTGGCCTTCGCCCGCCGCGCGGAGGGCGCCGCGGTGGTCACGGTGGTGCCGCGCCTGGTGGCCACGCTCACCCGCGCGCACGACTTCGCGCTCCCCACGGCGAAGCTGTGGAGCGGCACCCACGTCATCCTGCCATCGGAGCTGGCGGGGCGCTACGTCAACCGCCTCACCGGCGCCGAGCTGCGCACCCGCGACCGCGAGGGCGACGCCATCCTCGACGCGCAGGAGCTGTTCGCGGACTTCCCGGTGGCGCTGCTGGAGCGGATGGAGTAGAAGACCCTCACCCGGCAGCTTACAGCTGCCACCCTCTCCCACAAACAGCGTGGGAGAGGGGACTACACCGGGTGCGGCGAGCAAGGTGGAGACGCTTCCTCCGCGTCTCTGTGCCTCCGTGTGAGTCCGCTGTCTGAACGACGCGGGCGTGCCGGACCCCAGCCGTAAACGCACGAGAAGTAGTCCCCTCTCCCAGGGCAGTTACTGGGAGAGGGTGGCAGCTGTAAGCTGCCGGGTGAGGGCCCCCGCATCCGGGCATCCGATGAGCAACCGAATAGCGGCGCGCGTGCGGCGGGAGTACGAGGGCGAGGCCGCGCGCTACGACCGGCGCTGGGCCGCGTACCTGCGCGGGAGCATGGAGCTGCTGCGGCCGTGGTTGGAGGAAGAGCCGCCCCGCACCCTGCTGGACGTGGGGTGCGGGACGGCGGCGCTGCTGCGGTTCCTGCGGGCGTGGCGGGTGGAGCCGGAGCGGTACGCCGGGCTCGATCCGTCGCTGGGGATGCTGCGGAGGGCGGCGGGGCGCACGGGCGGGGTGGTGGCGGGGGCTGCGGAGGCGCTTCCGTTCCGCGACGGGACGTTCGACACGGTGGTGAGCGCGTCCGCGTTCCACTACTGGAGCGACCCGGGCGCGGGGCTCGCGGAGGTGAGGCGCGTGCTGGCGCCCGGCGGACGCGTGCTTATGGTGGACTGGTCGCGCGACTTCCTGGGCATGCGCGTGATGGACGCATGGCTGCGGCTGACCGGGCACGCGCTGGTGCGCACGTACGCGGAGCGCGAGGCGCGCGCGCTCATGCGGGGCGCCGGGCTGCGCGTGGTGAGGGCGGGGCGGAGGAAGATCGGGCCGGTGTGGGGGCTGTGGGCGGCGGAGGCGAGGGGAGATTGATCTAACCCGTTGCCGCGGTTATCTTTGGGGCCGGTGAATCTCACACCGGCTCTCCGCCGTACCAGGCCGCACACGCGACCCCTACCTCCGGCAACCCGATGTCCAGCACCTCCGACACCCGCCACATCATCCGTCCCGAGCATTTCGCGCTCGCGCCGCAGCTCCTGGGGCTCGAGCTGGCGCGTCCGTCGCGGCGCTTCGCCGCGCTCATGCTCGACCTGCTCATCGTCGTGATCCTGGTGCAGACGGCCGGCGGCTTCATGCTGGCCGTGGCCGCGGCGTACGCCTTCTTCCGCTTCGCGGCCAGGGGCGGCACCGGGTGGAAGACGCGCTTCGCGGTGCGCGCGGCGGCGGCGCTGATCCTCTTCATGGTCGTCAACAAGGGCATCGGCGCGGTGCGCAGCTACGGCGAGAGCTTCCTGGCCGACGCCGCGAAGCCCGCCATAGCCACGGCATCGGCGGGCGGAGCGAAGGCGCCGAGCCAGCCCGCGGCGCCGGGACTGCGCACCGCGCTGCAGACGGGCATCGGGGTGGTGGCGCTGCACAACGCGGCCACCGAAGAGGAGGCGCGCCGCCTGGCGCCGGGCGTCATCAAGAGCATGCGCGCCACGGGGATGGAGGACGCGGCCATCCGCGACGCGCTGGTGGAGATGGAGTCGGAGAGCGGGAAGCCGTGGATGGAGGACGTGGTGAACGGAGCCCTCCCCCCGCTCCCCGCCCCCGTGCCGGCCGACTCGCTCGCGGTGCGCTACGCCGCCGCGGTGGCCGCCAGGGACACCGCGCGGGCGGACTCGCTGCGGCCCCTGGTGGGCGCGGCGCTCGCCGGCGACACCGTCAAGCACCTGCGCGACGAGATGAAGGAGCTCCGCGACCAGAACACGGAGCTGGAGCAGCGCGCCGAAGAGGCGGAGCAGGCGGCCGAGGGGAAGGGCTTCCTCTCGTACCTCAAGGGCCTGCTCGACGACCTGGGGATCGGCTTCGGGTGGACGGGGCTCTACTTCACGGCCTTCACGGCCCTGTGGAAGGGGCAGACTCCGGGGAAGCGGCTCCTGGGGGTCCGGGTCGTGCGTCTGGACGGGAAGCCGATCGGCCTGTGGGCCTCCTTCGAGCGCTTCGGTGGATACGCGGCCGGCCTGGTGACGGGGCTCCTGGGCTTCGCGCAGGTGTTCTGGGACCGCAACCGCCAGGCGATCCACGACAAGATCTCCGAGACCGTTGTCATCCGAGAGCGTGAAGTCCCCGCGGCGCCCCAGCCGGCGCCCCCCGCCTTCCGCGCCCCCGAGCGCCGCGCCGTCTAGCCCGCGTAGGCCGGACTGGCGAGTGAACTCGCCGCAACGAAAGCACAAAGTCCGCCTGCGCGGACTCGTTCCCGGGGCGCGGAGCCCGGAGGCGAGTCCCCGCAGGGGGACTTTGTGCCGTTGTTGCCGCGACTTCAGTCGCCCGGCGGGCGGGTGCGCCGAGCCGGTCCGCGGCGCACGGCGTGTCGCGCGGATATCCTCCCGCACTGGTGCCGCGTGAGCTCGCCCGACGAGCCGCGCGGCACTCCCGCATGGGTGGCGGCGCTGGCCGTCGCCGGCGGCGCCGCTACCGTCACCGTACTCTCCAAGCTGTTCGTGGCCTGGGGCCGCCGCCCCACCACCTTCGAGATCTCCGACACCCCCGAGGCCGGCTCCGACGAGTTCCTCCTGGGGATCTCCGGCACCGTCAACGCGCCGCTGCAGTCGGGCGGCACGGCGCGCCTCCTCAACAACGGGGTGGAGATCTTCCCGGCCATGCTGGAGGCGATCAACGGCGCCCGGCGCACCATCAACTTCATGTGCTACATCTGGGAGCCGGGGACGGTCTCGGACCGGATGTTCGACGCCCTCATCGCCAGGCAGCGTGAGGGCGTCCAGGTGAGGATGATGCTCGACGCGTTCGGCGCCGTGCTGGTGCCGCGCGACCGGGTGGAGGAGCTGGTGGAGGCGGGCGGCTCGTTCCAGTGGTTCCACGCGGTGGAGTTCGGCAAGCTCACCTCGTTCTACAAGCGCAACCACCGCCGCGCCATCGTCATCGACGGCCGCATCGCCTTCACGGGCGGCGCCGCCGTGGCGGACAAGTGGCTGGGCGACGCGGAGGACGAGGAGCACTGGCGCGACATGATGGTGGAGGTGCGCGGCTGCCTCGCCAACAACCTGCAGTCCGCCTTCACGCAGCTCTGGGCCGACACCTCCGGCGAGATCCTGCTGGGCGACGACTTCTATCCGCGCGACTTCGGCGCCGACGACGGCGGTGGCGAGGAGGTCACGCGCCACGTCAACGTCATCTCCTCGCCGGCCGAGTCGTCGCACCCGCTGCGCCTCTTCTACAGCATCAGCTTCGCCTGCGCGCGCGAGCGCATCTGGCTCACCTCGCCCTACTTCGTCCCGGACCCGGCCACGCGGCGCATCCTGCGCGAGCGCGCCCGCGCCGGGGTAGACGTGCGCCTCCTCCTCCCCGGCCGCCTCACGGACGCGGCGGTGGTGAGGTGGGCCGGCCACGCCTACTACCGCGAGCTGCTGGAGTCCGGCGTGAGGATCTTCGAGTACCAGCGCACCATGATCCACTCCAAGGCGCTGGTGATCGACGGCAAGTGGTCCGTCGTCGGCTCGGCCAACATGGACATCCGCTCCAAGGAGCTGAACCAGGAGAGCGTGATCGGCATCATGGACCGCGGCTTCGGCAAGCAGCTCGAAGACACCTTCGAGGACGACCTGAAGGAGGCGAAGGAGATCACCCGCGATTTCTGGCGTACGCGCGGCCCCTTCCCCAAGGTGCGCGCGCTCTTCTGGGAGGCGTTCGCCGAGCAGCTCTGACGTTCCTCCGTGCCTCTGTGTCTCTGTGTGAGGCACGTTGTTTGACGGGAGGCGGCGGACCACCGACAAGGAGCTCGCGATGGATACTGTAACGGCGGATGTAGCGGCCCTGCGCACGGCGATCGCCAACCTGTTCTTCTACGGCGCGCCCGGGGCCGGCGACCGGGAGTGGGTGCTGATCGACGCGGGGATCCCCGGCTCGGCGGCGTGGATCGAGTCGGCGGCGAAGTCGCGCTTCGGCGCGGGGTCGCGTCCGGCGTGCATCGTCCTGACGCACGGGCACTTCGACCACGTGGGGGCGCTCCACACCCTGGCCGAG
>DASVSA010000137.1:0-3532 GCA_036388335.1 Longimicrobium sp. | reverse complement strand
CAGAACGGCGGCGGTGCCGCCAGCGTGGCCGCCGCCGCCCGCGAGCAGGCCGACACGCTGGTGGAGGTGGAGCGCGCCGTGTCCGCGCTCGGCACGGTCTCGATACGTCTCAACGCGTACATCGCGCGGTTCAACGAGATGGGGGCTTGATCTAACACAGAGAGACGGAGGCACGGAGATAAGTTCATCTCTGTGCCTCCGTCTCTCCGTGTGAGCCGTCATTCCTCGCGCAATCGCTCCTCAAGCTCCGCGTCGGGCGCCACGAACACCGTCTTCGCCTGGAGGATGCTGACGCGTCCCGGCGGGGCGCCGCGCGGCTTGCGGACGTAGCGGCGGCGCGTCCAGTCCACGGCGACGGTGCCGGATGAGCGGGCCTTGCTGTGCCAGGCCGCGAGCGTGGCGGCCTCTTCGAGGTCGCGGGCCGGCGGCGCGCCCTCGTCGCTCCAGCGCAGGACGACGTGCGAGCCGGGGACGGAGCGCGCGTGGAGCCACACGTCGCCCAGCGAGGCGTGGCGGAAGGTGAGGCGGTCGTTGTCTTCGCGGGTGCGGCCGACGCGCACCTCCAGCCCGCCCGAGGTGCGGTAGACGCGGTACGGCTTGCGCTCGCGGGCCTGGGCGGGGCTCTTCGCTTCGCGCTGCTCGGCGCGGCGCAGGGCGGCCTCCATCCAGGCGGGCGGCTCGCCCTTCTCGGCCTGCGCGATCCCCTCTTCCCAGCGCTTCACCTCCGCCTCGGCGCGCTCGATGAGGCCGGGGATCCGCTCGGCGATGCGGTCCAGGCGGCGCGCCTCCTCGAACCAGCGGTTGGCGTTCTCGTGCGGGCGCAGCGACGGGTCCATGGGGATCTTGATCCTGCGTCCCTCGTGGTCGTACACGGTCACGCGCGAGGCGCCGTGCTGCACGCGGTGGAGGTTGGCCAGCAGCAGGTCGCCTCGCGCGCGGAGCGGCTCGGCGGCGCCGACGCCCTGCAATTCGGTGTAGAGCTTGGCGGCGCGGCGGCGGGCTCCCTCCAGTCGGCGGCGGGCGCGGGCCACCAGCAGCGCGATCTCCTGCTCGCGCCCCGGCACCTCGTCCGTGGTGGCGAGGGTGGCCCACGCGGCGAGCAGGGTGGGGAAGGGCTCCGCCGGAACCCCTTCCAGCGGGAGCGGATACGGCTGCTTGCCCCGGCTCAGCTCCAGGAGCACGGGCCGGGGCTCGCGCGCCGTGTGGATCGCCCACCAGCGCTCGAACGCGGGGTCCAGCAGCGACGGGTCCGGCGAGGTTGCCGCGTCGCCCAGGATGGAGTCGGCGTTGAGCGGGCTGGCGTCGGCGAACGAGCGAAGCAGCTCCACGCGGCGCTCCTCCGGCGCGAGCAGCGCGAGGTGGACGTGCCACTCCACGCGCAGACGGTCGCGCTCGGTGGCGCGGGAGGAGAGGCGGGGGCTGGGCTGCGGGGGCGCGTACTCCTCGCCCGCGAACAGCCGGCGCCCGCCCGCCTCGCGGCTGCGCAGCACCGAGACGATGCGGCGGTCCGCGCCGTCCACCAGCAGCGCGTTCCACTGGTTGGTGTGGAGCTCAAGGAAGAGGGAGCGCGCCCCGCCGCGGAAGCGGTTCCCCTCCTGCAGGTCGATGCGGAGGAGGCGCTCGTCCGGCGCGGCGGCCACGCGCACGATGCGCGCTTCCGGGGCGTGCCCTTCGAACCCTTCCGGGCGGGGGACGAACGTGACCCAGCCGCGCGTGGGGTGAAGGTCCCAGCGCAGCGCTTCGCCGCCGTCCAGAAGGAGGACGGCGGAGAGGTCTCTGTCGAAGACCGGCACGGGGTGAGCCGGACGCCCCGCGAGGAGGGAGTCCAGCTCCGCCGCGAGGGCACGGACGAGCGGCGGATCGAAGCGGACGGCGTTTGACACCCCTTCAAGATCCGGTTAGCTTCCCGCCACGTCAACCCGCTGATTTTGGACCGCATTTCGGCCCGGTGGCGCCTGGCGATGGCCGGGCCGGGGAGAAAGGTGCAGATGTCCACGCAAAGCGGGAACGGCGCCCGGAAGGTCACCGTCAACGACCTCCGTGAGATGAAGCGCCGCGGCGACAAGATCGCCGTGCTCACCGCGTACGACTACCTCTTTGCCCGCGTGGTGGACCGCGCGGGCGTAGAAGTCGTGCTGGTGGGGGATTCGCTGGGCCAGGTGGTGCTCGGGCTGGACAGCACGGTGCCCGTAACGCTGGACGACATGATTCACCACTCGCGCGCCGTGCGGCGGGGGGTGGAGCGGGCGCTCCTCGTGGTGGACCTTCCCTTCCTCACCTACCACGTCTCGCGCGAGGACACCCTGCGCAACGCGGGGCGGGTGATGAGGGAGGCGGAGGCCAACGCCGTGAAGCTGGAGGGCGGCTCGCCCGAGATCGCGGCCATGGTGAGCGCCCTGGTGGCCGCGGGGATCCCCGTGATGGGGCACCTGGGGTTCACCCCGCAGTCGGTGAACGTCACCGGGGTGCGCGTGCAGGGGAAGGGCGAGGAGGGGCGCGAGCGCATCCTGGCCGAAGCCCGGCGCCTGGAGGCGGCGGGCGCGTTCGCCGTGGTGCTGGAGCTGGTGCCCCGCGCGCTGGCCGAGGAGGTCACGGCCGAGCTCTCCATCCCCACCATCGGGATCGGCGCGGGGGTGGGGTGCGACGGGCAGGTGCTGGTGCTCCACGACATGCTGGGCCTCAACACGGATTTCCGCCCCCGGTTCCTCCGCCGCTTCGCCGAGATCGGCGACGCGGCGGCGGCCGGTGTCGGCGCGTTCGTGCAGGCGGTGAAGACGGGCGAGTACCCCGCGGCGGAGCACACATTCGAATGACTGAACTGCTTGGCTCACCCAGAGACACAGGGGCACGGGGAGGTGCTCTGTCGACGGTGCCGGTGGCGCGTACGCGGGCGGAGGTGAGGGGAGCGGTAAGGGAGGCGCGCGCCGCCGGACGGACGGTGGCGCTGGTGCCCACGATGGGGTACCTGCACGAGGGGCACCTGTCGCTGCTGGACGAGGCGCGGGCGCGGGCGGACGTGGTGATGATGTCCATCTTCGTGAACCCGCTGCAGTTCGGGCCCGCGGAAGACCTGGACCGGTACCCGCGCGACCTGGAGCGCGACCTGGAGCTGGCGGCCACGCGCGGCACGGACCTGGTGTTCGCGCCCGGCGCGGCCGAGATGTACCCGCACGGCGAGCCGGCGGTGCAGGTGGTGCCGGGCCCGCTGGCCGAGCGGCTGTGCGGCGCCGCGCGGCCGGGGCACTTCCAGGGGGTGCTGACGGTGGTGGCCAAGCTGTTCGGCATCTTCCAGCCGGACGTGGCGGTGTTCGGGCAGAAGGACTTCCAGCAGGCGGCCCTCATCCGCCGCATGGTGGACGACCTGGACATCCCCGTGCGGGTGGAGGTCGCGCCCATCGTGCGCGAGCGCGACGGCTTGGCGATGAGCTCGCGGAACGTTTATCTTTCGGGGCCCGAGCGGGAGAGCGCGCTGGCGCTGTCCCGCGGGCTCGGGCGGGCCCGCGCGCTGTACGGCGCGGGCGAGGGGGACGCG
>DASVSA010000136.1:0-11097 GCA_036388335.1 Longimicrobium sp. | reverse complement strand
CCCGCCTGCGCCCCGGTCCGAACCGTGCCGGGTCTGCGGGGGAGCGCACTCCCAGCGAGGTGTCCGCGTCGTACCCGTGGTCCAGCGTGAAGCGCCGCGGCCACGACACGGCGCTGAGCTCCGCGTCCACCACCACCTGGTCGTCGGAAAGGTAGTCGAAACCCGCGCGGATCAGGTTGGCGCAGGTGGTGGTCTTCCCGCTGTGAGTCTTGCCAGCCAGCAGCCAGGCGCCCCCGCCGGGCGCGATCACGGCCGCCCCGTGCACGAGCACGCGCTGCTGGCGTCCCAGGATGAGCGCCGCCGCGAACATCAGCGCCTCGTTCACCTCGATGCGCCCTGCTTCCGTGTCCCCGGAGCCCGCGCGCACCCCGATCCTGGCGCGCTGCGCCCCGAGATCCACCGTTCCCCCCGCTTCGGCGCCCGCGAGCACGGCCGCGTCTCCATCCACCCACCCGTTGACCCGCGTTCCGCGCACGGTCGGCGCGCCGGCGGGCGCCGCGGGAAGGCCGCCCTCGCCGAGCTCGATCACCGCGCGGAGCGGGGCTTCCGTGGGTTCGCTGAGCGGGTATATCCACGCCTCCGCCGCGGCCCGCAGCTCCGGCTTCAGCCGCAGGCCGAGCGATCCGTCGCCCAGGAGGTCGTGCGCTGGCGCGGGAGTGTGAGGGTGGGACATCGGGTGGCGTGGCGGGGGCGCGGGGGAGAGAGGCGGGGCAGCGTCCTGCGGCGCGCGAATGTACGCGGAGCCGCACGGCGCTGCAACCGCGCGACGAGAGGAGCGGCGGCGCTCGCCATAGGCCATCGCTCGCATCAAATCGCGGACAAAGGCGGACGGCGTGAACACCGAACCGGGTGCCGGGTACGGGGGGCGCAACCATTCACCCGTTCCGCCCGCGATGCTCACCGAGCCACTCCACACATCCGTCTCCGCCGACCCGCTCGAAGCGGCGCGCGAGGTCCTCCGGCGCCACTGGGGGTACCCCGACTTCCGCCCGGGGCAGGACCAGGCCGTGCGCAACGTGCTGGGCGGGGGCGATTCCCTCACCATCATGCCCACGGGCGGGGGGAAGAGCCTTTGCTACCAGGTGCCGGCGATGATGCTGCCGGGGCTCACGGTGGTGGTGTCGCCGCTCATCTCGCTGATGAAGGACCAGGTGGACTCGCTGGCGGCGGCGGGGCTCCCGGCCACCTTTCTCAACTCGTCGCTCTCGCCCGACGAGATGCAGATGAGGATGCTGGCGGCCGAGACGGGGCAGGTGAAGCTGCTGTACGTTGCGCCCGAGCGCTTCGACGGCGAGCGCTTCGTGCGCCGGCTGGCGGCGCTGGACGTGTCGCTGCTGGCCATCGACGAGGCTCACTGCGTGAGCGAGTGGGGGCACGACTTCCGCCCCTCGTACCTGCGGCTGGGCGAGGTGCGCCGGCAGCTGGGCGACCCGCCCATCGCCGCGCTCACGGCCACCGCCACCGAGGAGGTGCGCCGCGACATCGTGCGCCAGCTGTCGCTGCGCGAGGCGGCCACTCTGGTCACCGGGTTCGACCGGCGCAACCTGGTGTGGCACGTGCTGCGCGCCAAGAACGACTCGGAGAAGGACCGCCTCCTCCTCAAGCTGCTGCGCGGGCGCGAGGGCTCGGCCATCGTCTACGCCTCCACGCGCAAGAACGTGGACGCGCTCACGGCGCTGCTGCGCGGCACGGGGATCGACGCGGTGGGGTACCACGCCGGCCTTCCGGACCTGGAGCGCAAGCGCATCCAGGAGCGCTTCATGAGCGGCGCGGCGCCGGCCGTGGTGGCCACCAACGCGTTCGGGATGGGGATCGACAAGCGCGACGTGCGCATCGTCGTCCACTACAACATGCCCGGCAACCTGGAGGCGTACTACCAGGAGGCGGGCCGCGCCGGGCGCGACGGCGGCCCGTCGGACTGCGTGCTCCTCCACGCCTACGCCGACCGCTTTACGCACGAGTTCTTCATCGAGACCGCCAACCCGCCGCGCCGCGCCGTGGAGGCCATCTTCGAGGCGCTACGCCGCGGCGCGGACGCATCCGGCGTGTGCTCCATCCCCGTGGCGGAGCTGGGGCGCACCGTGGCGGGGGTGAAGGGCGACCGCATGGCCGCGTCGGCGCTGCGCGTGCTGGAGCAGTACGGTCTGGTGCGTCCCCTGGGTCCCGCCGGCTCGGGGGTGCGCGTGCGCCTGGTGGCCCGCCCCGAGCGCATCTCGCGCGACCTGGCCGGGCGCGAGGCGGAGCTGGGGCTGCTGCGCACTCTTTGGCGGCGGGGCGGGGGCGAGGCTGCCTACCGGGGGCTGGAGCTGGAGTGGGGGATGCTGGGCGTGCCGGGCGGGCGCCCCGAGGCCGCGCGCCTGCTGGAGTCGCTGCAGCAGGAGGGCTTCCTGGAATGGGGCCAGGCCGGCGGCGACGGCGTATGGGTGCTCGACCGCACCACTCCCATCCAGCGGATCCCGGTGGACTGGCGCGGGCTGGACGCCAAGCGCGAGCGCGACCTGGGCAAGCTGCAGAAGGTGCAGCAGTACGGCTACACGGAGGAGTGCCGGCGCGGCTTCGTGCTGCGCTACTTCGGCGACCCGGCGGCGATGCGCGAGTGCGGCGCGTGCGACAACTGCCTGCGCGCGGACGGGCGCCCCGCCGTGGCCGGCGCGGGCTCGGCCGACGCGGTGGACCTGGGCGGGTCTTCCACGCAGCGCGGCCCCACCCGCTCCGCGCGCCGCGGCGACCTGCTGGAGCGGCTGCGCGACTTGCGCGGCGAGCTCTCGCGCCGCCACGACCTCCCCAAGTTCATGGTCTTTTCCGAGGACGTGCTCAAGGCGCTCTCCGAGCACGCCCCCACCACGCCGGAGGAGGTGCTGCGCGTGCCCGGCGTGACTCCCGCGCTGCTGGAGCGCTGGGGCGCGCCGCTGATGGAGCTGCTCGGCACCTTCGCGGGCGAGAACGGCGGACGCCGCAGCGTCGCCCGCCGCTCCGCCCGCGAGCCGGCGGCTCCCCGCCGCGCAGCCCCCGAGCCGGCGCCCCCCACCGCCCAGGAGGCCGACCTCTACGGGCGCCTGAAAACGCTGAGGTCGAAGCTGGCGAAGGAGGCCAACCTCCCCTCCTACTGCGTCTTCCCGGACAAGACGCTGATCGAGCTCGCCCGCCGCCGCCCCGCCAACGACGCGGAGCTGCTGGAGGTGCCCGGCGTGGGGCCCGCGAAGCTGGAGAAGTACGGGGCGGCGTTCCTGGACGCGCTGCGGGAAGATTGAGGGCCTCACCCGGCAGCTTACAGCTGCCACCCTCTCCCATAAACACCATGGGAGAGGGGACTACTTCGAGTGGGTACCTTCGAGATTGAGAGGGCGCATGGAGAGGCGAAGGGTGCGAGGGGCTTCGCCCGAGATTGGGGCGCGGGCGCGCGAGTTGAGGCATGCGCCGACGCGGGCGGAGGACTTCCTTTGGAACGGGCTGCGGGGATGGAAGCTAGCCAAGTTCCGCAGGCAGCACCCGTTCGAGCGGTTCATCCTGGATTTTTACTGCCCCGCCGCGAAGCTGTGCGTAGAGGTGGATGGCGACATCCACGACGAGCAGGTGGAGCGGGATGCCGCGCGCACGGAGATTCTCAACGCCCACGGCATCCGCGTCATCCGCTTCCGCAACGAGGAAGTCATTGCCGATACCCGCTCCGTCCTCCGCCGCATCGAGGCCGCGCTGAAAGAGCGCTGACCGGCGGATCCACCGTCAGCATCTCACTCGAAGTAGTCCCCTCTCCCATGGTGTTTATGGGAGAGGGTGGCAGCTGTAAGCTGCCGGGTGAGGGCTCTGTGTGATAAACTCCGTGAAAGTTGACGGAACGCTTCCGGGGCAGCATTGTACCGAAGAAATGGCGAAAGACAGAGCGATCTTCCAGGATGAGAAGGGAAGGGGGTGGCTGGTGGAGATCCTCTACGGGCACCCGGCTCCCACCGAGCGCGGGATCTTTGGGGCGCGGTTCCGCTGCCCGGAGGACCCGGATGAACCCGTGCGCGTGGGGTTCGTGGAGATGGAGGCCGTGGAGAGCGACGACGAGGACCTGCTGATGGAAGCGCTCGCCGAGGCCGAGCCGGCGCGCGAAGTGGGCGGATGAAGCAGAAGCGATCCGCCGTGGAGCTGTTCCTGGAGCCCGCCGCCGCCGAGCTGGTGCGGCGGGAGATCGCGCGCGCCCGTGGCAACGAGGTGTGCTTCGTGGCGCGGGTGGAGGAGAACGGCGCCGTCACCGAGCCGCGCGTCATCGCCCGGGGCGGGCCCAGCTCCGTGCTGGCGCTGGTGAAGGCGCCCGAGCCGGGCGGCCTCCTCATCCACAACCACCCCTCCGGCGTCCTGGAGCCCTCCGAGGCGGACTTCCAGGTGGCGGCGCGCGTGTGGGAGCTGGGGCTGGGCTCGGCCATCGTGGACAACGACGCGGCCGAGCTCTACGTGATCGTGGAGCCCCCCGCGGCCGAGCAGAACGACCCGCTTGACCTGGACGCGCTGGAGGCGGACCTCGGCCCCGGCGGCGCGCTGGCGGCGCGCCACCCGCGCTACGAGGACCGCCCGCAGCAGCGCGCCCTCTCGCGCATGATCGGCTCGCTCTACAACGAGGGCGGCGTGGGGATCGCGGAGGCGGGAACGGGGACGGGGAAGTCCGTCGCGTACCTGCTCCCGGCCATACGCTGGGCGGTGCTGAACGGGGAGCGCACGGTGGTGTCCACCAACACCATCAACCTGCAGGAGCAGCTGGTGGAAAAGGACCTGCCGATGCTGCGGCGGGCGCTGGGCGTTCCCTTCCGCTTCTCGCTGGTGAAGGGGCGGCGCAACTACGTCTCCGTGCGCCGCGCGCTGCTGGCCAGGGAGAACGCGGCGGTGCTCTTCGACGCGGAGAAGCAGGCGGAGCTGTCCGGGATCGTGGATTGGCTCAAGAAGACGGGCGACGGCTCGCTCTCCGACCTTTCCTTCCGCCCCTCGGCCGAGGTGTGGGACGAGGTGTCGTCGGAGAGCGACGTGTGCCTGCGGGCCAAGTGCCCCAACTTCGAGGACTGCTTCTACCAGCGCGCCCGCCGCGAGGCGTCGGCGGCGGACATCGTGGTGTCCAATCACCACCTGCTGTTCAGCGACCTGGCCGTGAGGCGTGCGCAGGGCAACTACTCCGCCCCCGCCGTGCTGCCTCACTACAAGCGGCTGGTGCTGGACGAAGCCCACAACCTGGAAGAGGCGGCGACGAGCCACCTGGGGGCCACCGTGTCCCGCCGTGGCCTGTTCCGCACGCTGCGCCGGCTGGAGCACCGCGGAAAGGGGCTGCTCCCGGCCTTTTCGGGCGCGCTGGGGGCGGTGAAGAACGACCTGCTGGCGCAGGCGGCGCTGGACACCATACAGGAGCGGCTCCTCCCCGCGCTGGAGGGTGCACGCGAGCGGGCGGCGGCGGTCTTCTCCTTCCTCAACGACGTCTTCAACTCCGGCGAGCCGATGGCGCGCCTGGACGACAACTTCGCCGCGCACCCGGTGTGGCCGCTGGGGCTGGACGACTCGCTCACGGGGCTGCTGGACAACCTGCAGTCGCTGCTGGCGGGGATGGAGCTGCTGCGCGAGCGCATCGCCACGGACGACGAGCTGCGCCGGCAGCTGGAGCAGCAGCTGATGGAGCTGCGCGGCGCCGCCAACCGCGTGGAAGGCGCCGCCGACGGCCTGCGCACGGCCCTGCGCCCCGGCGACGACCCGGTGAGGATGGTGCGCTGGATGGAGCGCCAGCCCGCCCGCGAGGGGCGCGAGACCAACCTGACGCTGAACGCCGCGCCGCTCGACCTTTCCGGCGTGCTGCGCGAGTCCGTGTTCTCGCAGGTGCCCACGGTGATCCTCACCTCGGCCACGCTCTCCACGCAGGAGAAGGACTTCCGCTTCGTCCGCCAGCGGCTGGGCCTCTCGGACATCTTCGAGCAGGAGCACGCGGTGGCGGAGGGCGTCTTCCCCTCGCCCTTCGACTACACGCGCCAGGCCCTCCTCGCGGTGCCCACGGACCTCCCGCTCCCGGCGGGCGACGCGGACCCGCGCCACGACGAGGCCACCGTGCGCGCGGTGCTCGAGCACGCAAAGATCTCCGATGGCGGTCTTTTCGTCCTCTTCACCTCCTACCGCGCCCTCCGCCACGTCGCTTCGGAGCTGCGCAGGCGGCGCGCGGACCTGGAGTGGCCACTCTTCGTCCACGGCGAGGGGCCGCGCAACCAGCTCGTGGAGCGCTTCGCCGTGTCCGGGCGCGGGATCCTGCTGGGGACCACCTCGTTCTGGGAGGGCGTGGACGTGCCCGGCCACGCGCTGCGCGGGCTCGTCATCCCCAAGCTCCCCTTCAAGGTGCCCAGCGAGCCCGTGACGGCCGCGCGCATCGAGGCCATCGAGCAGGCGGGGGGCAACTCGTTCATCTCCTACATGCTCCCCACCGCCGCCATCCGCCTCAAGCAGGGCTTCGGCCGCCTCATCCGCTCCACCGGCGACCACGGGGCCGTGCTGGTGCTGGACGGGCGCGTGGCCAAGAAGAGCTACGGCCGGTACTTCATCGACTCGCTCCCCCCCGCGCGGCTGGTGAAGGGCCCGTGGCGCGAGGTGAAGGACGCGATGCTGGGGTTCTACGGGGAGCGGTCGGGGGCGAGGAAGGTGGGGTAGGCCCTCACCCGGCAGCTTACAGCTGCCACCCTCTCCCAGTAACTCCCCTGGGAGAGGGGACTACTTGGGGTGTACACCTTCGAGATCGGGAGGGGCGGATGGAGAGGCGAAGGGTGCGGGGGGCTTCGCCCGAGATCGGGCACGGGCGCGCGAGTTGAGGCATGCGCCGACGCGGGCGGAGGACTTCCTTTGGAACGGGCTGCGGGGATGGAAGCTAGCCAAGTTCCGCAGGCAGCACCCGTTCGAGCGGTTCATCCTGGATTTTACTGCCCCGCCGCGAAGCTGTGCGTAGAGGTGGATGGCGACATCCACGACGAGCAGGCGGAGCGGGATGCCGCGCGCACGGAGATTCTCAACGCCCACGGCATCCGCGTCATCCGCTTCCGCAACGAGGAAGTCATCGGCGATACCCGCTCCGTCCTCCGCCGCATCGAGGCTGCGCTGAAAGAGCGCTGACCGGCGGATCCACCGTCAGCATCGCACTCGTAGTAGTCCCCTCTCCCATGGTGTTTATGGGAGAGGGTGGCAGCTGTAAGCTGCCGGGTGAGGGCCTCCCGTTTGGAACCCGTGTGCCGCAGGCGGGTACCGGCGCCTTTCCCCGCCATTTACTCCACTGAACGAGAGACCATGAAGATCTCGCGCAACCGCTGGCTCTCGCTCGGCATCGCCGGGGTGGTGGCGGCGGATTGGATCACGAAGTTCTGGGTGCAGAACGAGATGTTCTACGGGAGCGTGCGGCCGCTGGTGGGCGGATGGGTGTGGTTCACTCACCGACGCAACTACGGGGTCTCGTTCTCGGCGTTCGCCGGGTACGACTCGCCGCTGAAGACTCCGCTGCTGCTGCTGGCCGCGTGCCTGGGGGTGGCGGTGGCGCTCCACATCCTGCGCTCCTCGCGCGACGGGTGGGTGAAGGCGTCGGCGGCGCTGGTGGTGGCGGGGGCGCTCGGCAACCTGGGCGACCGGCTGATGGACGGCGCCGTCACCGACTTCATCCTGGTGCGCTTCTTCCCCTTCGTGTTCAACGTGGCGGACGTGGCCATCACGGTGGGTGCCATCGTGCTCGCCACCCGCCTGGTCCGCGACGCCGAGGCGCCGCCGTCCGACCCGTCCACCGCAACCTGAGGCTCCATGCCCCGACTCGCCCGGCACTTCCAGGGCCTTCCGCCGTATCCGCTTACCGACGTCCCCGGCATCAAGCGCGAGCTGCTCGCCCGCGGCGTGGACGTGATCGACCTGGGCACGGGCGACGCGGACCTGGCGCCCCCTCCCGCCGCGGTGGAGGCGCTGCGCGAGGCGGCGCTGGACCCCGCCAACTCGCGCTACGCCTTCCAGCTGGGGCTGGTGGAGTTCCGCGAGGAGATCGCGCGGTGGATGAACGGCCGGTTCGGGCTGGAGGTGGACCCGATGCGCGAGCTTCTGCCGCTGATCGGCTCAAAGGAGGGGATCTTCCACCTCCCCTTCGCCTTCCTGGAGCGAGGCGACGTGACCGTGATGCCGGACCCGGGCTACCAGGCGTACCTGGGCGGCACCGTGCTGGCCGGCGGCGAGGCGCACATGGTGCCGCTGCGCCCTGAGAACGACTTCCTGATCCCGCTGGACGAGATCCCGGCGGATGTGGTGAAGCGCACGCGCATCCTCTACCTCAACTATCCCAACAACCCCACGGCCGCCATCGCCCCGCGCGAGTACCTGGAGCGGTGCGTGGAGTTCTGCCGCGAGCACGACATCATCCTGGCGTACGACAACGCGTACTCGGAGATCGCGTTCGACGGGTACGTGCCGCCCTCCATCCTGGAGATCCCCGGCGCGCGCGAGGTGGCGATCGAGTTCCACTCGCTCTCCAAGACGTACAACATGACCGGGTGGCGCGCTGGATGGGCCGTGGGCAACCCGGAGCTGATCGCGGCGCTGCAGCGGGTGAAGAGCTTCTCGGACACGGGCGTCCCCTTCTCCATCCAGCACGCCGGGGCCGCGGCGCTGCGCTCGCACGCGGAGTGGGTGCCGGGGAACGTGGAGACCTTCCGCGCCCGGCGCGACGCGGCGTACGAGTGCCTGCGCGCGGCCGGATTCGAGGTGCCGTGCCCCGCCGCATCCATGTACATGTGGGTGCCGCTCCCCGACGGCGTGGCCTCCGAGCCGTGGGCGCGCCGCCTGCTCCTGGAGCAGGGCGTGGCGGTGCTGCCGGGCAAGTCGCTCGGCGCGGGCGGCGAAGGATTTTTCCGTATCGCCCTCACCACCTCCGAGGAGCGGCTGCGCGAGGCCGCCGGCCGCATCGCGCGGATGGTGGAGACGGCTGGGGTCTGACGGATAGGATGATCCCACACAGGGACACAGAGGCACGGAGAACGGCGTAGGGAACTGCGGGTTGCGGGTTGAGTAGAATGGAGACGATGACGCGCGCTACTCTCAACCCGCCGCCCGCACCCGCGCGCGCCCCGGAGAAATCCGGGGTGGTTCCGCACGTCCCGGTGCGGGCGCCGTTCACGCGCGGAGGGCGCGAGCGGGGCGGACGCATCACCCCGCGCGGGGTGGCGCTCTCGGCGGGGGCGCACCTGCTGCTGGCGCTGGCGGTGTGGCTCGCTCCCGTGCGCGTGGTCGAGGCGCCGCGCGAGGCGGGGCGGGCGGGGGACCCGGCGGGCGCGGTGAGCTACGTGGACATCGGCGCCTGGCCGGGCGGAGCGGAGGGCGGGCAGCCCGCCGCGGCACCTTCCGCCGAAGCCGGCGCGGTCGCCACGCAGGCACCGGCGGACACCGCGACCGCGCGCGCGGCGGCTCCGCGGCTCGACAACTTCCCGCGGCGCGCACCGGCGGGCATCCCGCCCGCGCCGCGGGCGGGGGCGGGCGCGGCAGGCGGGGCGCCCTCCGGCCCCGGCGCGGCGCCGGGCGGCACTCCAGGAGCGGCGGGCGGAGCGCCGGGGGCGGGACGCGGCGGGCCGGCGGGCGGGCGGCTGGGGTCGGAGCTGGGCGACGGGCGGCTGGTGGTGACGCCCGAGGCGGCCCCGGAGCGCCCGATGACCGACCGCGAACGGCTGCGGGCACGGATCGCGGCCCGGATCGGGGCCATCAACGACAGCATCGCCGACGAGGCCGCGCGGGAGCGGCGGGCGCGCAACTGGACCATCAAGGACCGGAACGGGCGCGAGTGGGGGATCGCGGAAGGCGGCGCCCCCGTCGTGGCCGGGGTCAAGATCCCGGGAGTGAGGGTCACGCCGCCGGGGGGGCGCAGCCGCGAGGCCGAGCTCCACGACGCGGAGGCCAAGCGGCAGAGGGACGAGATCGGCGCGCAGGCGGACGCGCAGGACCGCGACCAGAACATGCGCGAGCGAACACGCGCGACGCGGGAAAGGCTGGACCGCGAGCGGCGGCAGAAACGTGAAGGGGCGCCCGGCAATCCATAGCCGTGGCGCCCCTTCCGGCCTTCGCTGGAACACCTCTTGCACCCCCGCATCCCGCACAAATGGTTGATTATCAACACGTACGGAGGGGAACATGCCGGAAGACCGGGGTCGTTCGAAGCGGGGAAAGAGCCGGGTGGAGGAGAGCCCGGAGGGCAGCGACAACGCGCTGATCTTCGCGCTGGGCGCAGCCACCGGCTTCGCGGTCTCGCTCTGGGTGGTGGGCCGCACGATCACCGAGGGGGAGACCGGCGCCGTGCGCGGGCGTATCCGCGAAAGCGCGCGCTCGGTGGCGGACCGCCTGCGCCCGGGACGCCTGCGCCGCGAGTACAGCGATCAGCGCGAGCTCACGAGGCTGGAGGACGCCGTGCTGGACACCTTCCTGCGCGACGACATCCTCTCGGAGCGGGCGATCGACGTGGGCGCCATCAGCCGCGGGATCATCGAGCTCTCGGGCTCGGTGCACAGCCGCGACGAGGCGGAGCTGGCGGTTCACAAGGCGCGGCGTGTCCCCAACGTGGAGACGGTAGTCAACCGGCTGGAGATCGAGACCGACATTGCGCGCCGCTCGGCGCGCGGAAACCAGGCCGAAGGGGGAGAGATGCCGGGAGAGTGGAGCGGTAACGTGAGCGGGATGGGCCGGAAGCGGCAGGGCGACACCGAGCCCGACCAGAGGGACGATTCGCAGCACATCCTGGAGACCTCCATCGAGCACTCCGACCGCCGCGAGTTCGAGGAGGAGGGGCTGGCGCACTCGCACACCATCATGAGCTCGCGCCCGTCGCCGCACCCGGAGAACCCCACCAACTTCCCCGAGGACGAGCTCGACAACCAGAGCCCGTACGGGAAGCACGCGGTGCCGCAGCCCGAGCAGCCGCAGGAGCTGAACACGCTGAGCCGCGTGGGCGAGGGCGTGAAGCCGGGCATCGAGCTGCGCCTGGAGCAGGCCGACATCCCGGTGAAGCCTCACCAGGCCGCCAACCCGGTGGAGTCGCGCGAAGAGAACGCCTGATCTCTTCCGGATGAAGGCCGGCGCGGGCCGGGGGGATTC
>DASVSA010000135.1:0-8503 GCA_036388335.1 Longimicrobium sp. | reverse complement strand
CGCACTCACGCACTTCTTCTCAAGGCCTTGGTACTGCCCGCGGCGCCACGTTGCGCTCGCGCGTGCGGCGGCGGTCCTGTGTGGTGTCGGCGCGGGGGATCGTATTCTCCGGCATTCGGTTCTCGCGGGCGCGGCGGGCGTCGTCCACGGCCGTGGCCGGGGCGCCCTGGGCGGTGTCCGCGCGCACCGTGGAGCCGCGGCGGCCGTCGCCCGCCTCGTCTTCGCGGCGGATGATGGTGGTGCGACCGCCCGGCGCCTCGTCGCCCTCCACGCGCACTCCGCCCACGCGGGCGGGAGGCCCCGCGCCCGGACGGCCGATGATGGTGCGGCCCGGCTCCTCGCGGGCGCCCTCGACCAGCTCCTCCGCCGGCTCGTTGCGGATGTCGCGCATCTGGAGGGGCCGCTCGCCGCGGCTCGGGGACGCCGAACGGTTCAGGCCGCTCTCACGCGATGGGTCCGCGCGGTCCAGGGCGGCGACGGCGGTGGGGCCGGAGAAGCGGCGGCGCGCGGTGCGGAACACGGCGGCGACCACGCGGTCGTTCTGCACGAACACCACGTCGTCCGAGCCGCAGCGCACGGCGCAGCCGTTGAGGTAGTAGAGGTAGCTCCAGTCACCGGCGGTGCGCACCGCCACGGGGTCGCCCAGCACCGAGCGCACCTGCGCGGTGGTCATCCCCTGCGAGATCGTCTGCGCGGCTGCGGGCGTGCCCAAAACGAGCGCCGCCGCCAGCATCACCATCATCCTCGCTTCCGCCATCGCTCCCTCCCCGTAGGTGCGCCGGTCAGGCGCGGGCCAGGTGCGCGGCCAGGGAGCGGAAGAGCCCCAGGCCGTCCGTGGACCCCAGCAGGGCGTCCACGGCGCGCTCGGGGTGCGGCATCATCCCGAGCACGTTCCCGCTCTCGTTCACCACTCCGGCGATGTTGCGCGCCGAGCCGTTGGGGTTCGCTTCCGCGTCGATCGTGCCATCCGGTGCCGAGTACCTGAACGCCACCAGCCCCTCGCCCTCCACCCGGTCCAGCGTCGCCTCGTCCGCGAAGTAGCACCCCTCGCCGTGCGCGATGGGCACGTGAAGCACCTGGCCGACGGAATACTCCGAGGTGAAGGGGGTGTCCGCGTTCTCCACGCGCAGGTGCACGGAGCGCGAGCGGAACTTGAGCGAGCGGTTCCTCATCAGCGCGCCCGGAAGCAGACCGGCCTCGCACAGGATCTGGAAGCCGTTGCAGATCCCCGCCACCGGCCCGCCCGCCTCGGCGAAGGCGCGCACCTCGCGCATGATGGGGCTCTGCGCGGCGATGGCCCCGGCGCGCAGGTAGTCGCCGTAGCTGAAGCCGCCGGGGAGGAAGACGGCGTCCACCCCCTGCAGGTCGTGGTCGCCGTGCCACAGGTACAGGGGCTCGGCCTCCATCTGCTCCTGCACCGCCTTGAAGCAGTCGTAGTCGCAGTTGGAGCCCGGAAAGGTCACCACGCCGATCTTCACCGGGCGCTCCCGGCGGCGGCGGCCACCTGCACGCTGAAGTCCTCGGTCACCGGGTTGGCCAGGAGCTGGCGGCACATGGCCTCGCTCCGCTCCCGCGCCTCGCCCTCGCTCTCGGCGGACAGGTGGAAGACGATCAGCCGCCCCACGTGCACCTCGCTCACGCCGCGGAAGCCCAGGCCGCCCAGCGCGCCGGCCACGGCGTTCCCCTGCGGGTCCAGGATCCCCCTGCGCGGGGTCACCCGCACCTCGATCTGGTACTCCGTCACGTATCCTCCTCTGCCAACGGCGCGTCGCGCCTGGGTCTCATCTCTTCGTAGTCCAGCTCGCGCATCTCTTCGGGCTCTTCCAGGATCATCGGGTCCTCGTCCGGCAGCCTCTCCTCCAGCCCCGCGATCACCGTGCTCACCAGCCCGTAGGTGATGTAGACGATGGACATCGGGAAGAAGAAGTACTGCGGCACCGTGAACGCCGCCACGATGGCCGCGAAGGCGAGGAAGAAGGAGAGCCTCCCTCCCCACGTCCTCACGGAGAAGCGCGGCACCACGGGGTAGAGCACGTTGCTCACCATCAGCACCCCCACCACCAGCGCCAGCCACCCCGCCGCCCTGGGCAGCGGCACGCGGGCGAAGAACTGATCCCACACGGGGGTGGTGGTGAAGGCGTAGAAGGTCGCCAGGCACGCGCCGGATATGGGGGAGGGAAGGCCGTGGAACGAGGTCTTGTCCGTCCCCGCCTGCTCGATGTTGAAGCGCGCCAGCCGCAGGATGGCCGCCACGATGTAGAGGAAGCAGACGACCCAGCTCCACTCCGCCGGGCTGTCACGGAAGAAGGTGAAGTAGAGGAGGAGCGCCGGCGCCACCCCGAACGACACCGCGTCCACCAGCGAGTCCAGCTCCTCGCCGAAGGGCGAGCCGGTGGCGGTGAAGCGCGCGATGCGGCCGTCGAACATGTCCATCACCGCCGCCAGCACGATCAGCCACCCCGCGTCCCACGCGTTCCCCCGCGACGCTTCGATGATCGCCCAGATCCCCAGGAACAGGTTGCCCAGGGTGAAGGCGCTCGGCAGGATGACGATGCCGCGGCGTAAGCGGCGGCGGCGCTGCGGGTTCAAGCGGCCTCGGGGGCGTGGAGGGGGAACTCGTCCAGCGTGACGCCCGTCAGCCGGCGGAAGGCGTCCTGGTAGCGCGCCGACGTCTCCGCCACCACCTCCGCCGGCAGGTCGGGGGCGGGCGGAGCCTTGGCCCAGCGCCCCTCCGCCACCAGCCCCTCCAGGTAGTCGCGCAGCGGCTGCTTGTCCAGCGAGGGCTGCCCGCGCCCCGGCTGGTAGAGGTCCGCCGGCCAGAAGCGCGACGAATCGGGCGTCAGCACCTCGTCCATCAGCCGGATGGTCCCGTCCGCGTCCGTGCCGAACTCGAACTTGGTGTCGGCCACGATGATCCCCGCGGGCGCCGCCATCTGCCGCCCGCGCTCGTACACGGCAAGGGAATGGGCGCGGAGGCGGCCCGCCGCTTCCGCGCCCACGATCTCCCGCATGCGGGTGAAGGCGATGTTCTCGTCGTGTCCCGTCTCCGCCTTGGTGGCGGGGGAGAAGAGCGGCTCCGGCAGCGGGTCGCTCTCGCGCAGCCCGGCGGGGAGCGGCTCGCCCGCCAGCGTGCCGCTCTCCGCGTACTCCTTCCACGCCGAGCCGCTCAGGTAGCCGCGCACCACGCACTCCACGGGGAAGGGCGTGAGCTTCCTCACCAGCATGGAGCGCCGCGCCCACACCGCGCGCAGCGGCGCCAGCACCGGGTAGCGCGCCCCGATCTCCTCCGGGTCCACCGACAGCAGGTGGTTGGGCACGAGGTCGCCGGTGCGCGCGAACCACCACGCCGAGAGGAGGGTGAGCACCTCTCCCTTGCGCGGCACGGCGTTGGGAAGGACCACGTCGAAGGCGCTCACCCGGTCGGTGGCCACCATCAACAGCGCGTCTCCGAGGTCGTACACGTCCCGCACCTTGCCCCGCACGCGGAGGGGGAAGGGGAGGTCGGTGGCGGCTACGGTCGCGTTCAGGGCGCGGACTCCGTCTGGGGTGGTTGTCGGAGCGCACAAAGTAAGGGGGGCGCCGGAGTGCGGCAACTCACACGGAGGCACAGAGGCACGGAGATAAATTCGTCTCCGTGCCTCTGTGCCTCTGTGTGAGATTCAGATCCCGTAGATCGGCCTGAGCTTCTCTTCCAGGTACGCCAGCAGCGGCTCGTGGACGAGCGGGCGGCCGGTGATGCGCTGGCAGAGCTCGGGGGCCGTGTAGCGCCGGCCGTGCGCGTGGATGTTCTCGCGCAGCCAGCCCGTGAGCGGCGCGAACTCGCCGCGGCGAAGCTGGTCGTCCAGGTCGGGTAGGGCGCCGCGGATGGTCTCCCAGAACTGGGCGGCGTACAGGTTCCCCAGCGCGTAGGTGGGGAAGTAGCCGATCGCGCCCATCGACCAGTGGATGTCCTGCAGCACGCCGTCCGCGTCGCTGGGCACCTGCAGGCCCAGGTCGTCGCGGATGCGGTCGTTCCAGGCGGCGGGGAGGTCCGCCACGGAGAGGTCGCCCGTGACGAGGGAGCGCTCCAGGTCGAAGCGCAGCATGATGTGAAGGTTGTAGGTGGCCTCGTCGCTCGCCACGCGGATGAGGCCCGGCTCCACCACGTTCATCCCGCGATACACCGTCTCCACGTCCAGCGCGTGCAGGGCCGGCTCGCCGAGCGACTGCTGCATGCGGGGGAGCGCCCACTCCCAGAACGGACGCGAGCGGCCCACCAGGTTCTCCCAGGTGCGCGACTGGCTCTCGTGGATCCCCATGCTGGCCGCCTCCGCGAGGGGCTGCCCGAAGCGCTCCGCCTTGGGCAGGTTCTGCTCGTAGAGGGCGTGCCCCGTCTCGTGCATGGTGGAGTTGAGGGCGTCCGCCCAGGCGTCGTCGCGGTAGCGCGTGGTCATCCGCACGTCGCCGGGCGCGATCCCCTCGCAGAAGGGGTGTGCCGAGACGTCCATCCGCCCCGTCTCGAAGTCGAAGCCCATCTGCTCCACCACCCAGCGGTTGAACTCCACCTGCCGCTCCACGGGGATGGGGGTGCGCTGCCACGAGTCGTCCGGCCTGCGCCCCGACGCCGCGATCTCGCGGATGAGGGGCGCCAGCCCCGCGCGCAGGGCGTCGAAGGTGCGGCGGATCTCGGCGGCCGTCATCCCCGGCTCGTAGTCCTCCAGGAGCGCGTCGTACGCCTCGCCGCCGGCGGGGATGCCGAACGCCTGCGCCCGCTCGCGGTTGAGGTCCACCACCTCCTGCAGCCAGGGCGCGAACGCCCCGAAGTCGCTCTGCTCGCGCGCGTCGCGCCAGGCGTGCATCGCCCGCGAGGTGGTCTGCGCGAAGGCACGCACCAGCGGGGTGGGGAGGCGCGTGGCGCGGTCGTAGTCGCGGCGCAGGGCGCGGATGCTGGCGGCGGCCTCCTCGTCTCGCTGGAGCTCCGCCTCCTCCTCGCACGCGGCGATGAGCTCGCCCACGCGCGGGTCCGTGCGGCGCTCGTGGACGATGGCCGAGAGCGCCGCCATCTGCTCGCCGCGGAAGGCGGCGGCCTTGGGCGGCATGTACGTCTCCTGGTCCCACCCCAGCACCGACACGGCCGATGCCAGCGTGGCGGACTCGCGCAGGCTCCGCTGCAGCTCGGCGTACGGAGAGGTGTCGGTGGGCTGCGTGTCGCTCATGGGGGAGTGCCTGTGCGGGACGGGATCGGAGGAGAGGTCCGCCGCCCCGGCGGGGCGGAAAACCCAGCGCGCAGGCGGGCAGAATCCATGCCGGTTGACGGCGGCGCGCCAGGGCGTAGCTTCACGCACATCGGCCAACCCTGCGGAGGAGCCCTTGCCTACCGAATTCCCGAACCTGACCGTCATCGCCCACCCGCTGATCCGCCACAAACTGGCGGTTCTGCGCGACCGGGAAACGTCCAAGAAGAAGTTCAAAGAGCTGGTGGACGAGATCGCCACGCTCATGGCGTACGAGGTCACGCGCGACCTCCCCGTGCACGACGTGGAGATCGAGACGCCGCTGGAGCGCACCACCGAGCAGATGATCGCCGGCAAGAAGCTCACGCTGGTCCCCATCCTCCGCGCGGGGCTGGGGATGGTGGACGGCGTGGCGCGGCTGATGCCCTCGGTGCGCGTGGGCCACATCGGCCTGTACCGCGACCACGAGACGCTGGAGCCCGTCGACTACTACTTCAAGATCCCGAAGACGCCGGAGGAGCGGCACTTCATCGTCCTGGACCCCATGCTGGCGACGGGCGGCTCGGCCTCCGCCGCCGTCTCCTCGCTCAAGAAGCAGGGCGTGGCGCGCATCCAGTTCGTCTGCCTGGTCGCCGCCCCCGAGGGCGTCGCGCGGATGCAAAAGGACCACCCGGACGTGCAGGTGTTCACCGCCGCCCTCGACCGCGAGCTCAACGCGCAGGGCTACATCCTCCCCGGCCTGGGCGACGCGGGCGACCGGCTGTTCGGCACCAAGTGACGAACGGGGCGGCGCGTTTTATATTTGAGGCGCCGGCGGGCCCGTAGCTCAGCGGTTAGAGCAGGGGACTCATAATCCTTTGGTCGTAGGTTCGAATCCTACCGGGCCCATCTAGACATTCATGATTCCGACCGCGCGGAGTGGCGCGGATGACGCGACGAACCTCCTCCCTGGCATCCGGTGCCGGGGAGGAGGTTGTGCTTTGTACAGCTTTCCGCGGCCGCCACTGCTCCAGGCCCGCGCTGAATCCCGCGGTGCTGTCCCCCCCGGCACGGCAGGCGTGTGTTCACACCGCATCCGTTGATCCGCGCAGCTTGTGGGTCGAGCGTGAGTTCGGTTATTGTTCGGGCGGGAGATCGGAGCCCGAGTTTCCCCTGCATACTCTTGGCACTTTTGATAGCGGCAGACGCGGCGTTTCGCTCGCGTGGGGCTTTTTGGGCCAGTTCTTGTCAGGCAATGACCGCACCCGCTCCGGCCCAGCCGGGCACCCCCTCCCCCGAGCCCCCGCGCCCGTGAAGGCGCGGCTCCACGCCGGTCCCAGGTCGTGAGCCGGTAGCCGTAGCGGCACACCCACGATGCCCAGAGGAAGTTGCGGGGCCGCACCCGCTACGCTCTGAGTCGTGACTCGGAGTTGTACCACCGCACTCGCTGCGGTACGCCAGCTGTACCGGACACGCCGTATAGTTTACCGCCGAACCCCGGACATCCCATGCACAAAGTTCCTATTGCGCTTGTTTTTTCTCTCATGGCGAGCGGAGCGGCGGCGCAGGCGCCGCTCCGCCTCCCCCTGGACCTCCCCGCCGCGCAGTCCGCCGCCCAGCTGGAGGCCGCCGGCTTCCGGCGCAGCACGACGGACAACTCGCGCAGCGAGCCGCTCCCCGGTGGCGGCTTCCGCCGCATCGCCGCGGACCCGTCCGCCTCCACCTACACGCGCGTGGCGGGCGACGTCACCGAGAGCGTGTTCATGCGCGTGGGCGAGACCGGCCCGGCGCAGCTCTTCTACAGTGCCTTCGGCGACTCCGCCGGCGTCCACGCGCGGCTCGCCGCCGCGGCGGCCGGTGTCGCGGGGCGCTCGGGGGACGGGCGCCTGACGGTGCCCGCGCGCCCCTCGCGACTGGCAGACGGCCGCTACCAGTTCACCGTCCTCTTCCACCGCCCCCGGGCCACGCCTCCCGTCCGATGAGACACACAGTCAAGCAGAGGCTCGCCTCCCCGGGCGGCGAGCCCCGCAAAACTTTCAAACACCGCCTCCTAGCCGCCGTCGCCGCGCCCCTGGCGTGCGCGGCGCTCGCGGCACCCGCGGCGGCACAGCAGTGCAGCCCGTCCTACCGGGAGCTCGCGGCGGCCATGTACGCCCAGGTCGTGGAGGTGGGTGGATCCACGGGGGGACTGGACTATTGGAACGGGCAGCTGCAGAGCGGCGTCACGGTCCGGCAGATGGTCTCCAGCGAGATCCGCTGGCAGGGGCACTGGGACCGCTTCGTCACGGGCAAGGACAGCCACACCATCCTGACCTACCTGTACCGGCACCTCCTGGCGCGCGAGCCGGACGGCCCAGAGTATGGATGCGGCACACCGGTTCTGTTACTCGCAGGCGAGTGATCGGGTCAGCGGTTGGGAGTCCGTCAAAGGTTTCAGTACTGCGGTATGGGCTGCCAGCACGTGGGCTGTATCCAACCCGACGAAGTTCGTTCCGGGAATGGCAGGGTTCGTTGCGGAGAGCGGAGCGTTTCCGCTCGGGACCGGGCTGGTCTATGGTTTCACGGGCCGGTAGCAGATCCAGCCGTATGCAGCGGCGGTGCCCAGGGACGCGAGCGCCACCCGTCCCGCAGCTAGTTCGCGCTGCCGAGTAACAACGTCTTGAAGCAGGAGGAGGTGGAGTTATGGATAGGGCAAAGAACTGGCTCTCAAGGGCAATCGTGGTGATCACGTTGGGATCGGCAGGCGGCTTTCTCGTCGGGGGCTTGACTGCCGGACTCGCTATCTCGTTTCACGCGGTGGTTCGCTCTGAATCACCGATCTGGAGCTTGGGAGACCTCTACTTCGCTCTGGCAATCGCGGCGGTAGTCGGTATTCCGGTTGGGGTGATCGCCTTCACTCTGGCGTATGTCACTGTTCTGCAGCGGCGGATTGATGCGAGAGAACTGTCTACACTAGCGATCAGCACTGTGATAGGTGGTATCGCGGGTGCTGCTATCGTTCTACCTCTCGCCATCTTCACTGCTCCACTCGGATTTTTCCTAAGCTGCATCTTCCTGTCCGAACGCGAACGGGCGGCTCGGTAGGTTACTGAGCGTTTTAGAGATGCTGACTGGAACTAGACCCATGGGAGTGACGCTGGTCGACCCGTGCTGAGCGGCAGATGTCGGAGGTGTCAACGCCGGGTCGGTTTGTCTCCATTCTGGCGGCCGAAATGTCCCAGTGGGGGACGAGCCCTTACGCCGTCACCTCCTGTGTTTTCCTGCCCTTCGGCTTGGGAGACGAGGCGGAGGCCGAGTCCCCTTCCGGGAGG
>DASVSA010000134.1:0-2389 GCA_036388335.1 Longimicrobium sp. | reverse complement strand
CCAGCACCCGGATGCCGTCGCCGAGCGTGTAGAAGTTGCCGCTGTACGACGCGCTGCTCTTCGCGTTCAGGATTCCGCGCAGACGCCGCACGTGGTCGGCGTCGGCCCGGTGGCCCAGGGCGTGGACGAGGAGATCGGCCGCCCTCGTGTGGTCCCCGTCTGTTGATTTGAGCTCCCGGTACGCCACCGTCAGCGCATCGGTGAAGGCGATTGCCGCGTGAATGGCGATCATCGCGAGGGCGTTGCCGTACCGGGGATCGGCGAGGGCTTCGAGGTCGCTCGCCGTCTTCAGGAGCGCTCGGCCGACTTCGTGGTACCTCGATGCACGGGTGCGATCCTCCCGCTTCGACCTGCCGATGCCGACCATTGCTCTACCGCGTCGTTGAATGGCTCGCCGAGCAGGCTGCGTCCCTCGGCGCGGATGGCTTCCATGAGTGAGTCCCCTTCTTCGAGGCGCTCGCGAGCCCGGTCGGCGGGAACCACGATCCCCGCCGCGCGCAGTCCCAAGCGGTTCCAGATCTCCGTGGCCGAGTCGGTAACCGCACGCTCCACTTCCGCGACGCGATCAGGAGCATCGACAATAATGAGGAGATCCAGGTCGCTGTCGGGACGAGCCTCCTGGCGCGCCTGGCTGCCGAACAGCACCACCGACCGGACCGATGCTCGCACTCCTGCTTGCGTCAGCACCTCGTTCAGAATCCCTTTCAGCACCTCCGTCCGCCGCCGCTCCGCGTCGAAGAGCGCGCGGAGGGCAGGCTCCATCTCGTGCGTCCGGTTCACGCGGTACTGGTGAGTGCTCGGACTGCCGCCCCGGAGCAGGACACCCAGCGCCGTGAGCTCGTTGAGAGCCGTCATCGCGCCGACCGTCGACCGAACGCCCGCCAACCGCCGTGCCTCACGTCCGGTGACAGGCGAGTCGAGCGGGAGCAACGAGCGGAGCATCTGGACTTTGGTCGTCGTCCCCAGAATCGCGTCCAGTGTGCGGAACAACATGATCGGCGCCTCGCGCGGTTCTGATCTGCATGCCTCACCGCACCAAATATAGGTCAATCGCAACAAAAATAGAGCACCTTCTCCGGATACGCAACTTCCGGAACGGGCTCACACAGAGACACAGAGGCGCAGAGGGGAACTTGTCTCTGTGCCTCTGTGTCTCCGTGTGAGCCATGCAGTTTGGCCGCGCTCTCGCGGGAGGCACGGGTGCGCGCGTAGCTTGTTGCTCGTCCCTGAAACCGGAGTCGTTGTGATGAAGAGGATGTTGGTCGCGGCCCTGCTGCTCCTGGCCGCCATTCCCGGGCAGGCGCAGACGCGCGAAGAGGCGGCGGAGCTGCGCAGCGCGAGCGGAACGCTGGCCGGAACGCTGCTCCTGCCGGCGAACAGCGGACGGGTGCCGGTGGTGCTGGTGATCGCGGGGTCGGGGCCCACCGACCGCAACGGGAACACGCAGGGGTTGGGGGCCAACAACAGCCTGCGCCTGCTGGCCGAGGGGCTGGCCTCGAAGGGGATCGCGTCGCTGCGCGTGGACAAGCGCGGGGTGGGCGGGAGCGCCGGCGCCCTCACGAGCGAGGTGGACATCCGCTTCGACGACCTGATCGGCGACGCCGAGGGGTGGGTGCGGAAGCTTCGCGCCGACCCGCGCTTCTCCACCGTGACGGTGCTGGGGCACAGCGAGGGATCGCTGATCGGGATGGTGGCCGCGCGGCAGGCGGGGGCGGACGCCTTCGTGTCCGTGGCCGGCGCGGGGCGGCGGGCCGGGCAGATCCTGCGCGACCAGCTTCGCCCCCGGCTCCCCGCGGCGCTCAACGCGCAGAGCGACTCCATCCTGGCCGCGCTGGAGGCGGGGCGCACGCGCGACAGCGTACCGCCGGTGCTGGCGGCGCTCTATCGCCCCGGCGTGCAGCCGTACCTGATCTCGTGGCTGCGCCGCGACCCGGCGCGCGAGATCGCCCAGCTGCGCGTGCCCGTGCTGGTGGCGCAGGGGACCACCGACATCCAGGTGAGCACGGCCGACGCGGACTCGCTGCACGCCGCCCTCCCCGCCTCGCGGCTGCTGAAAGTGGAGGGGATGAACCACGTCCTCAAGCAGGTCCCCGCCGACCCTGCACGCCAGATGGCGTCCTACACGGACCCCGCGCTCCCCGTGGCCCCGCCCCTGATCGACGGCGTGGCCGCCTTCGTGCTCGGTGTGCGCAGGCAGTGAGCGCGGCGGTGCGCGGTGTGCAAGGAACGGCAGTGCCGAGTGCCTAGTGCCGAGTGCCTAGTGAACCACATGGCACTCCCGACTCGGGACTTCCAGGCACCAGGCACCAGGCACCAGGCACCAGGCACCAGGCACCAGGCACCAGGCACCAGGCACCAGGCACCAGGCACTAGGCACTACGCACTCCGC
>DASVSA010000133.1:0-2991 GCA_036388335.1 Longimicrobium sp. | reverse complement strand
TGCCGCAGCTGGTCCAACTCCGCGTGGCACGCGCGCGGGTCCTCGATCTCCACGGTGCCGGGCTGCACCTCGCCCGCCGCGTCGCGCCCGGGGACGAGCTCGCCCCGCCCGTCGCGGCGGGCGTGGCGCTCCACGATCCCGCGCTCCAGCTCGGCCGCGTCGTTCACCGCGGCCTCCACCTGGCGCGCCACGCGCCGCAGCGCGAGCCCCAGGCGGAACGGGCGGCTCTCCTTCATCAGCTCGGCCAGGGCCTGCGAGGCCCCGGCGAGCTCTGCCGTGCTCATCTCCAGCGTCATCATCTGCGTACCGGTTGGTGGGTGCGCCGCGGGCGGTCTCGCCGCCCGCGGCTGGTTGGTGCGCTCAGCCGAGCTCGAAGCGGCTGAACCCCTGTTGTCCGGTGGGAAGCGAATTGCCCCCCGGAGCGGCGCCGTCCCACGCGGTCACGCACCATTGTACCGCGCGGAGCAGCGGCGAGTAGTTGAAGACGCTCATAGGGTGCTCGCCCGGGCTGAACGATCCCGCGAACGCCCAGCTCGTCTCGGGGTTCATCAGGCGGTACCAGATCCCGTACCCGGCGCAGGTGGGTCCGGGGGTCACCACGACCGTCGACTCCCAGTACATCGGCGATTCGCCCGCGTCGGGACTGCTGGCGTCCGGCGCGACTGCCGGCTGGCCGTTGTACGTCTTCAGCAGCGTCTGTAGCTCCACGCGGATGATGTCGGCAGCCGGGGCGTAGCCGGCGGAGGTGTAGTGCCAATGTCCCCCCGTCCTGCGCCAGATGTTGCGCGCCCGCAGCCAGATGGGGGGGCCGCCGTAAGCGACGTTCTTCTCGAAGAGCGTGTAGGTGGCCCGCGCGGGGCCGGCCCACCCCGCGCCGTTGTGCCGTTCGACTCCCATGGTCAGTACTGGATGTAGATGGCACCCTCGCGGGCGGCCATCGAGGGGCTCCCGGTGCCGCTGAGCGAGGTGGCGAACGTGTTGCCCGCCTCGTCCACTACCTGCCCGTGCAGCTTGACGCCGCCGGCCGTAGTGAGCACCGACCATCCACCGCCGCCGTGCTTCAGCCCGAAGCCGCTCCCGTCGAACGCGACGTAGCCCGCCGGAGTCCCATTCTGGTACTGCATCGAGATCCCCTCCTGGCTGCGGGTGAGCACGTGACTTTCGACGCCGTGGATGCTCGATCGGTGAGCCCTGGACGCCAGCCATTCCGTGGAGCCGCTCACCAGCCCGGCGGTCGTGAAGACCGGCCCGTTCACGTTCAGGGCGTAGTCGGCTACCGGCACGGGGCCCACGCACACGGCCCCGCCCGCGGGCTGAAGGGCGAGCAGCGTCCATCCCACCCCTACGCGTCCCGCCGCGATCACGCCGTAGCCGTTGTTGCCCGGGCCGCCGGTGGCGCTGTAGGTGAGCGTGAGGCGCCTGGCGACGTCGGACGCGGCGCGCAGGTGAAGGTGGTTGCGCGTGCTCTCGATGTCCCCCGTCCAGCTGTCCGTGCGGTCGATGCACGCGGCGCCCTGGCGGTCGATCAGGAAAGACGCCGACGAGGCGCTTCGCCTCACCTTGAACTCGTCTCCCATCGCGCCCATGTCCCAGTAGGAGCTCACCGCCGTGTCCGTGGCCATGCGGACGTAAGAGCCGTCGCCGAAGTGGGGGACGTGGGGCCTGCGCAGCATGATGCCTCCGCCGGCGCCGCTCCCCACCGTGGGGTAGGCGAGCGTGCCGCCGCCCCATTCGTTGCCGTTGTAGAGCCGGGCGTTGCCCCACGACGTGTTGCCGCCCCGGGTTTCGAAGGCGGCCCCGGCGTAGGTGGCGTACCCGCCCAGGTCGTTCACCAGCTCCAGCAGGGACGCCGACGCGTGCCGCAGCGCGAGCGCCGTGTGCCCCTGCCGCAGGAGGCCGAGCACCACCGGGTTCGCGCCGTTGCTGTTGAGCACGAGCTGCCCGTCCCCATAAGCCGGCGTCGTCCCGACGTCACGTTTCACCACCAGCTGGTTGTTCATGGTGCCACCCGCCAGTGGGAGGTAGCCCGAGAGGTGCGACGCGAGCGCCACCGCCGAGCCTGCCACGGTGGGCGTGGTCCCGAAGTTCACCACGCCGTTCGAGCGGGTCACGGTCATCGGCGAGCCGAGGCCGCTCCCGGTGTCGCCGTACCCCCAGAGCGCGAGGTTCCCGCCGTTGTTGGAGCCGCTCTCGGCGCCGATGAGGCCGAAGACGAAGCGGCGGGCGCCACTGGTGTTCGCCATCGACAGACTGGCGCCTCCGCTGGAGTCCGAGTACGCGATCCGGGAGCTGATCGAGGCGGTGGAGACGAGCCCCGGGGTGGTCAGGAGGCCCGTGAGCGTCCCGCCAGTGAGCGGCAGGCTTGCCCCCGCGTCCACGTTGCGGCGCACGAAGAGCTGCTCGGCGCTGCGGATCGTCCTGCCGTCCTCGAGCACCAGCTCGATCATCCCCATGGTGTCGAGCTCGGTGTCCAGGACGAAGTCGTACTCGTAAACCCCCGCTCCGGGCGTGGGACGCCGGACGATGTCGGCCGGATATGGGCCCGAGCCCGGCGCGGCCTGGGTGGGCAGTCTCCGGTAGAAGTTGACCTCGCGGACGAGGTTCGACGAATCGGTGACTCTGGCGATCAGGGTGCCCATGGTGCTTCCCTGTCGCTTGCGTGGTTCGAGAATGGGGTCCGCCACTGGCTGGCTCCTGGTCATGGGGTGGAGGTTGGCGCGGCCGGCGCCGCTGCGCTCGTGCGGTCCCGGCCCCCTGCCCGGCGGTTGTAGCCGGACAGCCGGGCGCGGGCTGGGGCCCGAAAACGAAAAAGCCCCTGGCTCGGGCGCTGTGCCGAGCGGGGCCTGTGGCGGCTCTGTCTACCCTTCCTGTGGTGCAAAACGTTAAACTGGTAGATCAATTCTGTCAATCCTGTCGTGCGCCCGCGTGCCCTTCGAGCCGCTCCCGGCGCACCATCCTCTGCCCGCTCCCCTTCCCGGTCATCGCCGCATC
>DASVSA010000132.1:0-9091 GCA_036388335.1 Longimicrobium sp. | reverse complement strand
GTCACGGCGCATTCGGGATGGCGGATGACGGTACGCCGCCGTCTTCCGATCAACCGCCAGCGTTGTTCAGGGGTGTACGGACACCGGCCTGCAGGCCAACGGGCCGCCCACCGATAAAGGAGGGCGGCCCGAAGGGGATCGCGTGAATCGGCGATCAGGGAACGGCCAGATACGCGGCGGGGCGTGGGATCAGGATCGCGAGCCGGAACCGGTCAGATGGAGGTTGCGCAGCAGGGCGCCGGCCTCGCCGCGCGTGGGCACGTCCAGCTTCTCCAGGATGTGGTGCACGTGGTTCTTCACGGTGGCGGGCTGCATCGCGAGGGTGCGCGCGATGTGCTTGTTGGTGAGCCCGCGGCTGATCAGCTCCGCCACCTCGCACTCGCGCGGGGTGAGCTGCACGCCCGGCGGCGCGGCGCGTCCCGTTCGGGCCAGCGCCGCTACGCGATTGGAGAGCAGCGCCGCCACCCGCGCCGAGCACTCCAGCTCGCCGCGCGCAGCGCTCAGCACCGCGCGGGCCAGGTGATCCAGCGATCCGTCGCGCCCCACCCAGCCGGCCACGCCTGCCTCCACGCACGCCATCACCGTGTCTTCGTGGTCCTCGTCCACCGCGAACACGACCGCCTTTACCCTGGCCCCCACCTGGCGGATGTCGTGCACCAGCTGCAGCGCGCCCGGCATGGACACGTCCAGCAGCACCACGTCGGGCGCGCTCCGCTCCACGGCGGCCAGCACCTCGCGCGCGTCGCCCGCCGTGCCAACCACGCGCACCCTGGGGTTGCGTTGGAGGCTGAGGCTGATGCCCTCGCGGTAGAGGCGCACGCTGGCCGCGACCAGCGTCGGCACCTCGTCGTCGCTGGGGAGTGGATCAGTCTGGCTGGCGGTTGGGCACATTAGGATCGGTCAGGAGAGTCGGACGTGCACTCATGGATTCCGGCGGCATGAGGACGTCAAAGCTCCGCGTCCCGCGCCTGGGGGATGCATGCGCTGGGCCGGGAGTGCGGGGCTTCGTGAGCTGGTACGGGATTGCGGGGGATGATGCCTCGCGGGGTGCGGCGAGGGTCCCCGGCGGTCGGCATGGGCTCCGACGGCATGCTTTGCGCGACCCTCGGTCCGGTGGATGGCTTCAGCCTTGCGGTCGTCACACGCGCCAGTGGGGTGCCCGCCCTGTTTCATGGATGCGCCAATCGCCCGGATGCGACAAGTGACATTTTGTGACCAGTTTTCGGCCTCCTCCGCGTGCGCCGTGAGTGATGGACACGGCGTGTGCGCAACGCCGTCCAATGCGCCGCTGCCCCGGCGCGGGCCGGCGGGAGGGCGCGCGTGCCGGTCATCCACGATTCCCGCGGGCGGCGCGGTGAGCCGCAGCGTCGAAGAATGGGACGCACTGACGAGCGAGTTCATGGAGCACTGCCTTCGCGCCGGGCGCGCGCCGCGCGTAGCCGCGATGGCGAGAATGCTGGAGGTCTCGCGCGAGCGGCTCACGCGCGAGTACGGCGCCGCCACCGGCCGCTCCCCCGCCGACGCCTTCCGGCAGTTCCAGGTGCGGCGCGCGCAGGAGCTGCTGGCGACCACGTCGCTCTCCACGGGCGAGATCGCGCGCCTGGCGGCGTTCGGAAGCCCGCGGGCGTTCTACCGCACGTTTCTTCACTGCGTCGGCGTGACCCCCACCGAGCTCCGCCGCCTCGTGCGCGGAGGCTGAAGATCCGCGTGGAGATCCCGGGCTCGGCGTCCATTCCAGGAGGCAAGGCATGCGTTGTTTGGGCGCGATCGAAGGTACCTGTGCGGACTTGTTGCACCCATCCACAAGCCGTAGCGGCCGCGCGGCGCGAGTGAGCCGTTGATGAGCGGGCACTCCCTCTGCGCCACGCCCAGATAGAGGATGTCGGAGGAGAAGTCCCGACGGTCGTGTGGCATGCTGGCCCCTTGGTGTGACACAATCGCCCCTTCAGTGCCTCCTTCCGTTTGCGCCTTCCCGCTGGGCGGATAACACCGAGGAGAGCGCGGTGGCGCCCATGGGCGCCGCCACACCAGTACAGAAGCCCGGCAGCCGATCATGGCTGCCGGGCCTCTGCGTTTTTGGGGGTGTGCGCCGCCCGCCGCGTCCGGGAGCCGATACCATCGTCCCATGGAAGCGGGGCGCCGTTGTTCGCATCGTAGCAGCGAAGCCCGGAGCATGCCCGCCGGGAGAGTGCCCCTCACCCATGCATCGGCCGCCGGCGAGCGCGCCACCGCACCGGAGGAGGCCATGTCCCAAACTCGACCGATCGGGTCTACCTGGAACCACCGGTGGCCGCGCGCATCCCGGCGCGGGGCGTCCGGCTGCTGGATTCCGTGGTGGAGCAGATGCCGGCCGGCGTCATCGTCACCTACGCGGATGGGCGCCTGCGGCAGGTGAATCCCGCGGCGGCGTGGATGCACGGGCGCGCGGTCACCGGTATCGGGCCGATGGACTGGACCCGGTGCTACGACCTGCTGCGCGTGGACGGGTCCACCCATCACCCGTTGTCCTCAGCGACATCGGGAGCCGCGCCCGACACCATCGTCCCATGGATGAACCGCGGGGCCGATGCGAGATTCCGTGGAGCACGGCGCCCGCGTCCCCTGATCCACCCGAACCCGGCGAGCCAGCCATGACCCAGACACCGGAGTGGAGCCCCGTCGCCGAGTTCGGTGCCGGCTACGAAGCGGACGCGGCGGAGGCCGTCGTCGCCGCGTACGACATCCCGGTGCTGCGCGGGGGGGCGAGCCCGAGATCTTCGGTGCGGCGTTCGCGGGCCGGACCCCCAGGGGTATTACGGTCTACGTCCCGGGGGAGCGGCTGGACGAAGCCAGGTCCACGCTGCGCCTTCCCCCGCACTGAGGCGCATGCGGCCCGGCAAGCGCTTCATCCACGTGGGGTCACCATGAGCAACTCGACCGATCCGGCGCTTCAGCCCCTCCGCAAGACCGACGCGGAGTGGCGGGAGATCGTCCCAGTCCCCGCCTACCACGTGCTCGTCAGGGAGGGCACCGAGCGGAGCGGCACCAGCCCGCTGAACCTGGAGAAGCGCGAGGGCACGTACCTGTGCGCCGCCTGCCTCCTCCCGCTCTTCACCTCGGACGCCAGGTTCGACAGCGGCACCGTGTGCCCCACCTTCTTCCAATCGATCCACGGCCACGTGGAGACGAAGCGCGACTACAAGCTCGTCCGCCCGCGTACCGAGTACCACTGCGCGCGCTGCGGCGGCCCCCCGGGGCACGTCTTTCCGGACGGACCACCGCCCACCGGCAAGCGCTTCTGCAACAACGGGGTGGCGCTGCGGTGCGTGCCGGCGGGAGAAGCGCTGCCGGAGCCGCGCGCATGAGGCCCGGGCGTGGATGGCTGCGCCGCGCCGTGCCCGCGCTCCTGGGCGGCGCGCTCGCGGCGGCCTCCGTGCGGGGCGCCCCCGCGGAGGCGCAGCTCGCGGTCGCCACCTTCGCGGCGGGGTGCTTCTGGTGCTCCGAATCGGACTTCGAGCACGTCCCCGGCGTGGTCGACGCGGTCTCCGGCTTTACCGGCGGGCGGGTGGCGAACCCGACATATGAGCAGGTTTCCGGCGGACGGACCGGGCACCGCGAGGCCGTGCAGGTGAGATACGATCCGAAGCGGGTGAGCTACGCCCAGCTGCTGAACGTGTACTGGCGCAACGTGGACCCGGTGGACTCCGGCGGGCAGTTCTGCGACCGCGGCCCGCAGTACACGTCCGCCATCTTCGTGGCGAACGAGGAGGAGCGCCGCCTGGCCGAGGCATCTCTGCGCGCCGTGGAGCGGTCTGGGCGCCTGCGCCGGCGGATCGCGACCGTCATCGTCCCCGCGGCCGCGTTCTACCGCGCTGAGGAGTACCACCAGGCGTACTACAAAAAGAACCCCGTCCGCTACCGCTTCTACCGCACCACCTGCGGGCGCGACCGCCGCCTGCGTCAGCTCCGGGCTCGCGCTAGCGCCACACGGGCCGCCGGGGGCGTGAAGCGGCCCCCAGGGTCGGGCGGGCGGTAGTCGCTCCTCTCGCAGACGGTACGCGCCATGGGGCGCAAACAGAACGCCCCTGCAACGGAAGCCGTTGCGGGGGCGTTCTTTACCACAGTCGGGACGGCCGGATTTGAACCGGCGACCCCCTGAACCCCATTCGGGGGTCAACGACGCATCTGGATGCGAAACGTAGAAACTACGCGGCTTTCGCTAGTGTATTGTTGGCGTTCGGCGGCCTGTTGGGCCGTCTTGTTGCACTCAACCAACCGAGTCACTCACCGAGGCGGAGGAGCGCTCAGGAATCCGTGTCATGGGCGTTCTTCTGCTTCCTTCCGCGCCGCGCTAGATGCGTGCGTACGGGATCGATCAGCTACTCCGATCGCATGGCGACGAGCGGGTCCACGCGCGTCGCACGTCGTGCGGGGACGAGCGACGCGGCGGTTGCGACGGTGAAAAGGATCACGACCACCGCGACGAAGGTGAGTGGACACATCGCACCCACTTCGTAGAGTTGGCTGCCGAGAAATCGTGAGAGTGCCACGGAACCCAATAGGCCAAGCACGACGCCGAGTGCGGTGAGCCGCAGCCCTTGACGGAGGATTAGGCGCAGCACTCCGGACGACTCAGCACCCAGTGCGAGCCGAACGCCGATCTCCTGCGAACGCTGCGCGACGTCGAACGAGATGACCCCGTACAGGCCCACTGAGGCGAGTGCCAGAGAGAGCACCGCGAAGAGGTGTTCGGTGGTCTTGCTTCCGGGTCGGTTTGGAGCGCCCGTGCGGATGTGGGAATTGCGTGTTCGATTCCGAAGACGCGACACGTCCCGAGCATGCGAATCTGTGGCGTACCGGTGGGAGACGGGTCAGAATCCCCCTGTCCATACTTCGCCAGGTTCGGCGGGTGCTCAAACCGGAAACCGTGGTTCACGCGGGGCGGTACAGGCGCTGGGAATCGTGGAGAACCTCCACCATCAGACGTCGTACTTCCGGCAGGCGCGGCTCTCGGGGAGGGTCGCCGAGCGGGCGCGGTCCGGGTTTTCTGGAACGAGTCTTTCCTCCGCTCCGCCGGTGTCTTGTCGGCGAAGCAGGGCGACCCTTCGGCGGTAGCCGCATGCATCGCGTTCATCATTCTCCGGCTCACCGTCGCGAGCCCCACTGGCCGGGTATACTGGCGCAACCTCCTTCTGGGCCTCCGAATGGCGCAGCGCACCGAAGGCGAGCTTCACCTCTTTGCAGGAGGCCGTGGGCTCAGCGTGACCTGAGCTCACCTGCCGGCTGAGAATCGTGCGCCCTCAGCGTCCCCGCCGCCTTCGCGCCTCGTTGATGTGACAGAGCCGTCGCGGACCAGGCCGGCCGCGCCCTGGGAGCACGGATCGTCCCGCAGCGCTGAACCGCGGGCGGCACACGGCCGGAACAGGCGGACGAGGAGCCTTGCTCTTCGTTCCCCTTGCGCGTCTAAGGGAACTGGAGTACCCTTCTCCCTTAGACGTGCATAGGGAACGCACTGAACGGGGGTGGAGCGTGGTCGCAAAGGAGGCAGGGCTGCTGCAGGGGACGTTGGAGCTGCTGGTGCTCAAGACGCTCTCGTGGGGGCCGATGCACGGGCACGGCATCGCCACGTGGATCGAGAACGCGACGGGCGACGTGCTGCGGGTGGAGGAGGGATCGCTTTACCCCGCGCTGTACCGCATGACGCGGAATGGGTGGATCCGGGGCGAGTGGGGCGTCTCGGACAACAACCGGCGCGCGAAGTTCTACCAACTCACCCCCGGGGGGGAGCGGCAGTTCCGCGAGCAGAGCACCGTGTGGACGCGCTTCGCGGCCGCGGTGACGCAGGCCATCGGGGCCACGCAGGCGCCCGCCTGGGCGATGTAGCGGCATGCGCACGCCTTTCGCCGCGAGCCCGGCCAGGAAGTGGCCGACGAGCCCGAGTTCCACCTGGCGGAGCGGGAGTTCGGGGTGCGGGTGGCGCTCGGCTCCCCCCCACGCCATCGCCGCGCTGGTGCTGCGCCAGGGCGCGGGGTGGATGGCGGCCGGCCTGGTGGGCGGCGCCGCGGGTGTGGTCCTGATGGGCCGCGCGCTCCGCGACCTCCTGTACCGCGACCCGCCCTTCGATCCCGTTGCGCTCGGCCTCTCGGCCGCGCTCCTGGCCCTCTGCGCCGCCGTGGCGCTCCTGGGCCCGGTGCGGCGCGCCACCCGCGTGGGTCCCATCACGGTGCTGCGCTCGGCGTCACACAGAGGACCTGTGTCCTCAGCTTCTAGCCCTTTTCTAACCAGGCGGCATCAGGTAGGCCCACGGCCAATGATCCCCTCACCTACGGAAGACCGAGATGCGCAACCTGACCGTAACCGCCGCGGTGGTGCTCGCCGGCGCCCCGCTTGCCGCCCAACGCGGCGATGAATTCCGCTGGAGCGGGCACCTCACGGCCGGCGGGAGGTAGAGATCGTCGCCATCGCCGGCGACATCCACGCCGAGCCGGCCGACGGCTCCACGCTGGAGGTGACGGGCGAGATGCGCGGCCGCCGCGTTCCCGTGCGCGTGGTGCAGCTCGAAGACGGCGTCACCTTCTGCGTGGAGTACCCCGACGCGCGCGTCGGCACCTCGTCCGGCCGGTGCACGTCGCACAGCAAAGTCCGTATCGCGGAGGCGGTGAACTTCACGGTGCGCGTTCCCGCCGGTGTGCGCTTCACCGCCCGCACCTTGGGCGGCAACGTGGAGGCCCGCGGCCTCGTGCGCGCCCACCGGGGCGTTCGCTCCGTTACTCACGGCGTGTTGCCCACACGCCGTAGGAAATCGGGGCACCCCTTCGCGACTGGCAATCCGCTGCGGCGCTCGATGTGAGTTCAGAAGGGGTCACGACGGCAGCCACCACAGGTCCGCTCGGGTTAGCCCTGGTGGTCGCGTACGGCCCGATGGGACGGTCACCTTCGGTGCGAATTCCCAGAGACTCACCGCCGCAAACCCGTACTCGGCCGGAGTTCTCAACAACCCAATCTGGAGCGCTAGGAGAATGAATCTGATCAAACGCACAATCGCGGTTGGCGCGCTGCTGGCTTCCGCACTGGGTACTGGAGCGGCGCACGCGCAGAACGACGCCGCTGGATGGCTCGGCCGCTGCAAGACACAAGAAGAGGTGTGCGAGGTCCGCGAACTCGGGTTCCGTGCAAACGGAACCACCCGTCTAACCGTCACTGGGGCGGGAGGCGCGGAGGTCGTCGGTTGGGACCGCGACAGTGTGCATGTGGAAGCACGCTTGCAGGCACGTGGTGCCGATATGGCGAACTCGACTGAAATTCTCAAGCGAGTCAGCGTTCGAGCATCGCGTGGTGAAATCCGGGCGGATCTGGACGGGGCGGAGGCTGCGTGGATGGTTTTGTTCGTGGTTCACGTGCCGAGGAACTCCGATCTGGTGCTACGCGCCAACACCGGGCCCCTCGCGGTGACCGGGGTCAAGGGTGACATCTCGGCCGAGCTGAACTCCGGTCCGCTGTCGCTCACCCATGTCGGGGGCTACGTCCACGGCCGTACCGGCAACGGGCCGGTGCACGTCACCCTTGATGGTCGATCGTGGGAGGGCAGGGGCTTGGACGTCGCTACCGAAAACGGGCCAATGTTCCTCGACATCCCTGAACAATACTCCGCCCAGTTGGAGGCCGGCACACGAAGCGGCCCTCCGATAGAGATGAATAAACTTTATTTAGGTGCCGCTCCTAGTACGCAGTGGATTAGTGGAGAGGTGGGTTTGGGGGGACCCTCGGTGCGCGTCTACACCAAAGTCGGTCCTGCGACCATTCGCCGTTATCGCACGCACTGAGCAGGTTACTGGCCTCGGCACGGCTGAGGCGCGGGGCTATCGGCGTGCGGTGCCCTACGGAATGCCGCGGTGCACGGTGGGCACGACGCGCAAGGTGTCAGCGGGAGGACACGATGCGAGACGCGGTAACTCTCTCGCCGACACAACGGCTCGAACAGGAGACGGGCGCTCCAGCCATCGTGCTCCAAAGGGAAGGGTGACCCATGGGTTTTCCAGTATCAGAGTGAGGTGAAGCTCACCAATCGACTCACCGAACGGGAGTTGATGACATAGCGAAGGCCCGACATCGTAAGCTGATGTCGGGCCTTCGCTTGCAACCAGTCGGGACGGCCGGATTTGAACCGGCGACCCCCTGAACCCCATTCAGGTGCGCTACCGGGCTGCGCCACGTCCCGAGTCCGACCTCGAACGCATTGCCCGGCGCGTTCGAGGAGTAGAAGCTAACCCCGACCTGCGTTTCCGTCAACCCGGCGTGGCGGCGGGGCAGAGGGCGGCACTGAGAAGGTCGTGGGTGAGCCTTGCGCACCTGGATGCCGCCGATGTGGCCGCGCCGCTCCACGAGCTGCACCGGCTGCGCGCACCCCGCCAGCCGCGCCGGGAACGACCACACCGCGAGCGCGGCGTACCCCAGCTTCGGGTCGCCGGCCCATAGCTGCTCGCGCGAGGCGGGGGAGAGCAGCGTGCCGCGCAGCAGAGCCTGGTCGAACGCCAGGAGCTCGCGCGGCGTGCCGTACAGGCCGCCCGACGCGCTGTACGTGCCCAGGTCGAGCGCCGTGTCGCGCGCGCCGGATTCCAGGTACCCGGCCACGCGCTCGGGGCGGTCGCCGGAGCGGCGGACGCGCAGGGTGCGCAGGCCGAGCGGGCGGGCGATCCGGCGCTCCAGGAGGGCGGCGTACGGCATCCCCGCTACGCGCTCCAGGATGGCGCCGAGGACGAGGTAGTCGCAGTTGTTGTACTCGAAGCGCGCGCCCGGGGGCGTCTTGGCGGGCCCGGAGCAGTACCCGGCCGCCGCGGCTCCATCCACCGAGCCGCGCCGCACGGGAGTGCGGTAGAAGCCGGGGATGTCGTCGGCGCCGGGGGTGTCCGTCGGGTTGGGAAGCCCCGAGGTGTGCTGCAGGAGCTGGCGCACGGTGATCTGCCGCGCCGTGGGCCCGCGGAAGCCCGGGAGGACGTCGGCGACAGTGGCGTCAAGCGAGAGACGGCCCGCATCCAACTGCTGCATCACCAGCACCGAGGTCACCTGCTTGCTGACCGACGCCCAGCGCCACGGGTCGCCCGGCGCGAGTGCG